>DBBY01000061.1 GCA_002292855.1 Flavobacteriales bacterium UBA972 | reverse complement strand
GCCGGCAATTGGCTTCGCGAACTCGGCCACCACATCGAAGGCGGCGGCGGCGGCCAAGCATTCTACGCCTCTGCGGGCGGCAAAAAGCCTTCGGGAATTCCTAACTTACTCCACGCATTCGAGCAAAAATGGCAAAGCATATCTTGATCCTGGCAGGCCTATTTGCCTGCACCTCCCTTGCTGCCCAGGTTTTTTATACCGACAGCGACGTGCGCGAGCGCAATTTTTCGGTAGCCCCCTACGTTCAGGCCAATACCGTTTTTAGGCGCACCGTAGCCGAGGTGGTTGGCGAGCAGCCCGACTTAACCGACGTCTTTCGCGGTGGCCTGGGCGGCGCATACGGACTCTCCATAAACGGTACCCTAAAGAACTTTAGATTAGGCCTTGACGCGGCGCAAAGCAACTTTGCCTACCGCCAGGGGGCCGACCTAGACAACATGGTTAGGACGCAGAGCAACTACCTCATGCTTCGCGGACGCCTTGGGTTTAAGACCGAAATCAGTGACGAAACCACTCTTGAGGTATGGGTTCCCATAGCCTACCGACGCCTGCAGTCGGTGCAGCGCGACGGCAGTTCTGACGGAGTGGCCTCAACCCTGACCTCTGCGGGCATCGAATTGGGTCCATCCATCAAGCTCAATGAAAACTGGAGTTGGTTTGGCCTAATTGGGCTAGACAATGCCTTTTCGGAGTTTGAGGTAAATCCAGTGAATGCCTACCGAGAATACCCTCTTTGGCTGACGATGTCAACCGGCATCCGCTTTGCGCTCTAGCTAAGCGCTTCAATTATTCCAAAACGCTCAGTAGGCGCTCAAGTGCCATTCCTCGGGAACCCTTAAACCATAGGGTCTTGGCCTGGGGCGGACTTTTTTTCCATACCGCCATGAGTTCTTCGGTGCTGGTCACCGAGCGGTAGGGGTGCGTGCAGGCCCCAAAAATGGGACCCACGAGTATGGCGTCAGAAATTCCTAGTTCAAGCATCAGGTCCACCATCTGCTGGTGCGCAGCGGCGGCGTAATCGCCCAATTCAAAAAGGTCGCCCGCCACATAAAGGGTGCTTTTGCTGTCTAAACGGGGGGCGGCATTCCTTAAACTGGCCTCCATGCTGCTGGGGTTGGCGTTGTATGCGTCCATAAAAACCCGGTAACGGCTCAGTTGGCGCCATTCGCCGCGGTTGTTTTGGGCCTGGTAGGCCTCGATGCCCATTGCGATTTGGGCATCACTCAGTCCAAAATACTGGCCTAGGGCAATGGATGCAGCGAGCGCTCGGTCGTGAAAAGCGCCGATTAAGTGGCTTTGGGCGCGGACTTGGTTCCATTCGACGGCCAGTTCGCCGACTTCGTTGGCCTCAAAACGGCAGGATTCCCCAAAAATGATTCGGGGTTCGTGGCTTTCGGCCATCTGCCTTGCGTCATCAAAGTAGACCAAGGAGCTTCCTTGAGAAGAGTGCAGGTAGCGGTAGAGTTCTGACTTGCCCTTCACGACGCCTTCGGGCCCGCCAAATCCCTCGAGGTGTGCAAGTCCAAAGTTGGTGATGTAGCCAAGGTTCGGTTCGGCAATGCGCGAAAGTTCGTCGATTTCACCCTGGTGGTTGGCGCCCATTTCAATAACGGCCAGTTCGTGCTCCGGGAGCAGGCCCAGTAGGGTTTGCGGCAGCCCAATATGGTTGTTGAAATTGCCCTGGGTGGCATGCACCCGGTACTTCTGCCGCAGAACGTGCGCAAACAACTCCTTGGCAGTGGTCTTGCCATTGCTCCCCGTTAGGCCTACTAAAGGCTTAGCCCAGGTCCGCCGATGGTGAAGCGCGAGCTCCTGCATGGCTTTAAGGGCATTAGGAACCCGAATCACACGCGCATCCAAGGGGTCAAGACCCTCGACTGCTTGATCGACTACCACGGCAGAAGCACCCAGTTCGAGCGCCTTCGGTGCAAATAAATTCCCGTTGAAATTCCCTCCGCGAAGGGCAAAAAAAATCTGCCCCCTGGCCAGTGTACGGCTGTCGGTGCAGACTCCTACACGCGCATCAAAGCGCGCATACCAATCATTCATGCTGTCTTCTAAGGACGGTAGCGAACGAAGTTGTCAGGCTTCGGCTTGGGCGAAGACTTCGTGCGCTTGCTTGACTCGTTTTGGAATCCAACACGGTCCATAGCACAGCGAAAACCAATGTAGTCCGTAGCTTGGTCTTGCTCGAGGTACCTGCGTGAACCTGGCGACAGCCAGTATGCGCGGTCGCGCCAAGAGCCGCCCTTGTATACCCTTGTCGTATTGCCAATTAGGGTAGTTTCGCCGTAGCGGTACATTTGATCGCCCGTCTCTTCTTCGCCGGCATTGCGGTAGTTCAGCGATGATTCTACGTCACCGTCTAAGAAGTCGCGGTAGTCAGACTTCTGGTAGTTGCGGCGCTTGAGGTTCTCTTCGACGGTAACGGAACGCTGCGGCAACTGACCGGGCAGGCGCGTTAGAACACTGTCTCCGTTGGCATTGCGATCGTACTGTGGCTCCGTAAGCACAGCAAGCTCTCCTAGGCCTTCGTAGTTGTCGTCAAAGGTTTTGAACTCATTTCCACGGAATGGGCGGTGGTCGTCCATGTCTTGGCCCGAAAGCGGACGGTACACGTCCAGCACCCATTCGGCCACGTTGCCTGCCATATCATACAAGCCAAAGTCATTAGGGGGGTAGAACTTCACCTGCATGGTGATGTTAGCCTGATCGTTGAGGTATCCGCCTAAGCCCATGTTGTCGCCTGCACCGCGCTTGTAGTTGGCCAGCATATCTCCTTGAACTTTTTTATCGCTGTTGCGCAAAGACGTACCGTTCCAAGTGTACTTGTTGCGGTCAACCTGGCGGTTGTACACGCGCTGGCCAATCTCGGCGTAGGCGGCATATTCCCACTCCGCTTCGGTCGGGAGGCGGTACTTTGGCAGAAGGATTCCGTCTTCGATGCGGGCTGGGCGGCCTTCTTTGCCATAAACCTGCGCAGGGCTAAGGTCCTTGAGGCCCTTGCGGTTTTGCTGGGTGTATTCGCCCTGCTTGTAGAGGTATACCTCAGAGTTGAAGTTTTGGTCGTCGGCCTGAGTATTCATCACGGTAAGGATGCCCTTGTCGATTAGAATCTGCTCGTTCACCCGGTCGGTCCGCCATTGGCAAAAACGCATGGACTGCTCCCAGTTAACCCCAACTACAGGGTAAAAATTGTAGGCAGGGTGGCGGAGGTAGTTCTCCACATACATGTCGTTCAGTCCCATCTTGTCGCGCCATACCAAGGTATCGGGCAGTGCGGACTGGTAAATTTGGGGGTAGTAGTCGTAGTCGTACACTCGGCGAAGCCAGTAGAGGTACTCGCGGTAGTCTGCGTTGGTTACCTCGTTCTCGTCCAGGTAAAAAGAAGATACCGTAACGCGGCGTGGTTGGTTGTTCCAGTCCCGCAGCACGTCTTCTTCTACGCGTCCCATAGTTAGGGTTCCGCCCTCGATGAAGACCAGGCCAGGGCCGGTCTCTTGGCCTTTGTAGCCAAGATTAATTTGAAAGCCCCCGTTTTTGCGGTCGTTGAGCGCCATACCCGTGGTATTGGAACTTGTTTTGGCACAACCCGAGGCTAGTAAAACCAGCGCGCCTAAGGCGGTGATGGAAGAAAGGATGGAACGCTTCATTATTGGGAAGGTTAGAATTTAGGACATTTCACTTCGCTCGAGCGCGCTCGGCGGCTTCTGCAGGGGAACTGGTAGGCAAGAGAGACTTCATGCGCTCCACCCATAACGTTTCCTAAGGCAGAAATGGTATAATCGTAGGAATACCCGAACTGCCAAGGCACGTCGTTGGGGGCAATGCCGATGATGGCAATGAGCGCGTCGGGATTCGTACTCACTACACCCAGAGCCTGGCGGTAGCCGAGCCCGCCCGTGAGGGGACCACGGTTGAACGAAACACCCGCCGTCATGTGGTGTGCTCCGCCCTGAGTTTGGTAAACAATATTGGGAATCAATAAATTGTCAAGGTCGTTGTAGAGCCTTTTGCGCCCGATGGGAATGGTTGCACCCGCCTGCGCGGTCACCTTTATGGGTAGGGTGGAGGTGCTTAAGAAGGCCTCATTGGGCTGGGTAACGTGGTGGGCCGAAGCGCCGACGTAGAAGTTCTCGGTAAAGCCGAGCATTCCGAAGCTCAAGTCGATTTGCTGTACCGTGGTTTCGTCAGGACGGATCTCGTTGGTCGGCTTGACAAAACCAAAGAAGGGATCAATCATGTCGGGGAAGGTGAGGTTGTTCCAGTTCAGCGAGCGCTGGCGAAAGGTCGCCTGAGCTCCAAAAAGAACCATGAAATCCCTGTTGACCTGCAGGTGGTAGGAGTAAATGCCCGATACTTCCGTCAGCGACAGGTCACCGTTTGCCGCTTCATCCTGCATAATCATGAATCCGAGTCCGCCATTTAAGCCGTCTACGTACTGGTCGTAGGACGCAGAAAAAGTCTGGTAAACGCCTAAGGTTGGGTACTGGTTGCGGTAGTTCGTAGTGACCCGAGGGCACTGCTTAACCCCTGCAAACGCTGGGTTCAAGTACAACGGATTGGCGTAGTACTGGGTAAAATGGGGGTCTTGCGCTTGGGTTAGCCAAGTGCATCCTAGGAACAGGGCGACCGCGATAAGGCGTCTTAGGGCCATGGAGTGAGGCATCATTTGAAGCCACAATTATACGATTTTCCGAGGATTGTTGAACGTTTTTCTAAAAATGCGCGTTGAAGTTTACGAACTTTGAACGCATCATGAAGCTTTTACGTCCGATTTTGTGGACCCTTATTGTCTGGTCTTCTGCAGTCTATTCGCAGCTAGAAGCACAGTCATGGCCCTCAAATTCCGTGTTAAGCAAAGGGCAATGGGCCGAGGTTTTTACCGACGAGGATTTTATTTACCGCCTAAGCGGAGCGGATTTAGAACAATTAGGCATTGGAAGTCCTCCCTTTGAGTCGTCAAAATTGGGAATCTGGGGTCGCCAGTCGGGCGCCATGAGTGAAGTAAATGCCAGTTCTGGCGAGGCCAGAGACTTGTCGCCCCTGCCCATTCGAGTTGAAGACGGTGGAGACGGGCTTCTGGGTGCTGCGGAATACCTATACTTTTTAGGGCAAAGTCCGCACCGATGGATCATCGACAGCATCGGCAACCGGTGGTCGCGCTCGACCAACCCCTATGCAAGCCGCCAGACCTATTTTGCCACCACCACCGAGGGCGGATCGCGCATTGCCCCCTATGCGGTCCAGCCCTCAAGCCCGCAGACGGTTAGCCGATACCATCACGTGTTTTGGCATGAATTGGACGAATCCAACCTCGTGGGCAGCGGCCGGGCTTGGTTTGGGGAACTTTTGGACTTTACCCTGAGCCGCGAAATAGACCTCGGTCTTGACCGTTTGGACGGCCAGTCGACGGCCTATTTTGTGCTGGCGGCAGCCGGGAGGACTACCTCATCGGGACCCAAATTGGAGCTTCGTACCGGTCAGGGATTCATTGGATCCGTCGGGCTGCAGACCGTTTCAGGTGTTAACGGCGAAACCTTTGCGCGTCAGATTGGCCAATCCTGGACCCAGGTGGCAACGGGCCCCAGCTGGGCGAAGGCCAATGTTACCCTGGAGCGAAGCGCAAATCCCGCGGCCAAGGCATGGATTGACTACCTGTCGGTTCAGGCCGACGCACCCTTTGCCTACACGGCTGGGAGCGTGCAGTCCTACCGATTCAACCCCGATTCCCAGCAAAGGCAACTTTTATCGCCTGCCGCAGGCATCTGGATTTGGCGGACTACGGCCTCGGGAAGCTCTCTAGATGCAGCGCAGCTTCTGCCCAAC
>DBBY01000008.1 GCA_002292855.1 Flavobacteriales bacterium UBA972 | reverse complement strand
CCAACCAATGAGTAAAGCCGCCAAAGGCTGCCTCACTCCAAACCACTGCTAATATACATTGGACTCACCCCCCCCCCCCATTGGAGGGCATAATTAACCGATTTCAGGGTAAAATCGGGCAAAAATGACCTAAAAAGGCAAAAAGTCCGCCCAATACGGTAAAAAAAAGAAGATTCTGTGGCCTAAACCATCAATGCCCGCCCTCTGGCGCGAGCTTCTCGAGGTCTATTCCGCGGGCCTTGAGCGCATTCGAAACCGACAAGGCATAAAAGCCTAGGTAGGCAAAGCACAGGACGCCGACCCAAAAAGACTGGCGCAGTCCAAGCAGCGCATCGTCTGCCAAATACCCCTGCAAGAGACTTACTACGCCGCCGCCCATAATCATCATGATCAAAGCGTTAGAAGCTTGCGCGGTACGTCCGCCAAGGCCCGTAATCGCCAGGGTAAAAATGCAGGGCCACAGGGTCGAGGCAAAAAGTCCGACACTCAAAAAAGCATAAATGGCAAGACTACCCTCGGCAGTCATGCCGACAATCAACGCCGCTGCGCCCGCGATGGAGTAGTAGAGAAGCTGGCGCGCCGGGTTGCCCTTAGTGCTCCAGTCCAGAATAGTAAGCAGCGCAATTGCAGCGAGGTAGGGTATAAAGGCAACTGCATTGTGGCCGGCCGCACTGTTTACTACCAAAAAAACCGCAAAAGCCGCCAAGGGCATAAGCCAGCGCAACAGCTGCCGCATCGAACCCTTGAGCCCCATGGCGCCCGAGGCCGCTGTCCATCGACCAATCATGAGCGAAGCCCAATAAAGCGAAACATAGGGTGCGATTTCGTGCAGGGCAATGCCGTGAAACTTCTCAAGATAGGCGGGTAGATTGCTTGCCGTAGAAACCTCCACGCCCACATACACAAAAATTGCAATCATGCCCATCCATACCTGGGGCAGGCCTAGGGTGCCTGACGGTGCCGCGACCTCATCCTTTGCCTGAGCGTCAACCGCAGCGGGCTTGCCAAAATCCGAATGCCAAAAAATGAAGCCAAATAGGGTAAACAAAACACCCAGCGCGAGATAGGGCAGCTTCACCGCTTCAATATCAAGGGCCGTCTCGCCCGTCGCTCCAATGCCAAAAATGGCAATGCTTACCACCAGGGGGCCGAGGGTGGTCCCTAAATTGTTGACGCCTCCGGCCATGCTTAGGCGCTGCGAGCCCGTGTCTGCACTGCCTAGCGCAATCGCGAGCGGATTTGCCACGGATTGCTGAAGGCTAAAGCCCAGCCCGACCACCAAAAGACCGGCGAGCAGCAGGGGGAACGAAGCCTGATTAGCTGCCGGAATAAAAAGCAGGGTTCCAAAGGCACTCAACCACAGTCCGATGCCCAACGACCTTCCATAGCCCACGGTGGCTACCAAATCCTTGCCCCAAAGGCGGGTGAGCAGCAGGTAGCCCAAGGCTCCCACGGTGTATGCCACATAAAAAATAAAAGAAATCATTTGGCTCTGCCACTGCTCCAAACCCAGCTTGCTTTGAAAGACCGGAATCAGAATGTCGTTGCTCGCGGCAACAAAACCCCAGAAAAAGAAGACCGAAACGAGAATGGCGAAGTGCTTGCGCATGCGAGAAGGGGTTTTAGTATTGGCTACTAATATAGAGCCTTAGGCCCTTAGCTCCTTAGCCACCTCGGCAAAAGCCGCCACTGCCTTATCAATATGCTCTGGGCTGTGGGCCGCCGAAAGCTGCACGCGAATGCGCGCTTGACCCTTGGGCACCACCGGGTAGAAGAACCCGATAACGTAGATTCCGCGCAGCAAAAGGGCGTCGGCAAAGCGCTGGGCCAGGGCTGCATCATAAAGCATGACCGGCACAATGGCGGCCTCACCGTCTTTAAACTCGAGCCCGACCGAGCGCAAACCCTGCTTGAAGCGAGCCACATTGCTCATGAGGCGGTCGCGCAATACGGTACTGCCTTCGAGCAAATCCAGCACCGCGAGGCATGCCCCCACGATAGACGGAGCAAGGCTGTTGCTGAACAAATAGGGCCGCGAACGCTGGCGAAGCATTTCAATCAATTCCTTGCGGCCGGTGGTGAAGCCCCCCATGGCGCCGCCCAGGGCCTTGCCGAGGGTTCCGGTGATGATATCTACCCTGCCGAGCACGCCGCGCAGCTCCATGGATCCGCGTCCTGTGGCGCCGATAAAGCCCGTGGCATGGCACTCGTCTACCATGACTAAGGCGTCGTATTGGTCGGCCAAATCGCAAATTTGGTCCAGCTGGGCCACGTAGCCGTCCATCGAAAACACCCCGTCGGTAACAATAATCTTACTGCGGACTCCTACCGCGTCTGCGGCCTTGAGCTGCGCCTCGAGGTCGGCCATGTCGTTGTTGGCGTAGCGGTACCGCTGGGCCTTACAAAGGCGGACCCCGTCAATAATCGACGCATGGTTGAGGCTGTCGCTGATGATGGCGTCCTCTTCGCCGAGCAGGGGCTCAAAAAGTCCGCCGTTGGCGTCAAATGCGGCGGCGTACAGAATCGTGTCTTCGGTGTGCAAAAACTTCGCTAAACGGCCTTCAAGCTGCTTGTGAATATCCTGCGTTCCGCAAATAAAACGCACGGAACTCAAACCAAATCCGCGCTGGTCAAGAGTGGCGTGCGCGGCGGCCACCACGTCCGGATGGCTGCTGAGCCCCAAGTAGTTGTTGCTGCAAAAATTCAGGACCTCGGAACCGTCGGCCAGGGTTATGACCGCGTCCTGCGGAGAGGCGATGATGCGTTCGCGCTTAAAAAGGCCCTGCTCCTCGACGGACTTTAGCTCGTCGCGCAGGCGTTGGTAGAAGGATTCACGGGAATTCATGGACTAGGATTTCGGTTTCGCGAAGGTACAAGACCACAGGCAGCGGACGCTCTCCCAGGACCGGCTCCAATAGCTCGGCGTACTGGCGCACCTGTGCCTCGTGCTCGGGCTTTGGAGCCCCCGTTTTGTAGTCGGCGACCACCCAGCGTCCGTCGGCGCGGCGGTAAATTCGGTCGGGTCGCAGCACCCCGCCCTCGTGAAGCAAACTGCGTTCGGTGTAGGTTTCTTGGGCGGACCACCATTCCTGCAGTTCCGGGCCCTTAATCGCCCGCGCCAGGGTCTCCACCAGGCGATCGCGCTCTGCCGCATCGAGCTGGTGCCGTTCGGCGGCGGCATAGGCTGCCGTGGATGCATCCCGGGGATCGCGAATGCGCTCCAGGGCGGCGTGCAGGGCGTTGCCAAAGCGCTGCTCGGGCTCCTCGTCTCGGGCTCGGGCAAGCCGCACGGTGCTGGTCCAGTCTCGGTTGCGCACAATGGACTGATTCCAACTCGCTGCCGGGAGCTCTCGCTCGCCCGGAACCGGGCTGCTGCCCCAAGCCCACAGTCCCTCGCCGGGCTGCCGGGCCTGACCCGACTGAAGCTCGGAGTCGGCATAGTCCTTCCACCAGCCTCCGTAGCCCTTCTTGGGGTCAAAATAAACCCAAAGCTCGTCCACGGCCCTTGTGGTGGCCACATAAAGAAGATTGGCGTCGTCAAAGGATGCCCGCTCCACGGCCTGCTGAACGCTCGCGCCATAGGCCGGCCATCGCTGCGCCACCGCGTCGAGAAGTCCGTCGTAGCTGCTGAATTTAGAAAGCGAAACCAAGGACGAGGGCGGTAAATCAATGCCCTTGCCCAGCACTCCGCGCGGATCCAGCCAAACCGGGTCAAGCCTTGGGTTATCCAGCTGAGCCCAAGGAACGAAGACTATGGGAAACTCCAATCCCTTGGCCTTGTGGATGGTCAGCAACTCCACCGCGTCTGCGCCCGCAGGAGCCGAAACGCTCCACGTGTCCGCGCGCCGTTCAAACTCCTCCATAAACGCTTCTAAACGATTCACTTGGCGCTTGGAGAAGTCCAGCATAGCGTCCAGCATGCGCATCACAAAGGCGTCCGCGTCGGCATTAAAGCCCAGCACCCTTGAGGTGTAGGCTCCCATTTCATAAAGGCTTAGCCGCCAAGCCACCGCGGGATGCCAATTCGGAATCAAGCGTTTAAGTACGTTTTCAAAGGGTTCGGGCCTGGGAATCCCCGTGACCACCCGCCGGGATTGGCCCGTCTCGAGCCACTCCTGGACGCCTACCTTCCAGACGCCGGCGCGTCGAAGGCCGCGCAGCACCTCCCACTCTCGCTCTGGCTCCCCGGGGCGAAGCATCCAGCGAAACAAGGCCGCCATCAACTGAACCGAGGCAGAACCCGTCACGGCCAGCAGCTCCGACGACAAAATCGGAATTCCTTCGGCCGCAAAACGCTCCGCAACAATTCGACCCTCGGCCCGGCGGCGCATTAGTACTGCCATAGATCCCCAATCCCAACCCGCTGCGTGGCGATTCTTCACGTCGGCGACTAAGGCATCGAGCACCAGGGCATCGAGCTCTTCGCGGTCCTCGCCCGTCAAGGCACGAAGCTGAACGAATCCGCCCTCGGCGCCCTTGGGGGTCTGAGCCGCCTCGGCATAAGCACTTCGATGGTCTTCTTGGCCCATGCGGCCCGCAAGCGAGGTAAAGAGCCGATTGTTGAACTCCACAATTTCGTGCCGGCTGCGCCAGTTGTCTGCCAAGGGAACAAATCCCGACATCCCCTCCAAGCCCGGGAATTCATCCGACGGACTCTGCCCCACTTTGGCGCGAGCGACCAAATCCAAAAATTCTTCGGCATCCGACCCTCGCCATCGGTAAATACTCTGCTTGCCGTCGCCCACCAGCATGGCCCCAGCACCCGCCTCGCGACCCGTCAAGGCATGCTCCATAAGCGGCCATAAATTCGCCCACTGCATGCGCGAGGTGTCTTGAGCTTCATCCACCAAAAAGCGGCTGTAACGCTCCCCCAATCGCTCAAAAAGGTAGCTGGCTGGCTGGTCGCGCAGCTCGTGGTGAATCAGGGGCTGAAACTTCCAAATCGGCTGCACGCGCAGTCGGTCGAGCACATCCTCGAGGCGTCGAGCAAGCTCACTCAGCACCGAAGCGCTTCGGTCGTGCCGGCGCAGCAGGTCCAGAACCACCCCGTCAAGGGCCGTCTCCAGCGGGTCGCCAAGCAGGGCCTTCATTCTGCCCACAACATCCTCAGCCTGCGCCCTTAGTGCGGAATTTTTTTGACCCGCCACCTTGAGAATGGCAACCGGGTCTCCCATCAGTGACTTGCTCACATGGGTGCCGGGCACCCACAACTTGGCGTCGGCCTTGCGCAGCTTCTTAAAATAGCTGGCGTAGTAGTCGGGGCGATTCACCGACTCCGCCGGCAGCTCTGCCAGCAGCTTAATGAGCTTTGGCGATGCGGACCTCATTTGCTTGCGCAGATCCAAGGCCTTCGCCCGAAGGCTCAGCTGCAGCGTCTGATGGCGCTGCAAATCCCATTCCCGCAAGGCCGCAACGGCCTGGTTCGAGGCCTCCTTGCTCAAGTGCTTCGCCATGGACTTGAGCGCGTCAAACACGTCACCCTGGCGATCGTCTTCGAGGTTGGCCCTGGCAAAATCCAGCACGAGCGAAGTCAGGGCAGAATCACTGCCCAGGTCTGCCATCAACTCAAAAACAGCCAAGTCGAGCAAGTAGTCGTCGTCGAGCTCCACCTCAAACTGGCTGGGCAGGCCCAATTCAATGGCAAAAGTCCGCACCAGACGGTGGGTAAACTGGTCTAGGGTGCCCAGCGAAACCGAGCCGTAGTCGTGAAGCATTTCGCTCAGCACTGCCGCGGCACGGCGCCGAAGCTCTTCGCCATTGACATCCAGAAGCCTGGCCATCTCCTTGGCAATGGGGTCCTCTAACGCGTCAGCATCCTGCACCACGTTCTGCAGGGTGCGCAAAACCCGCTCCTTCATCTCATGCGCTGCCTTGTTGGTGAAGGTGAGTCCTAGTATGCGCCTAAAATCCTTGGGATCGTCGGGCTGCGACAGGGCCGCTGACCCGTACTCCACTGCCAACCTAAAGGTTTTACCCGCCCCGGCTGAAGCGCTGTACACCGCAATCCGGGCGGAATCCGAAATAGTACCTGCCATCGATGCTAAAGTTAATGCCGGGTCCCAAGCCTAGGCCCTATTTTTGTGATGCCTATTTGACAAACTACGTTTTAAACGCTTTACCCCAAACATTATGTTTACCCTACCCAATCTTCCCTACGCCCACAGCGCGTTAGAGCCGCATATCGATGCCATGACCATGGAAATTCACCACGGCAAGCACCACCAGGCCTACGTCAACAACCTCAACGCCGCCGTCGAAGGAACGCCCATGGCCGGCAAGAGCCTCGAGGACCTGATGAAGCAGCACAGCGACGTACCTGCCGTGCGCAACAACGGCGGAGGCCACTACAACCACAGCATGTTTTGGACGCTCATGAGCCCCAACGGAGGTGGACTGCCCACCGGAGACCTCGCCGCCGACATCACGGCCACCTTCGGAAGCTTTGACGCCTTCAAAGAGGCCTTCGCCAAGGCCGCTGCCACCCGCTTCGGTTCAGGCTGGGCTTGGCTTTGCGTCAATAGCGCCGGCAAACTCGAAATCTGCTCTACGGCCAACCAAGACAACCCCCTTATGCCTAGCGTAGGATGCGGAGGAACTCCTATCCTCGGCCTCGACGTCTGGGAACACGCCTACTACCTAAAGTACCAAAACCGCCGCCCCGACTACGTCAACGCCTTCTTCAACGCCATCCATTGGGGCGAAGTCGCGACGCGATACGCTGCCGCGAAGAAGTAATTTTTTCGGAACCGTTTTAAACGAAAAAACCCCCGGCCTTCGCCGGGGGTTTCTTTTTTAGTGTAGCTCCAAAGACGTCTCCGTCAGCTCCCCCCAGCTTCGCCACTTGATCCAGTCGCCTAAATTCACGTAGGTGCCCTGGCCGTCATCAAACTGGGCCTTCACAGGGTAGTGCCGGTGGCCAAAAATCCAATAGTCGGCGGGGCAGGCAGCATGAGCTTGCTCAGCCCAGAGGTAAATCGCCTCTTTGCGGACGTCGCTCATCGTATAATCCCCCTGCCCGGTACGGGCGCGGCTGCCGCGCGAAAGCCAAGACGCCAAGCCAATTCCAAGGTCGGGGTGCAGCCATCGAAACAGCGTTTGAAAGGGTTGAAACCTAAACACCCGCTTTAAAAGCTTGTACCCGTTGTCGCCCGGACCAAGGCCGTCTCCATGGCCTATAACCAAGTGTCGACCGCCCCAAACATGGCGAACGGGTTCGTGAAACACCTGAATTCCAAACTCTTTGGTAAAATAGTCACGCATCCATAGATCGTGGTTGCCCGTGAACAGATAAATAGGAATGCCCTCGTCGGACCACTGTGCCAGCCGGCCCAGAAGGCGGGCAAAGCCCTTGGGTATGGCATGCTGGTATTCAAACCAAAAGTCAAAAACGTCGCCGACGAGGTAGAGCGCCGCAGCGCGGGGCTTCACGGAATCCATCCAGGCTACAAAGGCGCGTTCGCGCTCTGCGCTGGCTACAGCATTGGGTGCGCCCAAGTGCAGATCACTCGCAAAAAAAACTGATTTGCCCTCCGGAAGGTCAAATTCCGCCTGTACCCTTGCCACCATAAGGCAAACCTAGGGCAAAATTTCGCGACGTACCTTTGATACGCACTATGAGTAACGCTTTCTTAGAAACGCTTAGCCAATACCATCCGGTACTGCTTGCCTTCTTGGCGACCACCTTCACCTGGCTGGTCACCGCGTCGGGCGCCGCCTTGGTTTTTTTATTCAAAGAAATTCCGCGCCGAGTACTCGATGGAATGCTCGGATTCACGGGCGGAGTCATGATTGCCGCAAGCTACTGGAGCCTGCTCGCCCCATCCATCGAAATGTCGGAGGCTCAGGGCTACATTCCCTGGGTGCCGCCGGTACTCGGATTCCTTGCCGGCTCCCTGTTCTTGTTTGGCCTTGACAAACTGATTCCCCACCTGCACATCAACTTTGGCCCCTCTGAAGTCGAAGGCGTTAAAACCGACTGGAAGCCAACGACCCTGCTGGTGCTGGCCATCACCCTGCACAACATTCCCGAAGGCCTTGCCGTGGGTGTTGCCTTTGGTGCCTACGCCGCTGGAATCGACGGAGCCTCCCTCGGGGCGGCCGTTGCCCTCGCCATTGGAATTGGTCTTCAAAACTTCCCCGAAGGGGTTGCGGTGGCCTTCCCGCTTCGCCGCCAGGGCGTGTCGCGCTTTCGCAGTTTTTGGTACGGACAACTCTCTGCCATCGTCGAGCCCGTCGCCGGGGTGGTTGGTGCGGTTGCCGTGCTCTACATGCAGCCGGTGCTTCCCTTCGCCCTAGCCTTTGCGGCCGGAGCAATGATTTACGTAGTCGTTGAAGAAGTAATTCCCGAAACCCAGCGAGACAAGTACACCGACATTGCCACCCTCGGATTCATCGCGGGCTTTGCCGTCATGATGTCTCTGGACGTAGCCCTGGGCTAAGGCCCAGCAACTAGTTACTGGCTGCTAACTGCTCGTTGTAAGCAGCTGAGCTGCGCTACAGCCCAAGGGCCTTGAGCAGGTCGTTGCCGTTGGCCAAAACAATAAGCGTAAGCAGCAAAAAGAACCCAATCATTTGGGCAACCTCCATTACTCGGGTGCTCGGAGCACGCCCCGTTACCCACTCGATAATGGCAAAAACCGCATGCCCTCCGTCCAAAGCCGGAATGGGTAAGGCGTTTAGAAAGGCAAGGGCAAGACTCAAAAAGGCCGTGAACCCCCAGAAATGCTCCCAATCCCAAGTGCTGGGGTACTGCTTAAGGATGGTCAAAAATCCGCCCGCCTCTTTGTAGGCACCCGTCTCGGGCTGAAAAATCAGCTTGATCTGCCGTGCGTAAGAAGAAAGAGTCGATACCGCACGACTCCATCCGTAGGTCAGGGCCTCAAAGCCGCCGTGCTGGTCGGTCTTCACCGGGAAGAAGGCGGCCAAATTATCTTGATAGTAGACTCCCATTTTGCCTTCGTCGCTCACACGCAGGGGCAAATCAAGGCGCTGGCCACCCCGATCCACGGTCACCGTTACTTCCGTTCCCGACAGCTTGGGGATGCGCTCGAGGTACTCGTCAAAGTAGACCAGCTCCTCGCCGTTAAGGGCCACGAGGGCGTCGCCTTTTTGCATTCCGGACTTTTCAGCGGGGCTTCCTGGCGCAAACTCCTTAACCACGTAGGGAACTCGCGGAAACATCCACGGGGCCTTCTCTGCGATGGCCTTGGCAATGAATTCTGAGGTTATGGGCAAATCCACCCGCTCGCCTTCGCGCAGCACGGTGAGGTTGGAGCCTGCATTCAAAAGCATTTCGACACTGACCTCGTCAAAGCGCGCGATTTCGCGACCGCCCACCGCCACCGGAACGTCTCCCGACTTGATGCCCATAATCTGAGCGACTTCGGTGGCCCAAATTCCGCCCTTGAGGTCGGCGGTATCGACGTACTTCTCGCCGTAGTAGGAGCCCATGCCTGCATAAATGATCACCGCGACCAAGAAGTTCACGATGACTCCGCCCATAATAATGATGAGGCGCTGCCATGGCTTCTTGCTGCGGTATTCGTAGGGCTTGGGCTCTTCCTTGAGCCCGTCGGTGTCCATGGACTCGTCGACCATGCCGGCAATTTTGACGTAGCCCCCCAGGGGGAGCCAGCCAATGCCGACCTCGGTTCCGCGAATGTTGGTTTTAAAAAGCGAAAACCAAGGATTAAAAAACAAGTAAAACTTCTCGACTCGAGTGCGAAAGGCAATTGCGGGAATAAAGTGGCCGAGTTCGTGAAGCACGACAAGCAGCGAAAGTCCAAGGATGAACTGCGAAATTTGAATAATCATAGCGGCAGCAAATGTACAACCAACGTGCCTGCCTTACTTTTAGAGCATGCGCATACACCAATTGGGAGACCAGGAATTTAGCTTCCCCGAGGGCCTCGGAGAGTGGACCATTAAGCAGGTTTCGGGCCGAGAATTCCTCATTCAAAAGGGATCACTTGCCAAAACCGCCTTTTTAATGGCCTACCGTCCTGAAGACAAGCAATCCGAGTGGTGGATCGACGGAGACGTGCACGTGGTGCGCTCGGTGCGACCCATTGACCTGCTGCTCGACGAGTTGGGCATGACGGCAACCGCAGTAAAAGGCCCCGAGGTGCTTCTGGCTCCGATGCCCGGATTGGTGCTTCGGGTGGACGCTACCGAAGGTTCCGCAATAGAACAAGGCCAGACCCTAATCGTACTCGAAGCCATGAAGATGGAAAACAACCTCAAGAGCCCCTCTGCCGGGTCAATTGCCGAGGTCTATGTGCAGGCCGGGCAAGCCGTAGAGAAGGGTGCCAAGCTGCTGCGGTTTGCATGAAGGCGAGCCTGTTGGCCTGAGCGGGGCGCTGGGTGATTTAACAATTTGTTAACCTCACTTGTTGTTCTGTTAAACCTTTGCGCTGAACAACTTGGTAGTTTTGCATCAAATAATTACCCCATGAAAATCACCATCTCTAATTTATTTGCATTGATTCTGTCGCTGTCTTCGGTCGCGATGTCAGCACAAAACATCACTACCGCGTCCATCAACGGTCGCGTACTCAACCCAACGGGCCAGCAGGTCAACGACGCCAAAGTGGTCGTAACGCACCAGCCTACTGGCAGCCGATACACCGCAGTTACCGACAACAGCGGACGCTACGCACTGGACGGTTTGCGCATTGGCGGACCCTACCTCGTTGAGGTGACCTCTGGAGTGGGCAACGAAGAACTCGGAGGCCTCTTCTTTAGTTTAGGTCAGTCCCTTCGCCTCAACATTACCGTTGGCATCAAAACCACGACCCTTGGCGACGTAGACGTAGTAGCTTCAAAAAGTGAGCTCATGAACTCCCAGCGCACTGGCGCAGCCACTAACGTCAAAGTAGAAGCCCTCAACACGCTGCCGACCTTCAGCCGTTCACTCAATGACTTTACCCGTCTGACCCCACAAAGCCGTCCTTCTTCAGTGGCTTCCACAGCCGGATCAGGCCAGTCTTTTGCTGGTGCAGACAGCCGCTTTAACAACCTAACCATCGACGGTTCGATTTTTAACAACAGCTTCGGACTCGCTTCTGGCCCCGGCGGTCAGACCAATTCTGCGCCCATTTCTCTCGACGCAATCGAAGAGGTTCAGGTTAACATCGCCCCCTTTGACGTGCGTCAGGGCGGATTCACCGGAGCCGGTGTCAATGCGATCACCCGCTCAGGAGGCAACGAAGTGAGCGCGTCGGTCTTTACGAACACCCGCAACCAAAACTTTCGTGGCGATACAGTAACCTACCTCGATAAAGACGGCAACAAAGCCGGTAGCCCACTAGTTATTAACGACTTCGCGGTTAACCAGTTTGGATTCCGCGTCGGAGGCCCAATCAAAAAAGACAAGATTTTCTTCTTCTTGAACGCTGAAGGCGAGCGCCGCACTGATCCTGCTTCGCTTTACACGGCCAACGACGGCGATGCGGTCACCGACCCCAACGAAACCCGCGTACTTCGTAGCGATCTTGACGACGTTAGGAACCTGTTGATCAACAAATTCAACTACAACCCAGGCGAGTTTGAGAACTACAACAACGAGACTTACAGCGACAAGGTTCTTGCCAAGTTTGACTTCAACATCGACGACAAAAACAAGGCATGGGTTCGCATGAACTACCTAAAGTCCTACCGCGACGTGCTTGCCAGCAACTCGGGTGTGGTTAGCGGTTTGCGCAACGGTACCAACGATGCCTTAAACTTTCAGGGCACCAACTACGTAATCAACAACAACATCTTCTCGGTGATTGGCGAGCTCAATACACGCGTAAGCAATAAGTTGAGCAACCAATTCCAAATGGGATTCACCGCCAACCGCGACTTTAGAAGCAGCCGTGCCACCGGAGGACGCTACGACAACGGGGTGTTCCCGCTAGTGGACATCATGGAAGACGGTAAAACCTACATGTCTTTTGGTTATGAGCCCTTCACTCCCAACAATATTCTGAACACCAACACGTTCCAGCTTCAAAACAACCTCACCTACTTCAGCGGGAACCACACCATCACAGCCGGTCTGAACTTCGAAGCCTTTCAGTTTGAAAACACCTTCACGCCAACCTACTACGGCCAGTACGTGTTCAACAGCCTGCAGGACTTCAAGGACGTAGTGAACAACGCACCAGGATCCGACACGCTGCAGCTGCGCCGCTACGCGATGACGTACTCTGCCCTTGAGGGTAAGGAACTGCCTACTGCCTACACTCGTGTAGCCATGCCCGGCGCCTACTTGCAGGACGTTTTCAGCGCTCTAGACGATAAGCTAAAAATTACTGTTGGTGCACGCATCGACGCGCCAATTTTTGCGAATACCGCTCGCGAGAACAGCCTGGTAAACGACATGAAGTTCGTGAACCCTTCGGGCGACAGCGTGTCATTCAACACCAGTCAACTCCCAACAACCAACCTTCTGTTCTCTCCTCGTGTGGGATTCAACTACGACCTGCTTGGAGACCGCAGCATTCAAATCCGCGGAGGATCTGGCTTATTCAGCGGCCGCCCACCCTTTGTTTGGCTGAGCAACCAGGTTGGCAACAACGGAGTTCTCACGGGTTCCATTCGCCAAGACAACACTACGGACTTTCAATTCACCGACGACGTAGAAGCGCATATTCCTGCGAATCCAACGCTTCCTTCGTCCTACGGACTCGCTTTGACCGAACGCGACTTCCGCTTTCCACAAACGTGGAGGAGCAACCTAGCAGTTGACGTTCAGCTCCCAAAGAACTTCGTTCTAAGCCTTGAGGGTATTTTAAGCAAGACGGTGAACAACATTTACTACTACAACGCCAACCAAACAGCGAGTATTGGTACTGATGCCAACGGGCGCGATCTTTTCGCAAACTCCAACACCGGTATGCGGATCAACCCCACCATTACGGACGCTATCGTCCTGGCCAACACCAACAAGGGTTACTCCTACAGCTTGACCGGCAAACTCGAGAAGCAGTTCAGCAACGGATGGTACTTCATGTCTGCCTACAATTTTGGTGAGGCACGAGACATTATGACGGGCGGATCGATTGCCTATTCCTCTTGGCGCGACCAGTTGACCGTGAACGGTAACAACCAAGCAAACCTGTCCTTTAGTGATTTCGACCAGCGCCACCGCGTAATCACTGCGGGCAGCTACCGCAAGAACTGGGGTGAGAATGCCGCAACGACGCTCAGCTTGTTCTACCAAGGATACAACCAAGGCCGAACTTCGTTCAGCGTAATTGGTGACGTCAATGGAGACTTTTTAGCAGCCAACGATCTACTTTATGTACCTACTGCTACGGAACTTCAAGCCATGAATTTTGCTGACATCGTCAGTGGTGGCAATGTGCTGTTCTCTGCGGATGACCAGAAAGCGGCTTATGAAACCTACATCACCGAGAATGCATACCTCAACAGCATTCGCGGTTCATTCAGTGAGCGCAATGCTCTTGTGCTTCCTTGGCTGAATCTTATCGACTTGAACATTGTTCAGGACTTTAGCGTAAAGGTTGGTGGAAAGAAGCAGAATTTGCAGCTGCGCGCCGACTTCTACAACGTTGCAAACATGATCAACAGCAGCTGGGGTGTCAGCGACCGCGTAGTGGTCAATCGCCCCCTTACCTACAAAAAAGTGGGTACCGATTATGTGTATGAGTTTACCCGTACTCTTGGCGAACTGCGCACCGAGATCTACGACCCAAGTGTAACCCTTGGTGACGTTTGGCAGGCACAAATCGGAATCCGCTACAGTTTTAACTAATAGCTTAGTCTCCTTACAAGCAAAGCCGTCCCTTCGGGGGCGGCTTTTTTGTTAGAGGTAGTCGCTAAGGTCTCTGCGGTCCTTCTTGGTGGGCCGGCCCAGTCCTTGACCTCCGGAACTGCGCTGGGCAAACTCCCAAAGCTCACGACGCTCCAGCTCCTCGGGCGGGGTAACCTCGCGAAGAAACTCAAGGACCAAGGGTGCCCCAACTCGGGTGCGGGGCAGGCCAAGAACCTCAAAATGCTGCAGGTAGCCGGTGCGGCGCAGAATCAGTACTTCTCCTATTTTGACGTCTCTGCTGGCCTTAAACGTTTGGCCAGAGGCACTCACGCGCCCTTCTCGCAACGCTTCGGCAGCAGTTGCGCGGGTCTTAAACAGTCGAACCGCCCATAAGAAGACGTCGGCTCGCACCGTTTAGCTGACTTTAATCAGTTGCGCAAAATCTGCGCGACGGGCACGAATCTCGTCCTGGGTCAAGTTCATGATGCGCTCAGGGCCAAAGGCCTCTACGCAGAAGCTGGCCATGGTCGCAGCGTACATGAGTCCGCGCTTCATGCTGTCAAAGCTGTAGTCGCCCACGCTGTCAAGGTAGCCGACAAATCCGCCCGCAAAGGTGTCGCCTGCTCCCGTGGGGTCCACCACATCGGCCAAAGGCAGGGCCGGAGCAAAAAAGATTTCTCCCTCGGCGCCAAAGAGCAGTGCGCCGTGCTCCCCCTTCTTTAGAATCAGAATTTTAGGGCCCATGGCGCGTATGGCTTTAGCCGCCTTGACGAGGTTGTGCTCGCCGCTTAAAAGACGGGCTTCTTCGTCGTTAATGGTCAGTACGTCAACCCTTGCGAGCATCTTGCGCAAATCGTCAGGAGTGTTCTCGATCCAAAGGTTCATGGTGTCCATGACCACCAGCTTGGGGGCTGCGTCGAGCTGGTCCAGCACGCTCATTTGAATCGCCGGCACGAGGTTGCCGAGCATCACTATGTCGCAATTCTTGGCGGACTTTGGAACCTTAGGGTTGAAATGCTCCAGAACATTCAGCTGGGTATCGAGCGTGTCGCGGCTGTTCATGTCGATGTGGTACTTGCCCTTCCAGAAAAAGGTCTTCTGCCCCTTCATTACCTCGAGGCCCTCCGTGATCACATCATGCTCGTTGAGCATGTCAATGTGGCCTTGCTCGAAGTCGTCGCCGACGACCGAAACCAAATGCACTGGTTTGGTCAAGTAGCTTGCGCTTAATCCTATGTAGGTTGCAGATCCGCCAAGAATCCGCTCACGAATTCCAAAGGGAGTTTCTAGTCCGTCGTAGGCTACGGTGCCGATTACCAATAGGCTCATTTGAATGTGGTTTTGCCGGCAAAGATACCGGCCCTAGAGCCTTGCTCGGTCGCCCTTCTGGTCGTATTATTGCATCCCAATAATAGACATTCCTCCTTAGCTCAGTTGGTTAGAGCATCTGACTGTTAATCAGAGGGTCGCTGGTTCAAGTCCAGCAGGAGGAGCTCTTAAAATCAAGCACTTACATCGAAAGACGTAGGTGCTTTTTTCATTATTTGCATACAATTTGCATACAAAATCGGACCAAAACGTTGAAATGAGACCGCAAATGACGGCAAACAAGCGGCCCTCTTACCGGCTCAGCTGGGCCATGATTTTGGGTTTGTTGTGGTCGTTTGGGTGGTCGTTCTAGCCTCTGTAGGGACTAATCGGCTGATTGAGATTGTTCGTCTTTCGACGCCCTTCGGCCAAAATCTGCCGTTTGTCCCGCGAACTGCCTGTACCATTCCGTACCAAAGTGTTCCAAACTGTTCGCTTTCAGGTTGTTGAAAACCATGATTTATCAACATTTACCGTTATTCATTGCGCAATAACCTGCAATTCTAAGCAGCACTTGAGCACTCCTTTGGCATCTCTACCAATACAACACGTTAAATAATAGTCATTTAGCTTCGTTTCACGGTTATTAACAGGTATTGGCCCTACCGTTTAGCGGATCATTGTCGGTGGATTTTTGCTGTTACTTGTCCCCACTATGAACGCATTTACCTTACTCTCTCTGGACGAAGTGGCCCCGTGCCAAGACTTGTGTGATAAGCTTGAAGGCCTGACTCGATTTCAGCCCTCCCGACGATTTCAAGAGTTGGACTTGGGGCTATTCAATGTGGTCCCCGAGTACTTTTTCCCCTATTGCCTTGAATTTGCTAGGCCGATACTGCGCGAGATCCTAAGTGCGCATTTCAGTAATTCTCCAAACAGTCTTGGTGAATTTGACACGCGCAGTCTGCAGCGTTGCATCGGCACACTCTACGACGGCAACCCTGCTTGGCTCAGCGAATGGATTTCTGTGGCACGTGAGTTTTTTCACGGCCGTGCAGATGCCATGGAATTTACCGATCCTATCGATGCCATAGCCCCCGTGCCGCAGATTTGCCGCCGCGGCATGTACAGTGAGATGGCATTTATTTACAAGGCCATGCTCGCTACTAAAATGGTGTGGACCATCCTCGCTCAAGAGCGTCCCTCCATCAACGCCCTTCTCACCTCAAGCCAGCGGACCCTAATGGATTTGATCGAGGTGCCGGAGGATTTGCTGAAGGAGCTCAAGGACTGTATGCCAGAGATGTTGGGGGAAATTCGGGAGTCATGCTTGGACGAACACGAGTACCATGACGAGGGCGGAGATTTCAACGACTCAAAAACTCTTGAAAACGCCGAGATGGCCATGGTCATGCACTTTCTACTTCGTGAAGCCAACATTAATCAATGCGATATGACCGCAGTCACTCGGCTCACGGTGGCCTTATGCGGAAGGGGATACGACAACCTCTACAAGAAAATCCGCGATCCGTTTCAGGGTAATCAACGCATGGTTTTGAAGCGAATGCTGCGAATCAAGCCATTAATTGAGGACCTCCGAAATGAATCCATCATGCTGAAATTCAACAAAGAAATGCAGAAACTGAGAATCTAGGGTGCCCCATGGGGTACTCGGTGGGGTGACCCACAGGGACAGGCACCCAAAACCTTTGCGCAGTAATCATAAAAACAACTGCCAAATGGACCCCATCATTCTCACCAGCAAAGAAGAACTTCAAGCGTTGATCCGCGAATCCTACCGGGCACTTCGCGAGGGCGAAGAGACCGTGCCAACAATCATCACCATTGACCCGCAGCCGCTGCTGACCGTCGATGAAGCCGTCGAATACCTGCGCATCTCAAAGAATACCCTCTACGGCTATACCTCCAAGGGAAGCATTCCCCACATCAAGCAGGGAAAGCGCGTGCTGTTTCGCAAGAGCCAGCTCGACGCCTGGTTGGATGCCAAGCAACGCGGCACCGCGCAATGACCCGCGCCCAACGCTCAGAGCTGCAGCATCTCATTTGCGCCATCGACACCGCGCTCGCTACAGAATCCTCAGCAGAGGGTGGCGTCACACTTTCTAAGGAATCCCTGGTACGGCATCTAGACGTTTTGAAACGGATTCTGGAAGGCTCCAATGAGAAATCCCTAGGGGAGACGCCGCTTCGCCGTGCCTTGCGGCACATTCTCAAGCACCACCCCGAGGTGAACACCATCTTGGCGGTGTATCGATTTCGGGACGACCGTCCCGCGGGCTGTCCCTACTACCTGTCCCTTAACGCCCTGTACCACGGAACATGAAATCGCCCATCTTCACCGTGCGCACCGCCAACCGATGCATCGAAGACGCCAAGCAGATACCCACGCCCATGATGCTCTTCGACGAACTTTGGTTTGAGCAGGAACTGTGCATCTTGTTTGCCGACACCAACGTGGGGAAGTCTCTGCTTGCCGTACAGGTCGCCCAGTCCATTGCCAGCGGGACGGCGATCCCCGGATTTCAACTCGGCGTCCCGGGACAGGGGGTGCTGTACTATGACTTTGAATTCAACGACAAGCAGTTTGAGCAGCGCTACACCAATCCCCCTGGGATTTCCTTCACCTTCTCACCCAATTTGTACCGAATCGGCTACAATCCCGACTGCAAAGCACCACGAATACGAAGCCAAGACGTCTTCGCCGAAATCCGCAGCCACATTGAACGCTACCGCTCCCGTGTGCTGATCATCGACAACCTATCCTACTTCGCGGGGAATTCGCTTGAAACCGCTCAGGAAGCCATTGACTTTATGCGTGAGATGAAAGTCCTTAAAGAGGAATTTCGCCTTTCGATCATGCTCTTAGCCCATACCCCCAAGCGCAACAAGAGTTTATCGATCACCGAAGCAGACCTCGCCGGATCTGCCGGCTTGTCGCGCTTGGCCGACAGCCTTATCGCCATCGGTAAAGGCTGCGAGTCCACCGACCAGCGCTACATCAAGCAAATCAAGGTGCGCTCGGCAATGCTCAACTATGGCGCCGAAAAAGTGATCAAATGCCGGCTTGCCCCAAGAAATGGATTGCTCGGCTTTGTGTTTGAAGGATATTGCGAGGAGTCCGACTTACTGCGTGCCGCCGATCGCTCCGACATCAACGACCAAGTCCTGGGTCTGCACGCACAATACCCCGATCTCTCTCAAGCAGAAATTGCACGCAAAGTGGGGGTCAATAAGATGCGCGTAAGCCGAATTCTCGCTAGGGAAGGTGAAGACTTCCCTTAAAACACTAGCGGTTATTAATTGAAAACCCGTAATTTGTTAAAATAGAGAAGTTATGAGAAAGAGTCAGTTCACCGAAAGCCAAATTGTGGCGTTCATACGTCGGCATGAGCAGGGCGAGCCCGTGGTTGATGTGTGCCGTGATGCTGGGATCAGCCAGGGCACGTTTTATCAATGGAAAGCCAAGTACAGCGGCATGGATTCAAGTCAGCTCAAGAAGTTAAAGGACCTTGAGGCTGAGGTTCTTCGCTACCAGCGGCTAGTTGGTCAGCAAGCCCTCCAAATCACCGTATTAAAGGATGTAATCGAAAAAAAGCTTTAGGGCCTGCCGAAAAGCGGGAGTTGGTGGATTACGCCCATGAATCCCACAAACTAAGCCTTCGGCAGGCCTGCATCTTATTTTCAATCTGTTTTAGCGTGTACACCTACAAACCCAAGCCAAAGGAGGACTCGGAGCTCCGTGATGCCTTAGCAGAGCTAGCTGCAATTCACACGCGATGGGGCATCTGGATGATGCACCATCGATTGCGCAATCTCGGGCACACGTAGAATCATAAACGGGTATACCGCGTGTACAAAGAGATGGGATTAAACCTTCGTCGAAAGACCAAGAAACGTCTGCCTTCGCGCATTGCAGAGCCATTGCTTCAGCCCATTGTGGCTAATGAGACATGGAGCATGGACTTCATGCATGATGTATTAGGTAATGGCGTTAAGTTTCGGAGCTTCAATGTGATTGATGACTACAATCGTGAAGGCCTAAACATCACTCTTGACACGAGCTTGAATGCCAAGAGGGTGGTGAAAGAGCTTGATCAGCTTATCGCATGGAGGGGCACACCACGCAGAATCAGAGTGGATAATGGTCCAGAGTATATCTCTGAGACAATGCGTCTATGGGCCATTGAGCGTAAGATCGAATTGAAGTTTGTAGAGCCCGGAAGTCCCTATCAAAATGGATATGTTGAGCGATTCAACAAGTCCTATCGTGAAGAGGTACTCGATGCATTTACATTCAGGAAACTGGGTGAAGCTACTGCATTAACCCAAGCCTGGCTGTGGATGTACAACAACGAGAGACCACATGAATCTCTTGGATATAAATCACCAGTGGACTTTGCACAGGAGCGTTTGCGAAGCAAAGCCCCGCAAACGCTCCTGTGTGATTCAAACTTTAACTGGAAATCCCTAGTTTTGAATGCTAGCAATTAGGGTAAGTCTTCAAAGGCTCTAACGAGAACGCGTAACATGATGTTACGTTTTGGCCCGATCGTAACACGGTGTTACGCTTGAATGAAACCCGTATTATTCTGATTTCATATGTCTTACAGATTTTCAGTGGAGACAAATCATCTCAAACTGGACGTAAGGTAACATGTTACGTTATGCCGTTTCGGCCCAAGTCCCTTTTGGCCGAACCCCGTAACCCATGATCGACTTGCAGGCCTCCCATCATTCCAAATCGTTGTTCAGGAATTACCGAACCGATCTGAAGTTTGCGGATAATGCTCTCTGCGAGGCCAAAAGCCAGCTTGGGGTAATTGATACCCAAGTCTTTCACCAATTGTTCAAGAATATCGTTTCTTAATTTCTCAGGTCCCCAGAAATATCCGGTGATCCGGAAGGACCCCCTCAGGCAGAGTGAAAAACCAAATCCTAAACGTCAAAAGTTATTAATGGATGGTACAGTTTGCCGCGGACTAAGTGGCTCATACAGCACGGAAACAGTGGTACAGTTTACCGCGAACTGACCGGTACAGCTTCCCGCGGAATGAGCAGTACAGTTTGACGCGAATTTGGCAGTCATAGCATCGGATTGAAGTATTTACACAGTACCGTGGATGAAATTAATATGGATCTACTTTCTGAATAAAAACTCCATTTTCGTCTATATAAAAGTCAATACTGAACTCAGCAGCATCACCATTTGTCACATTGGATACTGTCCAATTTGAATTTGCATCAAATGGAATTTGGGCTAAATGCTGCCCTGTCCCCCCTAGGCGCTTACATATTATCAAATTAGTATCCAATTTTTTTAACCTTAATTCGGTAATCTTACCAACTCCTGTTTTTTTTTTGACAAAATAAGTTTCCATATTGTCATTATTCGTAAAATATAGCCTTCGAAATCCAATCTTATTCTCAATACTTTCTGTTTTCGAATCGTAACGCATTGAATTATTTTGACAACTAAGCATTGAAATTAATATTGATAATGTAATAAGTAATTTATTTTTCATTTTTTGAATCCTGAT
>DBBY01000030.1 GCA_002292855.1 Flavobacteriales bacterium UBA972 | reverse complement strand
CCGGCGAATTATAATTCGCCGGGACAGTTGGTGATTTCTGGCGCGCGCGAGGCGGTGGAAGCCGCCTGCGCTGCCTGCAGTGCGGCCGGTGCAAAGCGGGCACTGATTCTGCCGGTGGGCGGAGCCTTTCACAGCCCGCTTATGGAACCGGCCCGCGCGCGCCTAGCCAAAGCCTTAGAATCCGTAGAAATTAAAGCACCGCGCTGCCCCATCTACCAAAATGTAGTGGCCACGGCGGTGACCGACCCCGAAGCCATACGCAGCAACCTGCAAGCCCAACTCACGGGATCCGTGCGCTGGTCGCAGTCCGTACTGGCCATGGCTCAAGACGGAGCAACCCACTTTTATGAAGTGGGTCCGGGCAAAGCCCTACAGGGGATGATTAAAAAAATCGCGCCCGACGTCGAAGCGGTCAGCGCCTAGCCCAAACAAGCCACCGAGCAGCCGCAAACTCCAACCTGAATTGAAGTCCGCATACCGCGCCCCCTCCAACATTGCCCTGGTCAAGTACTGGGGCAAGTACGGCGTTCAGCTACCCAGCAACCCCTCCATCAGCTTCACCCTAGAAGCCTGCGCCACCGAAACCAGCCTGGAACTCATGGACCAACCGGGGATTCACGTGCTCCTTGACGGAGAAGACTGCCCGAGCTTCGTACCCAAAATTGCGCAGTTTACCGAGCGCATAGCCGGGCGCCACCCCTGGCTAAAGGACTATGGACTGAGCATCAGCACGCACAACAGCTTCCCCCACTCCTCGGGAATTGCCAGCTCTGCATCGGGCATGAGCGCCCTGGCCCTCTGCATTGTGGACCTTGCCCTGCAGCAGGGAATAACCTTTGAAAATCCGCAACGAGAAGCCTCAATTTTGGCCCGACTGGGCTCGGGAAGCGCCTGCAGGTCGGTCTATGGACCCCTGGCGCAATGGGGCGAAACCGAATCCGTACCCGGCTCCTCACAGGAATGGGCCATCGCCTACCCCCACTCGGTCAATGACGTCTTTGCAAGCTACCGCGACGTCGTGGCCCTGGTGGACGTCGGGCAAAAAGCAGTAAGCTCCACGGTCGGACACCAAATGATGGAATCGCATCCCTTTCGCGAGCAACGCTTTGCGCAGGCGCACCGCCACATGAGCCGGTTTAAAGACATTTTGGGCAGCGGCGACCTGGAGTCCTTCATGGAACTGGTGGAGCTCGAGGCCCTCACCCTGCACGGACTAATGATGTCGAGCTCGCCGAGCTACATCTTAATGCAGGCCAACAGCCTAAAAATTATTGAGGCCATTCGAAGGTTCCGCCTCGAAACCAGCATACCCCTATGCTTCACCCTGGATGCCGGGGCCAACGTGCACCTTTTGTTCCCCGACGAGTACTCCAATGCCGTGATGCAGTTTGTTGAAAACCAGGTTAAAACCTACTGCAAAGACGGCCGATTTATTGCAGATCGAGTGGGCCGAGGACCCCTACCTTTGCCTCGATGAATCTGAGTCCAAAATTCTTTGCTAAAATCCTGCTCTTCGGAGAATACGGGGTGATACGCGATGCCATGGCACTCTCGATTCCCTACACCAACTTCTCGGGAGTGCTCTGCTTTCCCGACGGCAAGGCCGACCCAAGCCAAGAGGCATCGACGGAGTCCCTCGTGCGCTTCACCACCTACCTCGAGGAGCTCGAGAGCCAAGGCATTCTCATTGCAGACCTCGATTTGGCAGGCCTGCGCGCTGACTTAGCGCGCGGACTCTATTTTGACTCGAGCATTCCCCAGGGCTACGGCGTCGGTTCTTCGGGAGCCATGGTTGCCGCCCTGTATGCGCGGTACGCCCGCAACCCCATGCCGCTCGACCAGGCCAACGACCCCGAGAAACTCCAAGCAATGAAGGCCGAAATGGCCCAAATGGAAGGATTTTTTCACGGCAGGAGTTCGGGAATGGACCCCACAATTTGCTACTTGCAGCTCCCGCTGCTCCTGCGGTCGGCCCAAGACATTGGGACCGTCAGCATGCCCGACCTTCCCCTAAACGGCCGTGGCGGCGTCTTTTTGCTGAACTCCGGCGGGCCGGGCGAAACCCAACCCATGGTCCAGATCTTCATGGACAAGCTCAAAGAAGAGGGCTTTAGGCGCCTGATGACCGAGCAGTTTAAAAGCTACAATGATGCATGCGTCGCGGCCTTCCTTGAGGGCAAAACCGACGTGCTGCTGCGCGAGCTCAAAAAGCTGAGCGGGCTGGTTCTGGCCAATTTTGGCCCCATGATTCCGAGCGACTACCACAACCTGTGGCAAAAAGGAATTGACACCAACGCCTACTACCTCAAGCTATGTGGCTCGGGTGGAGGTGGCTACATACTGGGGTTTGCACCCGACCTCGAGCAGGCTCAGGCCGAGCTCGATCCGCACCGAATGGACGTCGTACTTCGCTTTTAGCGGACCGCGATGCGCAACCGCACCAAAATCTTATTTCGCCTCACGGCTTTTTTGAGCCTGGTCCGATGGACCCATATTTTATTTTTAGCTACTGCCCAGGTACTTGGCGCGTTGACCATCCTGGATGCTCCGGGGCCCCCTCCCTGGGGTACGCTTGCGGGCATCGTGATTGCCACGGCCTGCATCGTGGCGGGCGGGTCGCTGTTCAACAGCTTTTATGACCTGGAGCGGGACCTCATTGAGCGCCCGTGGAGAACCCTTCTTGAGCGACCCGTGGCCAAAAAATACGGCATGCAGCTCGCCTTTACCTTCTACGGTGGCGCACTCTTGGCCGCCATGCTCACCCTGAGCAAGCCCGTCATGGCCGCAACCTGGCTCTATGCCCTGGTCGTTTTTCTCTA
>DBBY01000001.1:3714-18926 GCA_002292855.1 Flavobacteriales bacterium UBA972 | reverse complement strand
GCTTGGCCGCGGCCGCGGGCGGCCAAATCCCCGACGCCATCGGAGTCTGCGAAATCGAGAACGCCGACGTGCTCGACGACCTTGAGCGAAGGTGGCCGCCCGCATGGCGCCTCTGGCGCCTGCACCGCGACAGTCCGGACCAACGAGGCATTGACGTTGCGGTCTGGTACAACCCGGAACGCCTCCGAGTGGACAGCGTCGCCTGGCTCCACCCCGAAGTAAACCACCCAACCCGTGAGGCCCTCTGGATACGCTTCAAAACCCCCTCGGGCAAAACACTGACCTGGCTCTGGGCGCACCTTCCGTCGCAGCGAGCCCCGAGCCCTGAATCCCGATCACGGGCCATAGAGACCATCCTCAAGCAATGCAGCCCGATGCCCCACGGAATCACCGGCGACCTCAACGAGGGCCTTGACGGCCCCCTCGCCTCCGAACTCCGTAGGCGAAACTTTGAACCCCAATACCCTCGAAACTACCCGGGTACCTACGCCTACCGCGGCCGACTCGAAGCCCTGGACGGAGTATGGACTCAAAAGTCCGCCCCCTGGACAACCAGCAGCCATGCCATACCCTTTGGCCTACAAAAAACCCCTGCGGACGGATACCAAATTAGGGGCAGCTTTCAAGGGACGCGGTACCGCGGTGGCGCATCCGACCACCTTCCCCTGAGGATCGTAGTTGCCGCAAAGTAAAAAGAATGTATTTTTACCACCATATGATAGCAAATCCCCTCCACTCTGCGAAGTACTTCGCGCTAGCCAGCCTCGCTGTGCTCACCCTTGCCTCCTGCCAAGAGGAAGTAATCGAACCTCTACCTGAGGTATACATCACTGACTCGCTGACGGTTAGCCCCAAGCAAAAAGTTTTGGTGATCGAGACCACCGGTACCTGGTGCCAGTATTGCCCCAACGGAGCTCAATCCATGATTATTGCCACCAACACGTTCAACGACAGCGTCAATCACGAGTCTTTGATCATTCCATTCGCCTCGCACACGGGCGATCCCTTGGAATCCTCGGTCCAAACTGCTCTTAACACTGCGTTCCCCACCACGGGAGTACCCAACTTCTACGTGCAAAACGTGGACGCTGGTCAGAGCATCATGGGACCCATTGCCGGAGCGCTTGCTGCAACCCCGAAGGTCGGAGTCAACCACGCCTGGACCATGAACGCTACTAACGATACCATCTATGTATACCCCAAGGTTCAGTTTTTTGAGAACAGCCAAAACTCTAAATACTACGTTCAATCCTATGTGCTTGTGGGCGCTATTGATGCCAAAGAGTACAGCGGAGCAGGTGCTACGGTTGATTTGAATCAAATCTCTTCGGTGCCTATTGTCACTACCGGATCAGGAGCTACTCCCACCAAGTGGACGGGCCAGGCAGATCCCTTGACCAAGAAGAACGCAGGAGACATCTACCAGCACGAGCACACTCCGATGACTTCAGGCCTCACGCCCAACGCCTTTGGAGTGGAACTCGATTCCATCAACCCCCTAGGTGACGACTTCTTTGAGGGCGATATTTTTGGATCCAAGTTCACTCCCATTGTCATTAAAATTCCTTTGAACAAGGACATTCAAATGCAGGTAGTGCGCCAACTAATGCCCAACGTTAAGCTTGAGGTCGCAACCCTAATTTGGGCACCCCGCACCGACGGTGAGTTGGGCGTGTTGTTTGTCAACGGACACATTGACCATAAGTAGGAACACCTCCTCAAGGCCATTGCGGCTTGGGTACAATTCCAAAACCGGCTTCCAAGGAAGCCGGTTTTTTTATGGCTGTGCGTTAATTCGAATTGCATCCGATAAACTATTTGCAGGCTCTAGGGAGCAAAAGCCCTAAGCGAGAGAACCGTGATCCGACGCACGGGAACCTTGGTCCTTGGATGAAGGCCCGAGTCCGCAGAATACACCGTACCTATTAAGTCAGAATAGCAAACAAAGAGGCCAATTCCTGCGAACTAGAGGCCAAGGCAAGGCTTAATGCTACTTGCCCCTCCTGGCCTTGCGGTTGCCTGCTTCCTTTTGGACTTCAAGCATTTCGCTCATCTTCTTGGCAAAGCGAGATTGGGATCCGCCCTTGGCCTTAGTCTCGTCGATTTTTGCGCGAATGGCATTCTCGTCGATGACGAACTCCTTGATGATCCACTGCTGGCCAAAGGTTAACACGTTTGAGATGAAGTAGTAGTACGACAGTCCTGATGAGTAGTTGTTGAACCACACAAGCAGCATGAAGGGCATCAGGTACTGAATAATCATCATCTGCTGCTGCATCATGCTGTTGCCCGATGTCGGAGTCATGGAATTATTGAATTTCGTGTACAAAAACGTCGAAATCGCCATCAAAAGGGTGAACAACGACACGTGGGCTCCATAAAAAGGAATCTCAAAGGGCAAACTCAGTATGCTGTCGTAGCTCGACAGGTCGTCAGCCCACAAGAAACTCTGCTGCCGGAGTTCAATAGAAATCGGGAAGAAGCGAAACATTGCAATAAGAATCGGCAGAGACAGGAGCTGGGGAATGCAGCCTCCGAGCGGATTCACCCCTGCTTTTTGGTAGAGCGCCATCGTCTCTTGCTGCTTTTTGGCGGGCTCAGCATCCTTAAACTTCTCATTGAGCTCGTCAATTTCGGGTTTGAGCACGCGCATTTTAGCCATGCTCTTGTAGCTCTTAAAGGTCAAGGGAGAAAGGGCCAGCTTGATGAGGGCCGCCATCAGAAGAATAATGATGCCGTAGTTAAGTCCGTACCCGTCAAGCCAATTGAACATGGGCGAAACGACGTACTTGCCGATCCATCCAAAAATTCCCCAACCAAAGGGTATTACTTGATCAAATTCTAGATTGAAGTCTTTTAGCGTCTGGTAGTGGTTTGGGCCGTGGTACCATATTCCCTTTGCCGAAACCTTGCCGTCGACCGAGGCCATGCGGAGTTTGGACTCAAACAGGCGGGAGTGCAGGGTATCACTCGGCGTTCTGGTCTGCATGTCGGCCTTTACGAAGCCTGACTCCGCCTGCAAAATGCTGCTGAAGTACTGCTGGCGGTGTGCCACCCAACCGAGGTTCTCCTCGGACTCTTCGTCGTCGCTGCCGTCGCTGAGGCTGCCCCGCTCCATGTCGGCGTTCTCAAGGTAGTAAATACTGGTGTTGGTGGCCTCGTTCATTTGGCTCTTCTCGTGACGAATTCCGGCTTGACGCCAGGTAAGGACAACGTCTTTTTTGCTGGGAGTGCTCATGCTCCATCGCAGGCCGTAGCCTTCTGCAGGGAGCTCATAGGTCCAAACGCTACCTAGATTGTCGGAGAGGCTTAGGCTGCGCCCCTCCAAAGATGCCGCAAAGGCAACGGCGGAATTTGGTCCGTCAAGAACTTGGTTGCCGTCGACCAGCATCAGGGGATTGCCCTGCCAGTCTTGGTATTCTTTAAGTTCGACCGATTTGATTTGCGCTCCCTTGTTGCTGATCACATAGCGAACTTGGTCGTTTTCAAGGGTAAACTCCTGCTCGGGGCTTGAGCTGTCGGCAGCAGGAAGTGCGTAGTCCAATTCGGCCTCCGCTTCTGGGGTAGACGCTGCTTGTACCTCTTTAGATTGAGTTGATTTTTTGGGCTCTGAGGGCTCCACCGTGCTTGCCCAAAAGGAGGTTCCGAGTAGTATTACTCCAATGAGGGCAAAACCAATAAGCTGGTTTCTATCCATGAACGGACGTTGTTCCATGATTTAAGACTGCGAATGTTTGAGGGCGGCCTCCACAAAGGAGGTGAATAGTGGGTGAGGCTCTTCGACCGTAGATCGATACTCGGGGTGAAACTGAACCCCTATAAACCAAGGGTGAGCGGGTATGGTAACGATCTCGACTAGGTCGTTTTGGGGATTTATTCCCACGGGCTCAAGACCAGCCTCTGCGAGCTGTTCGCGGTAGGCATTATTGAACTCGTAGCGATGGCGATGGCGTTCCGAGACCAGAATGGTTCCGTAGAGCTTGTGAAGTCTGCTGTCTGGACTAAGCAGGCAGTCGCAGGAACCGAGGCGCATGGTCCCGCCCTTCTCGGTAACGTCCTTCTGCTCCTCCATGAGGGCAATGACGGGATGCGGCGTACTAGGGTCGACCTCGGTTGAATTGGCACTTTTATGGCCCAATACATTCCTGGCGTACTCGATAACCGCGGCTTGCATTCCAAAGCAAATGCCAAAAAACGGAATTCCATGTTCCCGGGCGATGCGCACGGCTTCAATCTTGCCTTCAAATCCGCGTGCGCCAAATCCAGGTGCTACGAGCACTCCATGCAGGCCTGCGAGGTGGCTGGCCGCATTTTCTGGAGTGAGTTCCTCGGAGTGAATCCATTGAACGTCAACTTTAGCACTGTGCTCGGTTCCGGCGTGAATTAGGGCCTCGTTAATGGACTTGTATGAATCCTTGAGCTCCACGTACTTGCCAATTAGGCCAATGCGCACCTCGCGCTCGGGATGCAGCAGTTTGTGCACAAAGGATTCCCACTTGGCTAGTTCAGGCTGCCGTTCTGAGGAGAGCCCGAGCTTGCGAAGCACGACCTGATCCATGGCCTGGTCGCGCAGGAGCATGGGCACCTCGTAGATGGTTCTCGCGTCGAGGGATTCAAAGACCGAGTCGAGGGCTACGTTGCAAAAAAGAGCAAGCTTGCGGCGCACGTCTTCTCCCAGGCTGTGCTCGGCGCGGCAGACCAAAATATCGGGCTGAACCCCTGCCTCCTGTAGCATCTTGACCGAGTGCTGCGTGGGTTTGGTCTTGAGCTCGCCGGTGGCGCGCAGAAAGGGAACCAAGGTCAGATGAAGGCTCACGCAGCGCGAGCCGAGCTCCCAGCGCAGTTGGCGCACTGCCTCAATGTAGGGAAGGGCTTCGATGTCGCCCACGGTTCCCCCTATTTCGGTAATAATAATCTCGTAGCGCCCGTCTTCGCCCAGCAAAAGCATGCGCCGCTTGATTTCGTCGGTAATGTGCGGAATAATCTGCACCGTCTTGCCGAGGTAGTCGCCGCGGCGCTCCTTGTCGATGACGTGCTGGTAAATGCGTCCGGTGGTAACGTTGTTTGCCTGCGAGGTCGGTCGGTTCAAAAAACGCTCGTAGTGGCCCAGGTCAAGGTCGGTTTCGGCGCCGTCCTCGGTGACGTAGCACTCGCCGTGCTCGTAGGGATTCAGCGTGCCCGGATCAATATTGAGGTAGGGGTCAAACTTTTGAATGGTCACCGAATACCCCCGTGCCTGCAGGAGCTTGGCCAGGGATGAGGCCACGATTCCCTTCCCTAACGAAGAGGTTACGCCACCCGTGACGAAAATATAATTTACCTGCTTTGCCATAGAATCCGCCGTTGGTCCAAAGTTAGGACATTAAAAGGCGTAGCTCAGCAGCAAGGCTGGCATAACTGGCAGCTGATTTACACGCTGTGCCTTAGGGGTGTCGTAGTAGAAAATATTTCTGCGGTTGTACACGTTGGTTACCGCAAACGAAGCCTCGATGCGCTGGTTCTTAGCAAGGTTCCACGCTTTTTTGGCGGTTAGATCCAGCCGGTGGTAGTCCGGGAGGCGTTTGCTGTTGATGTCTCCGTACAAAATTCCCATTTGACCGTTCTCACGGGGGTAGTTGTAGTCGATGTTCGGGGTGCCGGACGGGTCGGTGAACGGCAGGAGCTCAAAATATCCTTTGATGGGCGTGAAGGGGAAGCCGCTGCCGTAGTTCCATCGGATGTTGATTTCCAGCTCCTTGGCAAACTTGCGGGCCAAAACTAAGTTCACGTTGTGGCGGCGGTCAAAGAAGGGTGCAAAGGTCTGCTCGCCATCAAAACGGGTGCTGCGGCCCAGGGAATAAACCCCCCAGAAGTACCAAGACTTGTCTTCGTAGGTCAACAATGCGTCGATTCCACGGGCAAGCCCTCGCTCGACCATAAAGTCCTTGCGCAGGCGCTCGGGCTGGCTTGCGTACTGCTGGTTGTCGTCGTAGAGCTTGTAGCGGTTCACGTTGGTAATCATGTTGAAGCGCTTGACGTAGGCTTCCAATTCAAAATTCCAGTTCGGAGCCGGATTCAATTCTATGCCGAGCACCAAGTGGTCTGCGGTCTGCAGCCTGCCCGGGATGGGGTCGTCACCGATGGTGCTGGGCAGGTCGATTCCACCTCCGCTTAAAAATCCGTAAAACAAGTTTACCACGTCACGGTCGCTGTTGGCGGCAATGAGGTTTTGGGAATAGCGTCCTCCGGAGAACTTGATGCGAAGGTTCTCGGTGGCGTTGTACTTGGCGCCGAAACGGGGCTCAAAGCGCACAATGCCCATCGTGGAGTAGTTGTGAATGCGGATTCCCGGCTGAATGAGCCAGCGGCCTTGCTGGCGCTTGTAGTCAAAGTAAATCCCGAGTTCCGAGGTATTGTCCTCGGTCTGCAGGGTGCGACCCACGGAGTTGGTGTACTGGTAGTCGGTGAAGTATCCGATGAATTCAAGTCCGTACTTAAGCTCGTCGGACTTGCGCAAGAGGTAGGTAAAGTCGAGTCCGCCGTTGAAGCCGTTTATCGTCGAAAAGCGGGGGCGCCCCTCGAGCTCGGTGGAGGTAATGGTATAGGAACTTTGGGCCAAATGGCCTTCTAAAATGGTATTGGATCCGACAGGAACTACCGTGAAGTCGGTGCCAAAGCCGTAGGAATCCCATGAAATTGACTTGTTGCCGGCAAAGCGGACGGCATCCCTAAAATTGAAGCCAAAAACATTGAACTTGTTGCCTCCGTTGGCCTCTAGGGTGTACTTGCTGTAGAGGTCGCGAAACTGAAAGGGCAGGCCGCCGTACTCAGTGGCCACATAGGGGTAGAAAATCGGCGCGGCGCGGTCGAGCAGCGATTCCTTGTACGACACTAGGAGCGAGCTGGGAGCAAGACCGTCTCGTTTGAGGCCGATGGGGACTTCGACAAGGGCTTTGGCCAAGTAGGTTGAGGCACTGACCTTACCCGCAATTCGGTCGCGACGTCCGGTGCGGGTTCTAATGTCCATCACCGATGAGGTACGCCCTCCGTATTCTGAGCCAAAACCTGCGGTATAAATATCAGCCGACTGAATTATGTCTGTTTCAAAAACCGAGAAGAATCCGATGCTGTGAAAGGGATTGTAGAGAATCATTCCGTCGAGCTTCACCAAATTCTGAATGGGGGCACCGCCGCGGATGTAGAGCTGGCCGCCCTGGTCGCCGGTGGTAATCACCCCGGGCATTACCTGTAGGGCGCGCACCAAATCGGGCTCGCCACCGATGGAGAACGTCACAATGGACTTGGGGTTGAGCTGTACCACCGCGGTGGAGACCTTGGTCTGCTTCTCTTGCTTGCGGGCATCGATAAAGACGTCGTCAAGCTCGACCGTGGATTCTTTGAGTGCCACGCGGGTAAAGGTGTTTTTCTCCGCAACGACCTTTATCTCGAGGGTCTGAGAGGCGAACCCAGCGCGGGCAAAGGCAACGCGGTAGGTGCCCACGGGAATCGAATTAATCTGGTAAAATCCGTCGCTGTTGGAGAAGGTTTCATAGGTTTTGGCTCCCACCACCAGCTTCACGCTGGTTAGGTTTAGGGGGGTCTGGTCTCCCTGATCAACCACCAAGCCCCGCAAGCCCCCGACGGACTGCGCCAAGGATGGTGTGCTGAGCAGCAGGACTAAAAGAAGCGAACAAACCGCTTTAAAACAGAATTTTGAACAGGAGTTCATTGAGTATGTCGGAATCACGTAAGTTCGGCGACCCCATACCCTTAGCCTGGCGGTCAGCGTCGCGAAGATAACCAACGATTCGCGACAGACGGGCGCTGGAATAATTTTGCGCGGACTTTGCAATGTCGCGCAGTGCGTATTCGGATACGCCAAGCTGGGCTGCGGCCGTTCGGGGATTCGCTTGGTCGCCCATTCTTTGGTAGACCAGGGCCTTAAAGAAGGTTCCGTACAGGGTGGCAATGACCAGTATAAGGGGACTGGAGCGGCTGTGCTGCATCATACTTCGCGCAATGCGGTAGCTGCGGTCTCCATCTTGAGCAACCAGTGCGCGCAGAAGCTCAAACTGGTTGTACTCCCGACTGGCACCCGTGTACTTCTCAACGGTAGCCGCCGTGACCTCGCCGCCGTCGCCAAGCACCACCGAGTACTTATCGAGTTCCTGATCGATGGATGAGAGGTCAAGCCCCATGCTCTCTACCAGCACTGAGGCGGCCTTCTCGCTAATTTTTAGGCCCCGCTGGCGAGCGAGTTCGGCCACCACTCCCGAAATTTGGTACTCCGGGGTTCGGTCAAACTGCAGGTAGCTCTCGCCCGGCTTGAGGGACTTGTACAGGGCCTTGCGCTTGTCGAGGGCCTTGCCGCTAAGGCTTAGTACGAGTACGGTTTGCGGCTGCGGACTTTTGACGTAGACCGCCAAATCCTCGAGGCTGCGCATTTCTTGGGCTTCGCGGACCACTACCACGGTTCGCTCCGCCATCATAGGGAAGCGCTTGGCCTCAGACATCACCGTCCGCGCGTCGGCATCGCGACCGTAGAGCAGGCTTTGATTGAACACACGGTCCGCTTCGGGCAGAGCCAGCTCCAAAAGGGCCTCGGTAGCCGCATTGACGAAGTAGGGCTCCTCGCCGGCAAAGACATAGACCGGGGCGAATTGACCGCTCTTCCAGGACTGAATTAGTTTGTTGACGACCGACTGCATGCGAGGGCAAACCTACGAACTCAACCCTCGTGGTGGTAGGGTTCGTTGCGCAAAATCGCAAAGGCGCGGTAGAGCTGCTCGGCAAAGAGCAAGCGCACCAAATCGTGCGGAAAAGTCATCATACTAAGAGCCAATTCGTAGTGCGCCATGCTTCGAAAATCCGAATCGAAGCCAAAGGCGTCGCCCACGGCAAAAACCAATCTCTTGGGGCCAGAATTCATCCACTTTTGAAGCTGGGCGGCAAACTCAATGGATTTTAGGTGCTTGCCCCGCTCGTCCAAAAGGATTAAGAGGTCGCCGGGCTTCAAAAAAGCTTGCTGCGCGGCTCGATCCCGCACGGATTCGGTCCTGAACTTGGTGTAGTGCGACAGTCTTTTTGAAAAGTCCGCCAAACCTTTTTGGGCGTAGTCAACGTGGGTGGGGCCCACAACCAAAAGAATGATTTCCACGGCTGGCGTAAGTTTGGGTTATAATCCGCCCCAGAATGGCGCGATTGCCCTGCAAAGATGAAACCCCTGAGCCAATACCTCCGCACCGAACAACTGCAAGCCCACATTGCTCGCAGTTTAGCCGAAGACCTAGGTCAGGGCCCCAGTGCTGGCGACCACTCCTCGGCAGCGTGCCTTGACCCTGAAGCTCAGGGACTTGGCAAACTCATGGCCAAAGAAGACCTCATTTTTGCCGGCCGCGACGTGGCAGAATTCGTGCTCAAGGCGGTGAATCCCGGCCTTCAGGCAACCTGGATGGTGAAGGACGGCAAGCGCATGGAGCCGGGCGAGGTAGCCGCCGAAGTGCGTGGTTCCCTGCCCGATTTGCTGGGCGCAGAACGGACTCTTCTGAACTACGTGCAGCGACTCAGTGCCGTGGCCACGCAAAGCCATCGCTACGCCTCCCTTATTGTGGACCTTCCCTGCCAATTGCTCGACACGCGCAAAACCACTCCGGGCTGGCGCATGCTAGAGAAATGGGCGGTGCAGGCTGGCGGCGCAAGCAACCATAGGATTGGCCTGCACGACATGATCATGCTCAAAGACAACCACATCGACTTGGCAGGCGGCATTACCGCGGCCGTGGAGCGCTGTGAGCGCTACCTCGCCGCCAAAGCGCTTCACCTCGCCATCGAAGTGGAGTGCCGCAGCCTCGCCGACGTCAAGGAGGCTCTTGGTTTGCCGAGCGTGAACCGCATTATGCTCGACAACTTCAGCCCCGAAGACTGCCGCAGCGCCGTGCAGCTCATTGCGGGCCGCAAGGAAACCGAGGCCAGCGGGGGCATAACCCTCGGCACGCTGCGCACCTATGCCGAAACAGGCGTAGGCTTCATTTCGGTCGGAGCCCTAACCCACTCCGCACCGTCGGTGGACCTCAACTTTAAGACCATTCGGCAGGATTAGCCGGTCCCCATGATGATGGCAACCCTTCGTAAAATCCTATTCCTGCTTCGCCGCTCGGCGCAAAACCTCAAGCCCCCCCTCTTGGACGGCCTGAGCGTCTACGATATTGCCAAGTTCTTTTGGAAGGGTTTGAGTCAGGGTTCGGTCTCCAACCGAGCCGCCAGCATCAGTTTTAGTTTTTTTCTGGCCCTTTTTCCTGGGGTAATTTTTCTTTTTACCCTCATACCCTTTATTCCGGTGAAGGGGTTTCAGTACGAACTCTTTAGGCTGCTCGAGGACGTCTTGCCGCCCAACAGTTTTGAGGCAGCCCAAAGCACGATTACCGACATTTTGACCGTCAAACGTGGCGAACTGCTTGGCTTGACCATAGTGGGCGCCTTGGTTTTTGCAACCAACGGTACCCTCTCCATCATCGATAACTTCGGCCAAACCGTGCACGGGCTTCGCACGCGCGGATTCTGGTCCCAGTACCTTGCAGCCCTGGTCCTCACCCTGGTGCTTGCCATCCTACTGATCTCTGGAATCGCAGGGATGGCGCTTACCGACCTCTACCTTGGCACCCTGATTCCCGGAGAGGCCGGCGAATGGATCACCGCAGCAAGCCGCTGGCTGGTGATTCTGGTCCTGGTGCTGCTGTCGGTTTCGTTTCTATTCTACTTTGGTCCCGTGCGCCGCGCACCCTGGCGCTTTTTGTCGCCCGGCGCCCTTCTTGCCACCTTTTTGGTTTGGCTAACCTCCTACCTCTTTGGCATTTATGTTACGGACTTTGGCCGCTACAACCAACTCTACGGCTCCATCGGAACCCTAATGATCATTCAGCTTTGGATTTTTGTCAACGCCGTGGGACTCATCATTGGCTTTGAACTAAACGCATCCATGGCAGAGGCCAAAAGACAGAATCAGGATCAGGCTTAAGGCCTAAAACCCGTTTTGCGGCACGAGGTCCGCATAAATTTTTTGGAGCTGCTTGCCGACCTCTTGGGCCTCAAAGCGCTTGAAATCAAAGCCGTCTTCGGGTACCGCAAAAGGATTCATCCAAAACTGCTCCAGGGCATCGGCAAAGGCTTCGGGCCCTTCGGCCACGAGGAGACCGAAGGGCGGCCGCAGCCAAGAGCTAAATGCGGGAATATCGCTTGCCAGCACAGGGAGTCCTCGGTGAAGGGCCTCGTAGACCACCATGCCAAAGGTCTCGTCCAGGGTGGGATGCACCAGAACGTCGGCCTCTACCTCAGACCATGCTCCCGGCTCCTGATTGCCCAGCCACTGGGCGGATAGCCCGATACCTCGAGCCAAGTCTTCGAGCTCGCGCTGTCGGGGTCCGCCCCCGACGTGAACGTACTGCCACGCAACCTCAGGATGGCGCTTCTGAAGGATGCCCAGAGCCTCAAGGGTCCACTCCGTGATTTTAATGTGCTTGTTGAGCGGAATCAAATGCGCCACGCTAAGCACCCTAAACTTCGAGGCGCGAGGCGGGGTTGGCGTGGCTCGGTAGTGAAACCTGCTCCAGTCCATAACGTTGGGAACCACCTTCATGGGAGTGCCGGGCAATACACTGGAGAGGTCCCGGGCCAAATGCTCCGATACCGGCAATACGAGTTGGGCCATGCCCATGGCCCTTCGGCCAAAAAATCCCCAAAACCCCGATCGGAGGCGGTCGGGAGCAAGGTTCCAGTGCTCGGTATGCACCAAGACTCGATTCCAGTGCTTTGCGAGGTAGGCCGCATTGAGCCCTGCCGGCAGCAGCACCTGACCGTGAACAACATCGGGCTTGGGACCCGCATACGTTTTAGAAAGGTACCAGGCCGTTACCCAAGGATTGTGGTAGATAAACTTCCACCACCGCCATTCAAGCCGGAGAATGTACTCTCCGTGGGGTCCCCTACTCCACCCAATTTTGGGCACTATGGGGCCCCGAAGAATGTCGATGTGAAGAAGGTCCGCGTCGACGCCTGCGCTGCGCGCCGCAAGCCACTGGGCCCTAATGAAGGGCGATCGAAACGGTGCCTCGGCAGAGGGATACCAGTTGGTGACCCAAAGAATTTTCACCGCAGAGAACGGATTTCGCGCCGAAACAGCACAAGAACGGCCAAGGAATTGAGGGCCAGCATGGCCATGGACTGAAGCCAAACGGATTCAAGGACGGCTAACGAGGCAAAGTAGGTCAAGGTACCCCAAAGCGGGAGGCCAAGCATTTTAGCCCAGCTGTAGTTCATGGGGTAACGGCCACGGGTGAACCAATGCACTGAGCCAACCTGCAGAAGGGCCACCGCGGCAGAGGCCCAGACCGCACCCTCAGCTCCCTTGAAGGCCACTAGAAGCGCGAGGACGGGGAGGTAGAGCGCCATGCTCAAGGCATAAAACTTGGGGAAGAGGGCGGTCTCTTTAAAATAGAACAGGGGCGCCAGGTAGGCATTGAACATACCGCGCAGCGAGAGGGTCCAAAGCAAGGGCCCAACCCAAGCGTAGGAGGCTTGGTAGGCCGGGCGGGGCATAAGTTCAGGGAGCAAACCCACTACCCCTGCATAGATGACGGGGATGGCCAAGACTACCACGGCGGTAAAGCTGTGCAGGTTGCGGTTGAGTACTTCTCTGCCTTGAAGAAATCCGCGCTCCTTGAAAGCATGGTAGATGCGCGGAAGGACGGCGTTGAACAAGCCAACCTGCAAAAAATCCAGGATCATGGCCAGCTTGAAGGCAAAGTCAAAGAGCCCGACCGTTTCGGGTCCGAGGGCGCCCTGAAGCACAAAACGGTCGGCAAAGCGCAAACCCCAGCCGAGCAAATTGTAGAGGACCATGGGGTAGAGCAGACGCAGCCATGTTTTGGATTGCGCAGAATCCCATCGAATGCCGTAGTTGCGCAGCCAGAGCGCCATAACCACCAGGGCGCTGAGTCCGAGGCCAAGAGTCCGGCCCCAAATAGGAGCGCGCAGTTGGTAGCCGTCGACCTGAAAGGCAAACCAGGTTCCGCCCAAGACCAGGGCAAAATTGAGCAGGGCCAAGCCGAGGTAGGGCACGGGCTTTTGCTGGTTCACCAGCACGGTGCTGTAGGTCTTGAACAGGGCGAAGAATAAGGCAGAAGCCACCGAGGCAAGCGCCAACTCGTTCCAGGGCAGCAGAAATTCCGGAGGGCCAATGGCCACCAGCAGGGCGGCCAAAACAAGGGCAAATAGTCCCGTTTGGGTAACGAAACCGGCCAAGCCCGACATCACTAGGCGCAGTTTGGCAGGCTGGTCGTGGTTCTCTATATAGCTGACCCCCACAATGGAGTCGATTCCAAAATTTATGAGGGTTTGCATGAGCACATAAAGGCCGGTGTAGAGGGCAAAAAGTCCAAAATCGGCGGTGCTCAGCTTGGTGTAGTAGGGCAGCAGCACAAAAGCCGAGAGGAGCGGGAGCATTCCGCCTAGGGTGAATGCCAGCGCAGAGCCCGAAGTGCGAAGTAGTCCTTGGGTGGTAATCGCCATCGGATGGCTAAGTTACAGCATTCACAAAGGCCAAAAAGCGCGAAGATTTTTGGCGTAAACTTGCGGACTATGAACGAACTCCTTCGCAACGCCAGCCGCTCGTGGCTAATTCCGGTGCTCACCTTGATCGCCATCAATTTTGCCTACTTCGCCCCCGTGGTATTTCAGGGCAAGCAAATCCCGCAAGACGACATCAAACTTGGCCTCGCCAAGGGTAAAGAAATCGTCGACTATCGGGCAGAGACGGGCGAAGAGCCCTTTTGGACGAATGCCATGTTCAGCGGCATGCCAACTTTTCAGATGTCCACGCTCTACCCCAATAATGTGCTGAGTACCATCGACGCGGCCATACGCAAGCCCTTGGTGGAGCATAGCGGAGTATACCTGATTGGCATGCTTATGCTTGGGTTTTTTGCGCTTTTGCGGTCCGAAGGAGTTAGTCCCTGGCTGAGCGCTGCGGGTGCTCTGGCCTTTGGCTTCAGTGGGTTTTTTATTATTTCGCTCGCTGCGGGGCACAATGCCAAAATCCACACTGCTGCCTACATAGCCCCCGTGATCTTGGGAATTTTACTGGTCTACCGGGGCAAACTGGTTTCGGGCTTTGCCGTTACCGCCCTAGCGACCGGTCTAAACATCCACGCGAACCACTTTCAAATTACCTACTACACAGCGGTACCAGCGCTTGCCATTGCCGTTGCCTACTTGGTTCAGCTTGCTCGCGAGGGAGCGGTGAAGCAATGGATTCTTCGGTCTGCCCTGCTTTTGGGTGCCGCGGTCGTGGGTATTGGACCCAACGTGGGCAACCTATGGTCCACCTATGCCTATACCAAGGCTACCATGCGGGGCGGGCATTCTGACCTCACTCCGATCGCAGACAGCGCGGTGGCCCCAGCAGCCAAGGCCGAGGGCTTGGACTTTGACTACGCCATGTCGTGGTCCTACGGCATTACGGAGTCGCTTAACCTCTTTATTCCCAACATGATGGGTGGAGGCTTGAAGCAGGACTACAAGGACACGGAGACCTACTCTACCCTTGAAGGCATTTTTAAGCAGCAGGGCATGGGCGGCGCTCGCTTGAACGAAACGGTGAACCAGTACGCCGGTTCCTTCTTGTATTGGGGCGACCAAAGCATGGTCAACGGCGCATACTACCTCGGAGCGGTGGTCGTATTTCTTTTTGTACTCGGGCTTGTCACCCTGCGCGGAGCAACCCTGCACTGGGTAGTTGCCGCAGTAGCCCTAAGCCTGATTTTAGCCTGGGGCCGCAACTTTGAGATAATCAATCGATTGATTTTTGACCACGTACCCCTTTACAATAAGTTTAGGGTTCCGTCTATGGCGCTCATTATTAGCTTTTTGGCTATTCCCTACCTCGGATTTGTAGGCCTGCAGCAGTGGATTTCAGGCGGCATGAGTGCGGACCAAAAGCAGCGCAAACTCCTATTGGCGGCCGGAATTTCAGGCGGAATCGCCCTGATCTTAGCCTTGATCGGGCCTGGGCTCTTCTCGCTCGAGGGGCTGAACGACGCCAAGTTGGCCGAGCAGGGCTTTGACCTCTCGGTGCTCGAAGAAGACCGCGCCAGCCTCATGCGCTCTTCGGCCTGGAGGAGCCTTCTCTTCGTTTTGGCCGCTGCCGGCTTGCTTTGGTTCCACCTCAAGGGCCGCATCAA
>DBBY01000001.1:0-3628 GCA_002292855.1 Flavobacteriales bacterium UBA972 | reverse complement strand
GACCAGCTTGGTTCCGATGACTTTGTGAGCGAACGGGAGTTTCGATCTGCCTTTGTTCCGAGCCCGGCCGACGAGTTCATTTTAAAGGATTCCGACATTCACTACCGTGTTTACAATACCACGTCAGGGCTGACCAGCGACAGCTATACCTCCTACTTTCACAAAAGTATTGGGGGCTACCATGGCGCCAAACTCGCCCGCTACCAGGATTTGATTGAGCGCCAGCTTTCGCAGGGCAACATTGCCGCCTTTAGCATGCTCAACACCAAGTGGATCATTATGCAGGACCAGCAAAGCGGTGTGATGCAGGCCCAGCCCAACATGAGCGCCTGCGGCAACGCCTGGTTCCCGGCCGAAGTTCGCCAGGTGGCCAATGCCGACGAAGCCATGGCTGCCTTGGGCCAGTTTGACCCCATGCAAACGGCCATCGTGGAGCAGGGCGAACAAGCCGAGCGCCTAATTAATTCTGAGGTTCCGGACTCTACAGCCCGCATCACGCTGACCAAGTACGACCCCAAAGTCATGACTTATGCCGTGCAGGGATTGACCAAAAATTCCACGGCGGTGTTTTCAGAAATTTTCTACGAAGTTCCCGGCCAGCGTTGGATTGCCACTGCAGACGGCGTCGAAATTCCCGTTGCGCGAGTCAACTACGTTTTGCGCGCCGCGGTGATTCCCGCGGGCACCAAAGAGGTGCTGTTCACCTTTGTGCCCGAAACCTACAGGGTAGGAAGCACGGTCGACGGAATCTTCTCGGTGCTTCTTCTTGCCTCGCTCGGATTCGCCCTCTGGATCGAATTCAAGCGCCGCCGTGCCTAAACGCATACTCATTGCCACCTACTACTGGCCTCCCGCCGGAGGGCCGGGCGTGCAGCGCTGGCTCAAAACCGCACAGGCCTTGCGCCAACTCGGTCACAAGGTCGAGGTCTTAACTGTTGATCCTGCCTTTGCCGTCTACCCCCTGCGCGACGAGAGCCTAAATTCCGAAACCCAGGGCATCATCGTGCACCGCACCAAGTCGCAGGACTGGTTTGGTGCCTACCAAAAAATTACCGGCCGCAAAGAGGTGCCCTTTAGCGGATTCGCCAACCAGGCAGGCAGGCCAGGGCCTCTTCAGCGAATTTCGCGGTGGATCCGCGGCAATTTCTTTTTGCCCGACCCCCGCCGAGGCTGGAACCGCCACGCAATTGCCGAGGCCCTCAAGCAGCATGCCCAAAACCCCTTTGACCTCGTTATTACCAGCGGTCCGCCCCACTCCACCCACCTCATTGGCCTGGAACTTCAGCAGCGCGGCTTGGACTGGTGGGCCGACTTTAGGGATCCCTGGACCGACATCTACTACTACCGCATGTTTTACCCCAGCGCATGGGCTCGACGCGCGGACTCCGGTATGGAACGCAGGGTGCTCCAAAGAGCCCAAAGGGTCATCGTAGTTTCAGACGATTTGAAGCGCATGCTGGCGGCAAAATCCCCGGGAATCGAAGGCAAGTTTGTGGTTATTCCCAACGGTTTTGATCCGGCGGACTTTAAAGCCGATGCCCCCCAGCCCATCAATGCGGTGCGCACGCTGGCCTACACCGGTACCCTTACCCTAGACTACCCCCTTGAGGGGCTCTACCAGGCCCTGCGCGCCTACTGCCAGGCTCAAGGCGCTTTGCGACTTGTCATCGCCGGGAGGCCAGCCCAAGAGGCCCTAGACTCCCTAAAGTCTTTGTCAGCAGAAATTCCTCTGGAACTGGAGTTTAAGGGCTACTTGGCTCACAGCGAGAGCGTAGCGCTGCTGCAGTCCGCCGACACGCTGCTGCTGATGATTCCCGACCTGCCCAATAACAAGGGTATTCTCACGGGCAAACTCTTCGAATACCTCGGAAGCGGCCGTCCCGTGTGGGGATTTGGCCCCACCGAGGGCGATGCCAACCTCATCCTTCAATCATGCCGTGCGGGCGAGCTCTTTGAAGACCCGAAAGCCGCTGCACTCGCTCTGGCCCAATGGCCTTCTGAGGGCGCAGGGACTCAGGCTCGAGGACGCTACACCCGACTGGGATTAGCCCAGGAGCTGTCGGCTTACTTAGACAAATAGTAGTTCCGCTCACTGTAGAGCCTGCGAAACAAGGGGTCGCGAAGCGAGTCAATAAAGAAAATGGCTTCTCCCGTTGACTTCATCTGAGGCCCCAGGGTTTTATTGACGTCGGGGAACTTGTGGAAGCTAAACACCGGAGACTTGATGGCCCAGCCCTTGCGCTTGGGCTGGAAGTTGAAGTCCGTAACCTTTTTGGTACCGAGCATGACCTTGGTTGCCGCATTGACATAGGGCTCGCCATAGGCCTTACAAATGAAGGGAACCGTGCGTGAAGCGCGCGGGTTGGCCTCAATGATGTACACGATGTCGTCCTTAATGGCAAACTGAATGTTGATCAAGCCCACGGTGCCCAAGGCCCTCGCAATGGTGTGGGTGTGGTCAATAATTTGCTGCATGATAAGGTCTCCGAGGTTGAACGGAGGCAGCGTGGCATTGGAGTCCCCAGAATGCACTCCGCAGGGCTCGATGTGCTCCATGATTCCGATGATGTAGAGGTTGTCGCCGTCGCAAATGGCATCCGCCTCGGCCTCTATGGCTCCGTCGAGGTAGTTGTCGAGCATCACGCGATTGCCGGGAAAATCCTTAAAGAGCTCCACGACATGGGTCTCTAGTTCGTCGTGGTTGATCACGATTTTCATGCCTTGTCCGCCCAAAACATAGGAGGGGCGCACAAGTATGGGGTAGCCGAGTTTCTCTGCTACGGCACGCGCCTCGTCAGGACGCGTGATTACGTCAAAGGGCGGATAGGGAATTCCGTGGTCGTGAAGCAGGGTCGAGAAGCGACCGCGGTCCTCGGCAAGGTCCAGGGATTGGTAGGTGGTCCCGACAATGGGAATACCGAACCGATCGAGCTTCTCGGCGAGCTTCAGGGCCGTTTGCCCACCGAGCTGAACGATGACGCCCACCGGCTTCTCGTGCCTTATGATGTCGTAGATGTGCTCCCAGAAAACCGGCTCAAAGTAGAGCTTGTCGGCCGTGTCGAAATCCGTAGATACCGTCTCTGGGTTGCAGTTAATCATTATGGTTTCAAAGCCTTCTTCTTTGGCCGCCAGCACCCCGTGCACGCAGCTGTAGTCAAACTCAATTCCTTGGCCAATGCGGTTGGGCCCACTGCCCAGCACAATGATCTTTTTGCGGTCGTTCGATACACTGTCGTTCTTGGGTGCCAAGGCGCCTAGCCGCCCAGAGGCAGACTCAAACGTCGAGTAGTAGTAGGGCGTCTGGGCCTGAAACTCCGCCGCGCAGGTGTCGACGAGCTTCCAAACCCGCTCTATGCCCATTTGAATGCGCAGGTCGTGTACCTCACTCTCTAAACAGCGCAGCATGTGCGCAATTTGGCGGTCGGCAAAACCCTTCATCTTGGCCTCAAGCAGCAAATCCTTGCCAAGCGAGCCCAAATGATGCAGCTCAATGCGGCGTTGGGTCATCACCAGGTCTTCAATCTCGCGCAAGAACCATAGGTCAATCTTGGTGACTTCCTGGATTTTGCGCAGGGGAATACCCATCTGCATTGCGTCGTAGAGTACAAAAACCCGATCCCAGCTCGCA
>DBBY01000052.1:37610-44919 GCA_002292855.1 Flavobacteriales bacterium UBA972 | reverse complement strand
GCCTACTTTGCAGACCCGAGCAACCGAGGCCTCGTGGGCTATTCGCGCGGACAATCTGACCAAAACGATGGGTTGTTTCGCGTGAATATTGGTCTAGGTTTGCACTTAGAAAAATTTTGGGAAACCTGCGCAGCATTTCTTAACTAATGAACACCATTCCGCAGCACGTAGCGATTATCATGGACGGCAACGGCCGCTGGGCAAAGAAGCAGGGTTTTGCAACCCGCATCCGAGGCCATGAAATCGGGGTAGAAGCGCTGCGCCGCGCTGCCACCGGAGCGGCCGAACTGGGGATTCAATTTTTGACGGTTTATGCCTTCTCTGAAGAGAACTGGCAGCGCCCCAAGGCCGAGGTCGATGCCCTCATGACCATCCTCATGACCAGCCTGCGCAAAGAGTTGGGCGTTTTGCAAGAAAACGGAATCCGCCTCAACGCCATTGGCAACCTCGCCGCACTGCCCTCACGGGCTCGCCGCCAGCTCGACGAAACAATGGAAGCGACCAAGGGCAACCAGCGCATGGTACTGACCCTGGCCCTGAGCTACGGCGGGCGGCAAGAACTCCTGGATGCCGTGCGCACCATTGCCACGCAGGCCGCTTCGGGCCAAATTGACCCTCAAAGCATAAGCGAAGAACACATTGCCAAAGCCCTTTGGACCAGCGCGATGCCCGACCCCGATTTGCTGATACGCACCAGCGGGGAGCAGCGCATTTCAAACTTCATGCTCTGGCAAATTTCGTACGCAGAATTAATCTTCTTGCCCGTACTTTGGCCTGATTTTTCGAAGAAGGACCTCGTCGAAGCACTAGAAGAATACGCCCAACGAGAACGCCGAATCGGCAAAACAAGCGAACAACTCAAGCAATGAACCGCCTCCGCACCATCACCCTAGCAATTCTGCTGCTGGTCACAGGTTCCGTCTTGGGCCAAATGCCCGCCGGATCGAGCGTAGAAGTCACCGCGGGAATCGACTACGAAATCGGGGGAATACTGGTCACGGGAGCCGAGGAACTCGACCCCTCGATGGTGACCCTGCTCAGCAGCCTAAGGGTTGGCGACATGGTGCAGTTTCCGTCTGAAAAAATTGCGGACGCCGTGCGAAACCTCTGGAAGCAAGAATTATTTGAAGACGTTCAGCTCTTCATCACCGCACGCAACGGCGGGGTCGTCTACCTCGAGTTTCGCCTTAAAACGCTTCCCAAGCTCAGCAAGTACTACTTCGTAGGCCTGAGCAAGGCCCGCCAGGACGCTTTGCGGGAGAAGCTGGGTTTGAGCCGCGGAACCATCGTTTCGCAAAACCTGCTCCGCAATTCCGAGTCCATCATTCGCAAGCATTTAATCGAGAAGGGCTTCCCGGATGCCACCGCAAAAATCACGGCCGAAGCCGACACTTCCTTTGCCCAGGCTCAGGTACTGCGCATTGACGTCGAGGAGGGTCCGCGCCTGAGAATTGACGATATTATTTTTGAAGGGAATTCAGCCCTTAGCGGGGGTAAGCTTCGACGCGCCATGGACGAGCTGCATCGCCTGCGTTGGTGGAATATTTTTCAGTCTGCGAAGTACCTCGATGACAAGCTTGATGGCGAGCGCGCCCTCATCGTCGAGGCCTACAACCACGCCGGGTACCGCGATGCCCGCATTGTGCGCGACAGCACCTACCGGCTAATGATTAAAGACAAGGCCCGTGTGCGACTGGTGTTTACGGTCGAAGAAGGCCGACCCTACTACTACCGCAGCGTGCGCTTTTTGGGCAATTCCAAGTACGACAACGCGACCCTACAGGGTATTTTGAGAATTGATGCGGGCGACCGCTACGACTCGAAGTTGCTCGCAACTCGGGTGAATGGCGACCCCAACGGGAACGATATTTCTTCACTCTACCTCAACACCGGCTACCTCTTTAGCAACGTGATTCCGGTCGAGGCGAGGGTTGCCAACGACTCCATTGACCTAGAAATTCGAATTCGCGAAGGGCGTCCGGCCACGGTGCGCAAGGTCAAGGTGGTGGGCAACGACCGCACCAACGACCACGTAGTCTACCGCGAGATCCGCACCCGGCCCGGAGACTTGTTCTCTAAGGCAGACATTCAGCGAACCATTCGAGAACTGGGGCAGCTGGGCTACTTCGACCCGAGATCCATTAACATTGTGCCCAACCCCGACCCGATGACGGGGTCGGTTGACCTGGAGTATTCCGTAACCGAGCAATCCACCAGCCAGCTCGAGCTGCAGGGCGGCTGGGGAGCAAACATGGTTATCGGTACTGCCGGCCTGAATTTCAACAACTTCAGCGCGAAAAACATCTTTAACAAGAAGGCCTGGCGCCCCCTTCCCTCGGGCGACGGCCAAACGATTAACGTGCGGGCTCAGAGCAACGGAACCTTCTTCTCGTCCTACAACTTCAGTTTTACCGAGCCCTGGTTGGGAGGCAAAAAGCCGAATTCGATTACGTTCACGGCCTACCACAACATTATGAATGCCTCGGGGCGAACCGACAGTACGGCCCAGAAAATCAGCATCACGGGGGTTACGCTGGGCCAAGGGCTACGCCTAAAATGGCCCGACGACTACTTCACGCTCTACCACGCCATTGAGTACCGTCGCTTTGACATCAACAACTACCCCTTTGGTTCTGACATGTTCAAAACCGGTATTGCCAACTCGGTGGCCTACAACTTCACGCTGCGTCGCGACAACCGCGACCTTCCCATTTTCCCGACGCGCGGGTCAAGCCTGTCGTTCAACATGGAGGCCACGCCGCCTGTCTCTTTGCTCGACGGACGCGACTACAGCAAACTGACCACCAACGAGAAGTACCGGTTTATCGAGTACCACAAGTTCAAGTTCTCTGGGGACTTCTACATGCAGCTGGCCAAGAACCTGGTGATGCGGTCCTACGGCGAATTTGGCTTTCTGGGATCCTACAACAAGGACTACGGCCTGCCTCCGTTTGAACGCTTTTATTTGGGCGGAGACGGACTTCAGAACTTCGTTTTGGACGGCCGCGAAATTGTCGGCCTTAGGGGCTACACCAACTTTAGCCTCACCCCAACCGGAGGAGGAGCCCTGTACAACAAGTTTACCTCGGAGATGCGCTACCTGATTTCGCCCAGCCCGACGGCTCAAATTTTTGCCTTGGCCTTTGTGGAGGCGGGCAACAACTTTAGTTCTTTTGCCGACTACCGTCCCTTTGAGCTCAAGCGCTCCGCGGGGGTTGGCCTTCGCATCTTCATGCCAATGTTTGGTTTGCTGGGCGTTGACCTGGGCTACGGATTTGACCCCATGCCCGGCAAGATTGTGCCCTCGGGCTGGCAGACTCACTTTGTGCTGGGCCAACAGTTTTAAGCATGCGCCAGACTCTTCTCTTTGCTTTTATGCTTGCGGTTCTCAGCGCCGCAGGGCAGCGCATAGGATACGTCGATACCCAAGCCCTGCTCAAGAAGCACCCCATGTATGTTCAGGCCCAAGCAGAGGTAGAGCGCCTGAACAGTCAGTGGATGGGCGAGGTGCAGTCCCTTTTTGACGATTCCGAGGCGATGCGCGGCCAGCTCGAGGCAGAACGGGTGCTGCTCACCACCGGAATGATTGCAGAACGAGAGAAGTCCATCGGTTCTGCCCTCGACAGCGCCAAGACCCGACAGATGAGGTATTTTGCTCCTGACGGTCAGCTTTTTGCCAAACGCGAAGAACTCATTGCCCCCATTCAGGCCCAGGTTGCGGCAGCCATTAGGGAGGTGGCCCGCCGCAAAAAGCTCGATGTCGTCTTTGATAAAGGCAGCAACCTCGCGGTTGTTTATGCCAATGAATCCCTTGATATTACCAATGAAGTCCTGCAGCAGCTTGGCTTCTAACTTCATACCTTTACACCCATGAAAAAGTACGCCCTCATCGCAGCCCTTTTGGTTGCCAGCGCATCAAGCGCCCAGTCCATCGTCGCCCACGTCAATGTCGACAGCCTTTTGGTGCAAATGCCCGAGTACAAGCTGGCCCAAGAAGCCCTTCAGGCAGAGCAGGTCAAATTTGAGTCCGAGGCCAAAGAAATGAACACTGAGCTCGAGAAGGGCGCGCAGGCCCTCCAGGCCAATGCCGCTACTTGGACCGAGCTTCGCCAGCGCCAAGAGCAAACCCGCCTTCAGGAGATGTACAACAACATTCAGGAATACATGCAGCAGGCCCAGGGCCAGCTTCAGCAAAAGGAGGTAGAACTCATTACTCCCGTGCTGGAGAAGCTTCAGGCGGCCATCAACGCAGTAGCTGAGACTAAGAAGTTTTCTTATGTGCTCGATGCGTCGCAGAGCAAGGGCCAAGTGGTCTATGCCAAAGGCGGAATCAATATTGGAGCAGACGTCCGCGCCTACCTGGCCAAGTAATGCCTGCCCCTGTTGACGGGCCGATTGGGCTCTTTGACTCTGGGGTCGGCGGCCTGACGGTCGCACGAGCGATAGCCGACCGCCTGCCCGGCGAGCAGCTTCTTTATTTTGGAGACACCGCCCACCTGCCCTACGGAGACAAGTCGCCCGAGGCGATTCGGGGCTACAGCCTTGCCATCGCCCACCATCTGGTATCGCTTGGGGCAAAGGCCGTAGTGGTGGCCTGCAATTCCGCGTCTTCGGTTGCCTACGAGGCCTTGGTCGAGGCCTTGGACGTTCCTGTTTTTAACGTCATTGACCCCGTGGTGGACGAAGTGGCGCGCCTCGGCCTGGAACGGGTCGGAATTTGGGGGACCAAGGCTACCGTCAAGTCAGGCGTATTCCCGAGCAAGCTAGCGAAGGCCAATGCCAACATTCATGTTTCGGCCTGGGCCACTCCCCTCTTGGTGCCCGTTATCGAAGAAAACATCTTGAGCGGACCCATTCTTGACGCCGTCATCGACGGATACGCCCTGCCCACCGAGGCAGAAAACGTAGATGCCCTTTTGCTGGCTTGCACGCACTATCCCATTGTAGCCAAACAGATTGGTCAACGAATGGGCAAGCACGTCGCCCTGCTTTCTACGCCGCAGATTGTGGCAGAGCACGTGGCCCAAGAACTTGCCAAGCATGGCCTACTCCAGGCGGATTCAGCCCAGCGGGCCGCCCACCAGTTTGTAGTGAGTGACTTCACTCCGGCATTTCAAGCCATTGCACAGCAGTTTTTTGGAGCGGTCATCGAGCTGCGCGAAGACCACCTCTGGGCCTAGGCGGCCTTTGCCGCTACCACCCGGCGGTACTGAATTTCACCATTCTTAAGGCGCTCGTGGAGCTGCGAACCCACGTTCCCAGCAAACTCCATGAAGACGGCACGCAGCCAAAACGGAACTCTTTTTTTGATAATCTCGCGCTTCTCGGGCTCGTCGAGCTCCAGAGCCGCAATGACGTTGGCGGTGACGTCTGCGTCTTCTTCGATGGTAAATCCCTCGTCGAGGATCCACTGCCGCAGCAGGACCCAGTTTTCGAGGGATCGCACGTCCACCAGGTAGAGCCGGCCGCCGGGTCGCAAAACGCGTCGAACTTCGGCAATAAACTTGGCCTGGTCCAGGTAGGCATGGCATGATTCCACATTCAAGACCAGGTCAAAACTGAGGTCTTCAAAGGGCATGTTCATGCTGTCGCCCTCGAGGTAGGTTACCGGAATTCCCTGATGGTTTCGGTGGCTAAAATCGATGGCCGACCGGGCAAAGTCCAGTCCCGTGGCCGATTTTGGGGCCATGGTGGTGGCCACATGCCGCAGGCCGCCGCCGCGCCCGGATCCGACCTCGATCAGGTCCTTTCCGGCCGGATTGGAGCGTGCCGCCAGGTAGTGGTACATTGCCCTGGACCTCCACTGAAACTGCGACTCGTCGAGGGTTCCGAACTCTTTGCGTTCGGCGTCACTGGGCTCGTAGCCGTAGTTCATGAACCACCAATTCGCGTCGGGCAAGAGCTTGGGGAAGAGCTCGTAGGCAAGCTTCCACAAGCGCACGCGAAGTTTGGGAATGCGCACAATGCGAAAGAGTAGGGATCCAAGGGCCATTGCGCTATGGTTAAGGGGGTTCGGGCAAAAATTCCCGAGGGAAGATAGGGGTGAAAATCCGTAGCGGCAAACGGCCGAATACCTGACTCTTAGCCGGTGCGCACTCTAAAGGTTCGCGGCAATCTTGGCCGACAGCAGGCAAAGCGGAATACCGCCGCCCGGGTGGGCACTTCCTCCCACAAAATAGAGGTTATCAATGCGACGGTGGCGGTTTGGGTGGCGCAAAAAGGCCGCCATAGGCTTGTTGCTCGAGGAGCCATAGAGGGCCCCGCGGTCGCTGCCGGTGCGGGCTTCAATGGTGGGCGGGTCGAGATGGTCCTCGACCTCGATGAAGGGCTCAATGTCTACCCCCAGGGCCCGCTGAATTTTTGCCAGTATGGCGGACCTCGCTTGCGCGCGCAGGGCGAGCCAATCCTGACCGTAGTTCGCGGGGGCGTTGATCATGACAAACCAGTTCTCGCCTCCGGCCGGGGCTTCGCCCTCGAGGTCTTTGCTGGTAATGTGCAGGTAAACGGTCGGGTCGTCGTGCAGCACCTTGCGCTCAAACAAATCGCGAAACTCCGCCTCGTAGTCGTTGGCAAAGAGGATGTTGTGCAGGTCGAGTTCGGGAAACTCCCGACGCAGTCCCCAGTAAAAAATGAAGGCAGAGCTCGATCGCTCCTGGGCTAGGGTTTTTTCGGGCGCAGGCAGGTCCGGCATAAGACGGCGGTAGGTCGGGGTAACGTCCATATTGCTAATGACCACGTCGGCCGTAACGTCCGCACCCTGAACGACCAGCCCGGTGGCGCGCCGACCCTCGACCCTGATGTGTTCCACGCCCTTGCCGTAGTGAAAGACCACGCCCTGACGCTGCGCGAGGGCCAGCAGCGAATTGGTGATGGCCACCATGCCGCCGTAGGGAACGAAGGTGCCAAAGCCGAACTCCAGGTGGGGAATCATGCTCAGGGTGCCCGGCGCTTGGTAGGGCGACGAGCCGTTGTAGGTAGCAAATCGATCAAAAATCTGAATGGCCTTGGGCGTGCGGAACCGTTTTGCGTGTACCCCGTGCATTGTTTGGGTCAGCTTAAGGCTGGGCAATGCCGCCAGGGCAGGCAGGGCCTCGAGCCGCAAATAGGTCGAAGCCTGGTGCAGGGAACGCTCTAAAAAGAGGCCCTTGGTCGCCTCGTACTGGCGCTTGGCCAGGGCGAGCTGGTCGATGATGTTGGCCGCAGGCTCCCCCAGGACCCTCTGAGCTTCTTCGGCGAAGGCCGCGGGATCGCTGTGCGCGATCAAGCGGGTACCGTCGTCCCAGAAGTAGCGGCACTCCTCGGTCTTTTT
>DBBY01000052.1:29627-37573 GCA_002292855.1 Flavobacteriales bacterium UBA972 | reverse complement strand
AGGTAGTTGAAGTGGTCGCGCGGATTTTCATCGCAAAGGGTGAAGAGTTCGTCCACCAAAAAGGGCAGGGTAAACAGGGACGGGCCTGCATCAAAGCGGTATTCGCCCAACTGAAATTCACTGAGCTTGCCCCCGGGGTAGGAATTCGCTTCAAAAACCTGCACCGCATAGCCCTTGCGCGCCCAGCGGATGGCTGAGGCGATTCCGGCGATGCCGGCCCCGACTACGACTGCGGTGGGTTGTTGCTGTTCCATTGTTCGATGGCGCGTCGAACGCTGCCCTGCTCCATTAGCAACGCACGGGATTCGGATTCGTTCAACCCGGTTTGGTCGGCGACCATTCGAGCACCGCGCTCGAGGAGTTTGAGGTTGCTGAGCTGCATGTCGACCATGCGCGAGCCTTGAACGCGCCCCAGCTGGATCATAACCGAGGTGCTGAGCATGTTCAGGAGCAACTTTTGGGCGGTTCCCGACTTCATTCGGGTGCTTCCGGTAACAAATTCAGGGCCTACGACCGCGACAACGGGGTATTCCGCCGCGGCCGCTACCGCAGAGTCGGGATTGCAAACGATGCAGCCGGTCAGGCAGCCGGCGGCACGAGCCTGGTTTAGGCCGCCGACCACATAGGGGGTGCGGCCGCTGGCCGCGATTCCCACGACGGTGTCGAGGGGCTCGATGCGGTGCTCCTGAAGATCCTTCCAGGCTTGGTCGGCGTCGTCTTCGGCGAATTCCACGGCTTGGCGAATGGCGCCGTCTCCGCCGGCGATTAGGCCCACGACCATTCCCTGCGGAACGCCATAGGTGGGCGGGCATTCTGAGGCGTCGACAATGCCGAGTCGGCCCGAGGTGCCGGCCCCAATGTAGAACAAGCGTCCGCCCTGTTTCATGCGCGGCAGGAGCTGCTCTACCAAAGCCTCGAGGGCGGGAATTGCCTCTGCCACGGCATGCGGCACGCGCTGGTCTTCGGCGTTAATGCCCTCAAGAAGCTGGCGCAGCGTCCAGGTCTCGAGGTGGTCGTGGTTGCTAGGGCTTTCGGTTATCACGATGGGGCAAATCTAGCGTTTGTATAGCCTGGCCACATAGTAGCCGTCGCTGTGCGGATGCTCGGGGCTGATGCGAACCTCTTCTCGAAGCTCAAACGCCCCGTCCTTCTCGTCCAAAAAGCGGCGAACCTGGTCCTCGTTCTCGCTGCGCAAAATGCTGCAGGTGGCATACACCAAGAGTCCGCCCGGCTGGAGTGCCGCGGAATAATCACGCAAAATAGCGTACTGAATTTCTCGAGTGCGTTCTAAATGCTCGGGCTGGAGCTTCCACTTGGTGTCGACGTCGCGGCGAATTACACCGGTTCCGCTGCAGGGCACGTCAAGCAGCATTTTGTTGGCCCACGCGGCATGGCGCTGCACGTCGGCGGCAGAGCGGATTACTTCGGTGCGCAATCCCTTGACTCCTGCCCTGAGGGCGCGCTTCTCGGCCTCGCCGAGCTTGTAGGGCTCAATATCCATGCATAAAATCTCCGCCTTTCCGCCGGCCAATGCGGCGGCATGTAAGGCCTTGCCCCCAGCCCCGCTGCAGCCATCGAGGATGCGGTCGCCGGGTGCTGGGTCGAGGTAGGCTCCAATGCGCTGGGACCCGCCGTCCTGCACTTCGAACCATCCGTCTTTGAAGCTCTCCAGGTGCTGCAAGCGCGGACGCTTGGCCAATACCAGGGCCTCGGGCGCGACGTCGCTTAGCTCTGCGGCTATTCCCTCGCCAGCAAGGCGTTCCAGCACCGCCTCACGGTTGGTCTTGAGGCTGTTGGCCCTTAAAATTACCTGGGCCGGACGGTTGAGCGCCGCCGCCAATGCCGGCCACTCTTCCCCGAGTTCTGCGCTGGCCATTTCGTCGAACCAGGGCGCGTAGCTCTGGGCCAATCCCGTTCCTAAATCCTTGGGCTGGGGCATTCCCGATTCTCGCCAGAGCCAATAGGTTTCAAAAAGACTCTTGAGTTGCTTGCGCTTGATCTGGACTTCTTCTCCATTGAGGTGCCAAAGCAGGGTCCACCAGCGCACTATTTCGTAGCTGTGCTCGGCCACAAAGGCTCGGTCACGGGATCCCCAACGTTTGTTGGCGCGCAGGACCTGGTCCACCACGCGGTCGGCATAGAGCCGTTGGCCAAAGGTCCGCTCAAGCACTTCGAGCACCCCTGCGACTAAATTGGGGTGCGGAATCACGATTTTTGGGATTGTAGGGCGTAGAGTTCTGCATAAAGCCCCGGCTGGGCGAGAAGCTCCAAGTGGCTGCCCTGCTGCACCAATTCACCCTGGTCGAGCACTAAAATGCGGTCGGCAAGGTGCACGCAGCTCAGTCGCTGGGTAATAAGTACGGCCGTAAGCCCATTCAATCGAGCTTTGAGGTTGCTCAAAATGGTAACCTCGGTCTCGGTGTCTACGGCGCTCAAGGCGTCGTCAAAGAGCAGCATGGGAGGCTGCTTCATCAGGGCCCGCGCAATGCTAACGCGCTGTTTTTGACCGCCTGAGAGGGTAACTCCGCGCTCGCCCACCACGGTCTCGTAGCCCTGGGCGAAGCCGCGAATGTCCTCGGCCACGTCGGCCAACTCCGCCTGGCGCTCGACGTCGCTGCGGACTGCGTTGATGCTTCCAAACGAAATATTGTCGGCTATGGAATCGCTGAACAAGAAGGGGTCTTGCGGAACCGTGCCAATCGAAGCCCGGAGTGCCTCCAAGTCCCAGCGGCGCAGGTCCACGCCGTCGAGCAGAATGCGGCCCTCGATGGGGTCCATAAGGCGGTTCATCAGGCCTACAAGCGTCGATTTACCCGACCCGGTGCGGCCCACCACCACAATGGTCTCGCCCGGATTCACCGCAAACGACACGTTTTTAAGCGCTTGAATTCCGCTGTCGGGGTAGGTATAGGACGCGTTCTCAAAGGTCCACGCACCCTGCACCTCGGCGCGATGGGCATCCTTAGGGGTAGACACTGCCGGTACTACGCGCAAAAAGTCGTTGATGCGCTCCATGGAGGCCTCGGCGCGCTGAATGAGGCTCATCACCCAGCCAATGCTGGCGATGGGCCAGGTTAGAAGGCCCACGTAGTAAATAAATTCCGCGATAACCCCCGGACTCAGCCTGCCCTCAATCACGCCCTCGCCGCCGATCCAAACCGCCAAGACGGTGCTCAGGCCGACCAGCAGCATCATAAGGGGCGCAAAAAGAGCATTGACCCGGTATAGATCGCGGTTGAGTTGGTAGCTCTTCTCGGAACTCTCTGCGTAGCGCTGCGTCTGGTCGCCTTCAAGACTATAAACCTTTAAAACGCGAATGCCGCTGAAGGTCTCCTGCGCCATGGTGCTTATGGCGGACTGCTGCTGCTGCACGGCATGGCTGCGCTGGTTGATCAGCGTCGAAACCCGATAAATCGCCCAAACCAACACGGGCATGGGGGCCAGGGTAATCAGGCTCAATTTGGGATCGACCTGAACCATAAAAATCAAGGTGAGTCCGGTCGAAAAAGCCGTATTAATCGTGTACATCACGCCCGGACCGAGGTACATCCGCACGCGGCTCACGTCTTCGCTCACTCGGTTCATCAAGTCACCCGTGGAGTTGCGGCGGTAAAAAGTCTGATCCAGAGCCTGGTAGTGCTTATAAATATCGTTTTTTAGGTCGAACTCGATATGGCGCGACATGACAATGAGCGTTTGACGCATGAGAAAGGTGAAGCCTCCGCGCAGGGCGCTGAGAAGCAAAATCAGTGCGGAATAGCCCAACAAAGACTGAAACAGCAGGGTGGAATCGCTCTGAGCGCGAAGCGCTTCTGCCACGGTATCAAAGGCCTCGCGAATGAAAATAGCCGGATAAACTGCAAATGCTGCGGAGGCAATTACAAAAAATATCCCGCCCATGAGGTGCCAAGGATAGCGAAGAAAATAAGGATTAAGGGACCAAAGGGCGCGCACCCGTCAAAGGTAGTGCCTGGCCTCGCCGCGCTGGCCCCAAATGCACTAGGCAGAATGTACCTTTGAATTATGTTTTTGGCTCCGACCCAACCCCATATTGCCGTGATTGGCCTTGGCTACGTGGGGCTTCCCCTCACCCTGGCTCTGGCGCGCGAATTCCGCGTAATTGGCTTTGATATTAAGTCCAGTCGCGTAGAGGAACTCAACCGCGGCGAGGACCACACCCTCGAGGCCGACCCCGCTGACCTGGCGCAGGCCCTTCAGCGCGGACTCCTCTTTAGTGCAGACGCTGCGTCCCTGGCCGAGGCAAACGTTTACATTGTAACGGTTCCGACCCCCATTGACCAGTTCAAGTCGCCCGACCTCAAACCCCTGCTCGCCGCTTCGGCCACCATAGGCAAGGTGCTCAAGGCAGGCGACGTGGTCATCTACGAGTCTACGACCTACCCTGGATGCACCGAAGAAGACTGCGTCCCCGTGCTCGAACGGGAGTCTGGCCTAAAATTCAACGTCGATTTTTACTGCGGCTACAGCCCGGAGCGCATCAATCCCGGCGACAAAATCAACACGCTTGAAACGATTAAAAAGGTCACCAGCGGAAGCACTCCCGAGTCGGCCGAATTCGTAGACGGCATTTACCGCCGCATCGTCAAAGCCGGAACCCATTTGGCGCCCAGCATCAAAGTGGCCGAAGCCTCCAAGGCCATCGAAAACGCGCAGCGCGACGTCAACATCTCGTTTGTGAACGAGCTCGCCCTCATTTTTGACCGCCTCGGAATCGATACCCGCGACGTGCTCGAAGCAGCCGGAACCAAGTGGAACTTTCTCAAGTACAGCCCAGGCCTGGTCGGCGGCCACTGCATCGGCGTGGACCCCTACTACCTCGCCCACAAGGCCCAAAGCCTTGGCTACCACCCCCAGGTAATCCTAAGCGGCCGCAGGGTCAACGACTCCATGGGCATGTTTGTGGCCAATAAGGTGGTCAAGCTAATGATTGGCAAAGGATTACCCATTCACGGCAGCAAGGCCCTTGTGCTTGGAATCACCTTTAAAGAGAACTGCCCCGACATTCGCAACACCCGCGTAGTTGATATTGTCTCCGAACTTCAGCAGTTCGGCATGCAGGTCGACGTTTTTGACCCTTGGGCCGAGCCCGACCAGGTGCGCGAAGAATACGGAATCAACCTTGCCTCCGAGCCCGGAACCGGCTACCACGCCGTGGTTCTGGCCGTTGCCCACGAGCAGTTTGCCTCGGTACGCAGGCAAGACTTGGGATTGGCAGCCAACGGAGTCATCTACGACACCAAGGCTTTTTGGCCCCGCGGCGAAGTCGACGGACGCCTCTAGCCTAAAACGCGGAGCCCTTGAACCAAGGGTCAGGTCTGCAGAATACCCGGATTGTAGGCGCGCTCGATTGGAGCCTGGTTGGCAGCCTCAATCCCCATAGAAAGCACCTTGCGGGTGTCAATGGGGTCAATAATTGCATCGATCCACAGGCGCGACGCCGCATAGTAGGGGCTCATTTGCAGCTCGTAGCGCGAACGAATGCGCTGCAGCAGCTCCTGCTCGGCCTCGGGGCTGAGTACTTCGGCCCGTGACTTCTCGATTTGAAGCAGCACCTTTGCGGCCTGATCGCCGCCCATTACCGCAATTTTGGCGGTGGGCCAGGCCACAATGAGGCGCGGATCGTAGGCCTTGCCGCACATGGCGTAGTTGCCCGCCCCGAAGGAGTGGCCCGTAATTACCGTGAACTTGGGCACCACGCTGTTGGCTACCGCATTGACCATCTTGGCGCCGTCTTTGATGATTCCGCCCTGTTCTGAGCGCGAGCCCACCATGAAGCCGGTCACGTCCTGCAGAAAGACCAAGGGAACCTTCTTTTGGTTGCAGTTCGCAATAAAACGCGCGGCCTTGTCGGCACTGTCGGAATAAATTACCCCACCGATTTGCATTTCGCCCTTGCCCGACTTGACGACCTGGCGCTCGTTGGCGACGATTCCGACCGCCCACCCGTCGATACGCGCATAGGCAGTGATGATGGTCTTGCCGTAGTCGGCTTTGTACTCCAAGAGCGAGTCCGCGTCGACGAGGCAGTCCAGCAGGGCGCGAACCGGGTAGGGTTTGCCGTCAACGGGCATGCGCTGGTAAACCAAGTCCATGGGCACCGACGGATCCTTTGCCTCGATGCGGTCAAAGCCGGCCGTTGGCGAGGCTCCCAGCTTGTCGACGAGTCCGCGCAGGATGCGAATGGCGTCGTCGTCGTCCTTGGCCTTATAGTCGCACACTCCGCTAATTTGGGTGTGGGTGTTGGCTCCGCCCAAGGTTTCGTTGTCGATTTCTTCGCCAATGGCGGCCTTGACCAAGTAGCCTCCGGCCAAGAAAATGCTGCCGGTTCCCTCGACAATGATGGCCTCGTCGCTCATGATGGGCAGGTAGGCCCCACCGGCCACGCAGGAACCCATGACGGCCGAAAGCTGGGGGATTCCCATGCTGCTCATCACGGCATTGTTCCTAAAAATCCGCCCAAAATGCTCCTTGTCGGCAAAAATTTCGTCCTGCATGGGCAGGTAGACGCCTGCGGAATCGACCAAGTACAGAATGGGAATGCGGTTCTCCATGGCTATTTCTTGGGCGCGAAGGTTTTTTTTGCCCGTCATCGGGAACCATGCGCCAGCCTTTACCGTGGCGTCGTTGGCCACCACCAGGCAGGTGCGGCCGGCAATTCGACCCAGCACCACGACCACTCCGGCTGAGGGGCATCCGCCATGCTCGGCATACATTCCGTCGGCGGCGAAGGCGCCAATCTCGACCGAGGGAGCTCCAGGTTCCAGAAGGCGTTTAACCCGCTCTCGAGCGCTGAGTTTGCCCTGTTCGGCGAGTTTCTCCAGGCGCTTTTTGCCTCCGCCTAGAGAGACCTCATTCCACCGACGACGGCTTTCTGCTACTAAGAGCTTGATTTCGTCTGCGTTGCGTTCGGTTTTAAGATCGTGAGCCATCGTTGGATTGGATTCAAGGGTGCACCCCGAAGGTAGGCCTGAACCATGCCAGACGCCAAGAACCAGAACCGAGTAACCTGTAACTGGTTTCTAGTTGCTCATCCGCCACTCTGCGACCCGAGCCCAAAGTTCTTGCTCGTTGGGGACCGCATCGCTGAGGTACAAAATGAGCCGAATTCCGCCTGGCTGCTTTTGAAAAAGCACGGCGTCGGGTTTGCCGTCGCCCATCAGATCACCGCTCCAAAAAACCTCTGGCGCACAGGTGTTAATGGAATCCACCACGCTGCCGAGGGTGTCAAATTGGGCCCACTCCCGCTCGGCCAAGCGATGCCCGACAATGAGTTGATAGTTCAGGAGCTCCGGGCATTCCGCACCAAGGCCTTGAACGGACCCTGTGGCATAAAGCACGTAGTTGCCCCGGTACATCTTGTCGCGGGAGGTGATCGAGCCAAGGTCGCTTTGGCTGCCGGGCATGAGCACTGAGAACCCCTCGCGCACCGGCCCGAGGTCTGTGCTGTCGAGGCGCACCGGGCTTCCAAACAAAAAATGGCTGCCCTGCTCGCGGTTGGTTTTTAGGTCAAACTCCAGGTCGCCCGACCCTGACGGAAACTCACTCAACTCAACCTTGAGGCGTACGGGGCGAAGCGACCAGGTCCCTTCGACGTCATAGATTCCGTACCAAAAAAGAGACAGGTCAAGGCCCCTAATGTCACCTCGATAGTTGAAGGCCTCGGTAGCAATCTGATAACGGCGCTGGCGAATGGCCTCCACCCGCTTGCGAACGTCTCCAATTGGGCCGCCCTCCTCGAGCCAGACCAACAAGGAATCCCTCTTAAAACCGATCGAGGTGCGCAGCATGCGTCCCACCAAACTGTCGCTGGGCCATGACCACCTGGCCGAAGCCCAATCCAGGCGCAAGAGCTGGTTGTCGCTGAGCTGGTCCCAGCGCTCCGCTCGGTCCGCGCGAATGGCGACGGTGTCTACGGTCTGCGCCCC
>DBBY01000052.1:24388-29531 GCA_002292855.1 Flavobacteriales bacterium UBA972 | reverse complement strand
GCCTTTTTGCGCTTTCTAAACCATTCCCAGCCGTAGTAGGCCGCGACCAGGACCAAGAAGGGAATCAAGTAGCTGCGGGGCTTCCCGTCGCCGTGCACCACCGTAAACAAGCGCTCGCTTCGGATTTTATCAATGCCCGATTTAAAGGAATCCATGCTCCAAAAAATGAAGACCGGCTTGCCCACCACATGGGTTTCTGGCACAAAACCCCAGTAGCGGCTGTCCCAAGAATTGTGGCGGTTGTCGCCCATCATCCAGTAGTAGTCCAGGGCAAAGGTGTAGCTCGTGGCGGGCTGTCCGTCCACATAAAAGCGCTCGCCATCCGGGCCGAATTCACGAGTCAATTCATGGCCCTCATAAGCATTCACGGCATGCTCGTACTTGAGGTAGGTATCGTAGTTCAGCGCAATCGTAGAACCCTTGGCCGGAATCCACAGGGGCCCAAAATTGTCACGAGTCCAAGGGTACACCAGGGAATCGCTGTGCCCTCCCATGGGGTTTGGGAAAATCATTCCCCCTGCCACAAAGTTGGAATAATACCACTTCAGAGCCTCGGGAGTGCCGGGTGCGAAGGCGGAATCTCCCGCGAGCGCGTCCATCGCAAACATCGTGTCGATACTGGGCATTTGAGCGAACTTGGCCAAGGACTGGCTCGGTATCGTCACCACGTACTCCGTCTCGGTAATCTGAAGTACGTCGCTGACATTCTGGTTGTTAACCGTCATGTTGGTAACGTAGTTAATGTCAAAATCCTTCTTGAGTTGGCGCGGACTAAACCCCTGCCCCGGACGGGTGCGCACGTAGTGGCTAAACTGCGCGTTGCTGCGCTCCGGGAAGGCAACTGGCTCTCCGTCAATGAACACCTGACTATGGCGCAGTTCCAAACTGTCTCCGGGAGTGCCCATGCATCGCTTGACGTAGTGGTCTTTTTTGTCAGCCGGCCGGCCTGGGTCTTGAGGGAAATTAAAGACCACTGCATCACCCCTTTGAACCTTGGCCAAACCCGGAAGCCGCAGGTAGGGCAGTTGAACCCAGGTCAGGTAACTCGGCACGTTGGCAAAGGGAATCACGTTGTGCATCAAGGGAATGCTCATGGGTGTATTGGGCATGCGCAGGCCGTAGGCAATCTTGCTCACGACCAAATAATCGCCCACCATGAGCGACTTTTCCATCGACGGAGTGGGGATGTTAAACGCTTCAAACGTCATCATGCGGACGGTTCCGGCCGCCACCACCGCCCAGAGTATGTGGTTTACCCAAAGGGGCATTCGGCTGCGAATCTCGTCGTTGCTGCGAACGCCGCGCTCGAGTTTGGCCGTGAAGTTCAGGTAGCCGAGGTAGAGTCCGCCCGTGGCCGCAGTCAAAAAGATGTGCTTGTTGGCCCTAAAGCCGTACATGTGAAGCGTTTCGTAGGCCAAAACCAAGGCCATGGCGTTGTCGACCACCGGGATGTAGGCCAGGATGGTCCACCACCAGGGTCGGTCGGCAATCTTGGTCCAGAGGTAGGTGCGGTACACGGGTACAAAGGCCTTCCAAACGGGTATGCCGGCGGCCTGAAAGAATCGCCAGGTAATTGCCGATCCATAAAGGTTGAGAACGAGGTAGTACAGCAGGTATTCCATAATCAATTAAAGTGCTTCTGTTGCTTGCCCGTCGGAGTCTTCCTTGCGGAGCCAGGACGCGTAAATTCCGTAGTTTTTTGCAATGCGCTCCACCTCGCCGGCCATGAGTTCTGGGGTAATGTCCTTGACTTTTTTGGCCGGAACTCCCGCGAAGACCGATCCCGCCGGCACGTGGGTGCCTTCGGTCAAGACCGCCCCTGCGGCTATAATGCTGCCAGACTCTACCACGCAGCGATCCATGACTATGGCTCCCATTCCGACCAAGACCCGGTCGTGAAGGGTGCAGCCGTGTACTGTTGCACCATGGCCAATGCTAACCTGGTTGCCGATGGTGGTTCCGTGCTTTTGGTAGGTTCCGTGAATGACGGCCCCGTCTTGAATGTTGACCTCGTCGCCGATGCGAATGAAGTTGACGTCGCCGCGCACCACCGCATTAAACCAAATGGAGCAGCCCTCGCCCATGGTCACGTCGCCCACCACCGTGCAGTTGGGAGCCAAAAAGGTGGACTTTGGAATCTGGGGATGCATGCCGCGAACGGGCAAAATAAGGGCTTCCATACCCGAATTTACGCCGGAACGACGTCGTCTACCAGCGACGGCAGCATGCGCTGCAGAATGTTCTTGATACCCTGCTGAAGCGTGAGCGTGCTCGACGGGCAGCCTGCGCATGCCCCTTGGAGCTGAACCCTTACAATCTTGTTCTCGTAGCCCGCAAAAATGATGTTGCCCCCGTCTTGGGCCACCGCAGGCTTGACGTATTCCTCGAGAATTTCAATAATCCGCGCCTCAATTCCCCCTTCAGGGTAGGCGACTGCCGCATCAGACGACGCATCGGCCTCTACTTTTTTGGGCGCTGGAGCCGACGTCAGCACGGGCTTGCCCTCTTGCACATGCGCCAGAATAAACTGCCGGAGCTCCTGCGTCACGGCCTCCCACTCGACGACGTTGAACTTCTCGATGGCCAAAAAATTGGTCGAAATGAACACGTTTTTAACGAAGGGGAAATTGAACAAGGCCGCGGCCAAGGGGCTGATTTGCGCCTCTTCAATGTTGGCAAATTCTACGTGGTCAAGGTCGATCAATCGCTTGTTGGCAACAAACTTCATGACGGCCGGATTCGGGGTCATTTCAGCATAGACGGAGACGGGTACGCGTTGGATTTCCATAGGACCACAAAGGTAGGTACTTGGTACCTTTGCTGCTTCAATTATCTCATACTCTGACCCCCATGCTGCCCCGCGTAAATCCCACCAAAACAAAGGCCTGGAAGGCTCTAGAGGCCCATGCAGCCGCAACAGCCGACGTCCCCATGCGCGACCTTTTTACTGCGGACCCCAACCGATTTGAACGCATGCATCTGCACCTTGAGGGCTTGCTGCTCTTTGACTATGCCAAGCACCGGGTTGACGAGCAAACCTTAAGCCTGCTCGAGCAGCTTTTTGATCAATGCGGAGTAAGCGAGGGCTTTAAGGCCCAACTAGCCGGCGACGCAATCAACGAAACCGAGAACCGCGCGGTGCTCCACACCGCGCTCCGATCCAGCTCGACCGAAGCCCTGCTCGTCGACGGCCACGACGTGCGACCCTTGATTGCCCGCGAACGAGAGCGCATGCTCGACTTTGCAGAGTCCGTTCGAGACGGGCGAGTGCGCAGTACTTCGGGCAAGACCTTTAAGCACGTCGTCAACATTGGCATTGGAGGCAGCGACCTTGGGCCCCGCATGGCCGTAGAGGCCCTAAAGCCCTTTGCGCACCGTGGAATCCAGATGCACTTCGTCGCCAACGTCGACGGCGCAGACCTGCACGAGACCCTACAGCTCGTGGACCCGGCCCGCACCCTCTTTTTGGTGGCGTCCAAAACGTTTACCACCCAAGAAACCATGGCTAACGCCGAAGCCGCGCGCACATGGCTCGTGCAGCACCTAGGCGACCCCGGCGTGGTGGCCGACCACTTTGCGGCGTTAAGCACCAACCTCGCCAAGGTGGAGGCCTTTGGCATCAGCGCCGAGCGCACGTTCGGGTTCTGGGATTGGGTCGGAGGCCGCTACAGCGTGTGGAGCAGCATCGGACTTCCGCTCGCTATTGCCATTGGGGCAGACGGATTCCGCGCATTCTTGGCTGGCGCCGAACGCATCGACCGCCACGCCGCCGAGGCTCCGTTCCGCCAAAATATTCCGTGGATCATGGCTGCGCTCGGAATTTGGTACCGAAACTTCTTGGGCGCCGCGACCCATGCCGTGCTGCCCTACGACCAATACCTGCACCGCTTTGCCGCGTTTTTGCAGCAAATGGACATGGAATCCAACGGCAAGTACTTGGATCGCAACGGCCAACGTGTTACCTACGCCACAGGACCCGTCGTCTGGGGCGAGCCCGGAACCAACGGCCAGCACGCCTTCTACCAACTTATTCACCAGGGAACCGAGCTGATTCCGAGCGACTTTATCGCCTCGGTCCTGCCCCAGCACCCCCTTCATGCCCACCACGCCAAACTGCTGAGTAACTTTTTAGCACAGACCGAGTCGCTCATGATGGGCCGCCCAGAGGCCACCAGCCCGTTCCGCGTGTTTGAAGGGAACCGCCCGAGTTCCACCCTGCTCTTTGACAGCATGACCCCCGAAGCCCTAGGCGCCCTGATTGCCCTTTATGAGCACAAGGTCTTCGCCCAAGGCGTTGTTTGGAACGTATTCAGCTTCGACCAGTGGGGCGTGGAGCTGGGCAAGGAAATGGCCAATGTGGTGCTTCCTGAACTGGAGGGCGACGGCCCCATCGGCCTGCACGACTCCTCTACTACTGCCCTAATCAATCACGTGCGCACCTTGTCGAGCAAGGCACTGAGCGTCTGAGCCTCCTGATCGGTCAGGCGCTTGGGCAAATCCTCTTTGGTGAACCGGTCTACCGACCGTATCTGGCCAAGCAGTTCAAGCCCGCGGAGGGTTAAAAATATTTTCTTTACCCGACCGTCTTCTTGAATGGCGCGTCGCTCCACGTAGCCCAACTTAACCAAGCGGTCCACCAGCCGCGAAACGTCGCTCGTGCGGTCGAGCAAGCCGCTGCGAATTACCCCCGCAACGAGTCCCTCGGGGTGCGCGGCCCGCAGCAAACGCAGCGCGTTGTACTGCTGCATCGTGATTTTATAGGGGTCTAGGGCACGGCCAATGCGGGCCTTGATCCAGTGGTTGGTAAACATAATGTTGGTCACCGCCACCTGCTGGTTGCTGTGCCAATTGCGCCGAGGGAACTCTTCTTGAATGCTCTTACCCATTGTGGCTAAGACAATTAGAGCTTTAGAATGTCGACCTCCTTCTCGGCCACTCGCTGATCAATAAGGCTGCTGTGCTTGTCAACCATGGCCTGAATTTGGTTCTCAAGGTCCTTGCGCTGGTCTTCGCTTAAGCCGTCCTTTTCCATGCGTTTTGCCTCGTCCATACCCTCCTTGCGCACACTGCGTATGGCCACCTTAGCATCCTCGCCCTCAACCTTTGCCATGCGGACGAGCTCCTTGCGTCGATCCTCGGTCAA
>DBBY01000052.1:0-24324 GCA_002292855.1 Flavobacteriales bacterium UBA972 | reverse complement strand
GCATAGGTTATCGCCTTCTCAATATCGTGAATCAGGTTTTTTTCAAAGGGCTGCACAAAAAGCGTCCGCGCATCAGGAGTAGTTATGTTGCTCACTTGCTGCAGCTTAACCTGACTCCCGTAGTAGTCGATAAAAATACCGTCCAGCATGGTCGGGTTGGCGCGTCCTGCGCGGATTTTGAGCAAGGCCTTGTCAAGATGGGCAATGGCCTTGGTCATATCGTCGGCCAGCGACTCCAGCAAAAAACTGAGTTCTTCTTCCATAATCAGGGGTTTTACGAAACCAAGGTACCCACGTTGTCTCCCTGAATAATCCGGAGCAAATTGCCCGGCTTGTTCATGTCAAAAACCACAATGGGAAGGTTGTTTTCTTGGCTAAGAGTAAAGGCAGTGAGGTCCATCACATTGAGTCCGCGCTCATAAACCTCGGTGTAGCTAATCGTTTCGTAGCGCGTGGCACTGGAGTCCTTCTCGGGATCGGCGGTGTAGATTCCGTCTACCCGTGTTCCCTTGAGTATAACCTCGGCCTGAATTTCAATGGCACGGAGGGTGGCACCAGTGTCGGTGGTAAAGTAGGGGTTGCCCGTTCCCGCAGAAAAAATAACCACTCGGCCCTTTTCTAGGTGGCGAACTGCGCGGCGGCGAATGAAGGGTTCGCAAATCTTGTCCATTTGTATGGCGGACTGCAGCCGGGTTTGCACCCCAATGCGCTCGAGCGAAGACTGCAGGGCAAGGCCGTTGATGACGGTCGCCAGCATGCCCATGTGGTCTGCCTGCACGCGGTCCATTCCGTCGTCGGCACCCTGAACACCCCTAAAAATATTGCCACCTCCGATGACAATACCCAGCTGTGCACCGTTGCTGACCACGGTCTTAATTTCTTCAGCATATCGGCTAATGACTTCGGAGTCAATTCCATAGGGCTTATTGCCCATCAGGGCTTCGCCGCTGAGTTTGAGGAGAATTCGGCGGTATTTCATCTAAATGCTAAGATAATACAAAGGCCGCCCGAGGGCGGCCTTCAATGATTGAAAAACAAATGCGATTAAACGCCCAAGCCTACGCGGCGAAAGCCGGTAACCGTCGCGCCCGCAGACGCAGCGGCCACATACGCAGCAACGCTGAGCTTGTTGTCTTTGATAAAGTCCTGCTCGACCAAGGTATTGTCCTTATAGAACTTGCCGAGCTTGCCCTGGGCAATTCGCTCGATCATTTCCTCGGGCTTGCCTTCTTGGCGAACCAGGTCGCGGGCAATTTCAAGCTCGCGCTCAATAACGTCTGCCGAAACCGAATTGCGGTCTAAACCCACTGGATTCATCGCAGCAGCCTGCATGGCAATGTCTTTGGCCGTTTCTGGAACCCCTGCGCTGATCGCCGCCAAGGTGGCGAGCTTGCTGCCTGAGTGAATGTAGCCCGAAACCACTGCACCTTCAAGGGTTTCGTAGTAGGCAATCTCAATTTTCTCGCCGATAACGCCGGTCTGCTCGATGAGCTTCTCGGCCACGGTGTAGCTGTCGTCAAACTTCAAGGCTAGAAGGTCCTCTTTGCTTGCGGGGAAGCTTGCCAAGGCAAGGGCAGCCATTTTGCGAGCAATGTCCACAAAGCGGTCGTTCATGGCCACAAAGTCCGTCTCGCAGTTCAGAGAAACGATGATTCCGCGGGTATTGGACTCATTGATCAAGGCAATGACGGCACCTTCTGTGGCGTCGCGGTCAGCGCGCTTGGCAGCCACTTTTTGGCCCTGCTTGCGCAGAACGTCAATTGCAGCGTCAAAATCGCCATTGGCTTCAGTGAGGGCCTTTTTGCAGTCCATCATGCCCGCGCCAGTCATTTGGCGCAGCTTGTTTACGTCAGCAGCAGTTATGCTCATAATTAAGGGATATTGTCTATTAAGGGGTAAAGAAAAACCGAAGCTGTTGCCTCTGCGTTAACTTATTCGGCAGCGATTTTGGCCGCCGCTTTAGTAAGTTTCTCGCTTCCGGGCTTGTCCTTCTCGGCTTTGCGCTCGCCCATGGCTGACTTAATCGAGACCGAAAGGGTCTCCATAATCAGGGCAATAGACTTAGAAGCGTCGTCGTTCGAAGGAATTGCGTAGTCGATCAGGTGCGGATTGCTGTTGGTATCGACCATGGCAAAAATGGGGATGCCCAGGTTGCGGGCCTCTTCGACGGCAATGTGCTCGCGCATGGTGTCAACCACAAACAAGGCAGCCGGCAAACGGCTCATGTCGGCAATAGAGCCTAAGTTCTTCTCGAGCTTGGCGCGCTGGCGATCAACCTGCAAACGCTCACGCTTCGACAGGGTCTCGAACGTACCGTCGACCTTCATCTTGTCGATGTTAGACATCTTCTTGATGGCCTTGCGAATCGTGACGAAGTTGGTAAGCATACCTCCAGGCCAGCGCTCCACGATGTAGGGCATGTTCAGGGCCTTGGCCGTGTCGGCTACGATCTCTTTAGCCTGCTTTTTAGTAGCCACAAAAAGAATTTTGCGTCCGCTTCCGGCAATTTTGCTCATGGCCTCCGAGGCAATGGCAAGCTTCTTTTGCGTCTTTTGAAGGTCAATAATGTGAATCCCGTTGCGCTCCATAAAAATATAGGGGGCCATGTTGGGGTTCCACTTGCGGGTCTGGTGACCAAAGTGAACTCCTGCGTCGAGGAGCTGCTGAATTTCAGGCATTTGTGCCATAGTGATGAGGGTTTACGTTCGCTAAAAAATCAACGATCAAGTAGCGCCGGGGCGATCTTAATCGTTTGGATGCTAAACCTATTGTTCTAAGAATTAACGCTTGGAGAATTGGAAACGCTTGCGTGCTTTCTTCTGGCCGAACTTCTTGCGTTCTACCATGCGCGGGTCGCGGGTCATCAATCCTTCGGGCTTTAATGCAACTCGGAATTCTGGATTAATCTCGCAGAGGGCACGGGACAGACCAAGGCGAATTGCTTCTGCTTGGCCGGTGATTCCGCCACCTTCTACGTTGACAGTAATGTCATAATTGTTCAAATTATCGGTCAACGAAAGGGGCTGACGTACTTTGTACTGAAGCGTTCCAGTAGAAAAATAGTTAGCCAACTCGCGGCGATTGATAATGATGGCTCCTTTGCCGGGCTTCACATAGACGCGGGCGACTGAAGTCTTGCGGCGTCCGATGGCGTGGGTCGTTGACATCTAATTGATTCGTTTAAAATTGAACCGGCTGCTGGGCCTCATGGCCATGCTCGGCACCGGCGTACACGTGCAGATTGCGAAACAATTCCGCACCCAAGCGCGACTTGGGTAGCATTCCCTTGACAGCCTTCTCGACCACGCGGGTTGGATGCTTTACCAACTCTTCAGACGGAGTGCTGAAGCGCTGACCGCCGGGGAAGCCCGTGTGGCGGATGTATTGCTTGTTGCGCATTTTGTTGCCCGTTAAGGCAATTTCTGCGGCATTGATTACAATGACGTTGTCTCCGCAGTCTACGTGCGGAGTGTAGTTGGGCCTGTGCTTTCCGCGAAGGCGAAAGGCAATTTTAGAAGCCAGGCGACCAAGTGTCTGGTCTTTGGCGTCAACCAAGACCCAGATTTTGCCTGCGTTGGCCTTAGTGGCCGAAATCGTTTTGTAGCTTAGCGAATCCACGGTGCTGTACTTTTTTGGGGCTGCGAAGATACGCAAAATGTATTGAAGCTCAAAGATTGTTGACCTAGAAATTGAAGGATTACCAATAAAGAACTTGCGATTATGCAAACAACCTACCCTACTTCGCGCTATTTCTTGCTGCTTCTATGCCTTTTTGCAGCCCCCATTGCAGGAATTAGCCAAGTTATTCAGCCCTGCGCCTCCGACGAAATGTATGCATTAGAGGTAGCAGAAAATCCAAGGCGCGAAGCGCTCCGCGCCGAAACCGAGGCCGAAATACAGCAAATTTTGCGCAACCAGCGCGCCGGGGATTCGCCCGAATCGGTTGTGCACCAAATACCTGTAGTGTTTCACATAATGTACTACGACGAGCAAGACAACATCAGCGACGCCCAAATTCAGTCGGCATTGACCATTTTGAACCAAGACATGCGGCGGTTAAATCCCGACACGGCCAATTTGAGGGCCGTTTTTAAAAGCAGCGCGGCCGATCTTGAGGTAGAATTTGTTTTGGCCAAAATCGGGCCCAACGGAGAATGCACCAACGGAATCAACCGCCGGTGGAACATCAACAGCCTGGCCGCCAACAATTCCATTAAAAGCAGCCTTGCCTGGCCGAACACCAAGTACCTCAACGTCTGGGTCGTGCGCAGTATTAACCTCTCGGGCACCCCCGCAGGCACCATTACTTTAGGGTATTCTGCCTTTCCCTACAACGGAATTCCCGGTACCCAAGACGGCATCGTCATTCGCCACGATCACCTTGGCAGCATCGGAACGGCTCAGGGTCAGCGCCACCGTACGCTTACCCATGAGGTGGGACACTACCTCAACCTGTTTCATACGTTTCAAGGCGGATGCGCCTTTGGCGACCAATGCGCCGACACCCCACCCGTCGCGGCCTCGAGCAGCGGATGCAATTCCAACCAGAATACCTGCACCGTCGACCTGCCCGACCTGCCCGACATGATTGAGAACTACATGGACTACAGCTCAGACCAGTGCATGAACACCTTCACGCAAAACCAGAAGTCGCGCGCCAAAGCTGTTTTGGCCTCTAGCCAACTGCGGGGCAACCTGGCCAGCGCCGCAAACCTATTGGCCACAGGGGTCAGTGGCACGGTGAACTGCAGCCCCGTGGCTGACTTTGAAATTGCCAATCCATTGCTCTGCACAGGGGAGTCTTTGACCCTGATCGACCGGTCCAGCAGCATCGGGACGCCCGTCTACCACTGGAATGTACTGAGCACAACCAACCAAGTGGTGCACCACGTAATGACGCAAAATCCGAGCCTGACCATGCCCGATCCAGGGGTCTACACGGTTAGCCTGACCGTCCAGGCGAGCAACGGGTCCAACACACTGAACAAACCCCTGTCGGTAACGGTGCGGCCGGTCGCGGGAACGAGCCACAGCCCCTGGTTCATCGGCACCATGGAAGACGTCCTGCCCAATGCTTCGTGGGCCACCACGACCTTCGCCGACAGCAGCTACTGGCGACGGACTGCGGCCGCAGCGCAGCAGGGTCAGGCGAGCTACCACTTTCAAAATTACAAGCTCGTCGCCGGGGGTGAGGTTAGTGCCCTGGTGGGCGGACCCTTTGCCTACCCCAATACAGGTACCCTGAACCTGCGTTTTGCCCATGCCTTTGCGCGCAAGGCATCCAACAACAACGACCAGCTCAAGGTCTCGGTCAGCAGCAACTGCGGCGAAACTTGGCAATTGGTCCGCATTATTCCGGCGTTTCAACTCGGTACCGCCGCGATCGTGACGACCCCCTACGTACCTGTGGCCTCAGAATGGAAGTACACTTCGGTGAACCTGGCCGCCCTGGGGCTCCAATCTGCCGGCAACCTCATGGTGAAGTTTGCCCTAAACTCCGGAGGGGGCAACAACCTCTACCTGGACGACGTGCAGCTAAGCACCACCCTGAGCAACGAAGAACTCGCGACCAAGACAGTATGGATTCAGCCCAATCCCTCGCGGTCGGGAGCCATTCTCACAGGCGCCCAAGGCGAGGTGCGGTTGCACGACCTGAGCGGACGGCTAATTTGGAAGTCTTATGCCGACGGCGACCTTGCCCTGCCGGACCTCCCCGCGGGCAGTTATGTACTGCACTGCGAGGGGATTAGCCTTCGCTGGAGCGTACTCTAGGGCCAGGTAAAACGGCCCTACTTAACCTTGAATATATAGGTATCGGGGTTGGGCAACTGAGCCACGAGCTCAAACTGCTCGGGATTCGCCTGATAGGCCGGCACAAAGTATCGGCCAATAGACCCGTAGCCCAATTGATCCACTACGATGTAGTTGAGGCCTTGCTCCTTGAGTCGTTGGGCAAAGAGCTTCGGGTCGGACTCCGCAGGGATTCGCGTGGCCCGACGCTCTGCGAACAGGTACCAAAGCGCCGGCTTGCTGGTCGCAAACTGAGCGTCTTTGGGCAGGTTGTCTGAGGCGAACTCCCCCAAGCGAAAGTAGTTTTGGTAGGGCGCCGGGTACTCGAGCTCGGCCTCGTCGTGAAGGGTGCGCACAGGGCCCAGCATCAGCAAGGCCAGGCCTGCAAACCACCATGGGTTCCATGCGGGCAGCGCAGCTCGAGCCAGTTCATAGCAGCCATAAAGGGCCGAGAGCACCAGCACCGGAACCAGAGGTTGAATGAATCGAACCCCGTACCATACGCTCGGCCAAACCATAAAGATGGCCAGCGAAACCAGGAGGTAGCCGGCAACCAAACTGCGCAGCTTGGGCAGGCGGTAGGTGCCGTAGGCAACAAGACCAAGAAGCAAGAGTCCGACTAAAGGGTGCGATACCGGGGCCTCAAGGTTGTAGTCCACCTCAAAAGAAGGCAGCATGCTGTTGGGCAGTTCTTGGCTGAGGTAGCGCCCAGCATTCTCGGTGATGCGGTCCCATAGTCCGCCTGCGTCGACCAAACCCTCTTCGGGGCGGTAGGGGTTGACCGAGAGGAGCTGGTCCACATAGGCCGAGCCCGCTTCGACCATTCTGCCGCGCAGCACCCAGGGGGCGTAGAGGGCAAAAAAGGTTCCGCCAAAGGTGAAGGCGGCGGCCCAACGGCGCTCAAAGAGCAGATAGAGCCCGATGCCCGCTCCTAAGGCGATGCCGGAGGTGCGAATGTAGAAGGCGACCGAAGCCAAGACCACGACCAACCAAAAGTCATAGGACTTATAAAATGGCTTGGTCTCCGGGTTCCAGCGCAGCAGGGTCCAAAGGGCCAGCATCGATGCGGCGGTATAGGGAATCTCGCTCATTATAATGGTGCTCGATCGAAGCAAATGGCTGTTGAGGCCGACCAAAATCACGGCGACCCAGGCCAGCGAAGCCGATCCGCTCGCGCGCTCGGCAAATCCGCGAAACCACCAAAGCGCGGACGCAAAAAGGATTCCGTTTACCAGCTTTAGCCAGGTAAAACCCTTGCCAACAACCATAGCCAGGGCCAAAAGGGCGGGGTAGCCCGGCGGAAAATGACTCGCGGGAGGCGAGCCGGGAATGTGAATGTTGGTGTAGCCCTCACCCTGCAGCAGAGCCTGGCCAAGAATGATGTAGCCCGCATTGTCGCCGCCCATGTCGAGCTTGGAATCAAATACAAAGGCGTAGATAAGGCCAAATGCGAGTACAAAGAGGCCGGGTACTTTAAAGCGTTGCATGGGGCGAAGTTAGCAAAGGACTTTGGGCTGATTCCACTGCAGACTTACCCAAAATTCAAGAGCCCCGGTAAATCCCTACCTATTTAATAGGAATTTAATACCTTTGCCGCATGAATCCCCTTTGGATAGGCTTGATTTACCTGGCGGTAGTGGTGGCACTCATGCTCCGAGTGCGCGCTGCATGGGCCTTTACTGGCGGACTTACCCTGCTTCTCGCAAGCGGACAAGTGGGCGCCGACCAGTGGCTTTCGGCAGCCGTCAATCCCAGCCTTTTGGTGCTCTGGTTGCTGCTTATCGCCGCCGCCGCGGTGGAGTCCAAGTTTCGATTGGAGTCTTTGATGCCCCGGTCTTCGGGCTTTGGCGACCGCCTCAAATTGATTTTAGGGACCGGCCTTATTTCGTCGGTCATGAACAACACGGCCGTGGTTGCCCTATTGATGGCCCCATTACGCCGATGGGCTCTGCGCCAAGGGATTAGCGTGTCAACCGTGATGATGCCCATGGCCTTCGCCGCCACCTTGGGCGGAGTCGTGACGGTGATTGGTACCTCCACCAACCTGGTGCTGAACGGACTCCTTCGGGACGCTGGAATTCGCGAATTGAGCACTTGGAACTACCTGGTTCCGGGGCTGAGCGTGCTGGTTTTGGGCGGAATTTACCTTGCCTGGGCCGGCTTTGCCCTTTTTGCCAAGCGCAAGGCTGCCGACGCAAGCAGCTCCGACGCCCGCGCATACACCGTAGAAACCCGACTGAATCCCAGCGCTTCTGAGGTAGGCCAGACCGTGGAGCAGGCCGGATTCCGCCAGCTTATGGGCCTGTACTTGGTCGAACTGCAGCGCGGAGGGCAACTCATTGCTCCCGTCGCGCCCCACGAACTGCTGCAGGCAGGCGATCGACTCTTTTTTGCCGGAGAACTCAGTCAGGTCGATGAACTTCTGCGAAGCCGAACCGGCTTGGCCCTGCCGCAGTCGGCGGTGACCTCGGCGGCGCACGAAGCACCCATGGTTGAGGCCATGGTTCCGCCCGGTAGCCGTTTAGTGGGCCAGGCCGTGCGAGAATCCCAGTTCCGCCAGCGTTTGGATGCGGCCATAATCGGCGTTCACCGTCAGGGGGAGCGCATGCGCGGCCGAATCGGAGACATTACCCTCGAGGCCGGCGATTTGCTGGTGCTCGTGGTCGGGTCCCGCTTCAAGGAGCGCGCGGCCGAAACCCGACTGCTCTATGTACTCAGTGAAACGGTCGCTCCCGAGCGCAGTTCGCCCCGAGAGTCCTGGATCGCCTGGGGCGGCCTTGCGGCCATGATAGCCACCGTTGCCCTGGGCGTTCTACCGCTTGTAACAGGACTATGCCTGTGGCTAATCCTTCTTGGAACCCTTGGATGGCTTCGATGGGCCGACGTGCGCCGCGGTCTTGACCCGGAACTCATCATCATGCTCACCTCGGCATTGACCCTGTCAAGCCTGCTGCAATCCAGTGGCGCAGCGGCTCAGGCCTTGAATGCGCTGGTTCCCTGGCTTGAGGGCAGCAGCCCCGCCTTCTGGCTTGCAAGCCTGCTCGTCATCACGGCCCTACTCACCAACTTTGTCACCAATGTAGCCGCTTTGGTACTGATGTTTCCCCTTGGGCTGGCTGCGGTTCAGGGCGGATTTCTCGAGGCTACCCCGGCGTTTTTGGCGCTGGCATTCGGCGCAAGTGCCGCATTCCTAAGCCCTGCAGGCTATGCGACCAACCTAATGGTCATGGGGCCTGGCGGCTACGACGCGCGCGACTTTGCCCGACTCGGCGGCGGCCTAACCGCTCTCTACCTCGCACTTATTTTTTTGATTCTCAACCTTCTCTACTAATGCCTGCCTCCTCTCCCAACATTACCAGCCAGGGACTCGCTGTTTCTATCGCGGAGCGCGAAGCGCTCATGGGCCAAAAAGGCGCCGTGCTATGGTTCACGGGGCTGAGCGGCTCGGGCAAGAGCACCCTGGCCAATGCCTTGGATGCCGAACTCCACCGCCGCGGAATCAAAACGGCCATGCTCGACGGCGACAACCTGCGCCAAGGGCTCTGCGGCGACCTGGCCTTTAGCGCCGAGGACCGCCACGAAAACCTGCGGCGACTTGCCGAAGTGGCCCGGCTCATGGCAGACACAGGGCTGGTTGTGCTGACCGCCTTTGTGAGCCCCTTTCGAAGCGACCGAGACCGCGCCCGCCAAATCGTAGGCGCCTCGAGGTTTGCCGAAATCTACGTGGACTGCCCCCTCGAAACCTGCGCAGCCCGCGACGTCAAAGGACTCTATGCCAAAGCCGAAGCAGGCCTCATTTTGGATTTTACGGGCATAAACTCCCCCTACGAAGCCCCTCTAAACCCGGACTGGACGGTTTCCAGTGGCCAGGAGTCCCTAGAAGCCAGCAAGGCCGGCTTAATCCGTTGGTATGAATCCTTCCAAAAACCTACCGAGCAGTGATGCAGCAACCCAGCTTTCTCGACGAACTCGAAGCCGAGGCAATCTTCGTAATTCGCGAAGCCTATGCCCAATTTGAGCGTCCGACCATACTATTTAGCGGCGGCAAGGATTCGATTGTCGTCAGCCACTTGGCCCAAAAGGCCTTCGCGCCCGCGGGAATTCCCTTTGCCTTGGTTCACGTGGACACCGGCCACAACTTTCCTGAAACACTTGAATTTCGAGATCGGTACGCGAAGCAAATTGGCGCCGAACTCATCGTCGGGAGCGTCCAGGATTCCATCGACCGCGGAACGGCGCAAGAAGAGCAGGGTCCGCTGGGCAACCGCAACCGAATTCAGTCCGTAACCCTTTTGGAGACCATTGATCGTGAGCGCATTGACTGCCTTATGGGCGGCGGACGACGGGACGAAGAAAAGGCCCGCGCCAAGGAACGCTTCTTTAGCCACCGCGACGCCTTTGGCCAGTGGGACCCCAAAAACCAACGGCCTGAACTCTGGAACCTTTTTAACGGAGCCAAGCAGCCCGGCGAGCACTTTAGGGTGTTCCCAATCAGCAACTGGACCGAGATGAATGTGTGGCACTACATCCGCCGCGAGGGCATTGAGCTTCCGTCACTCTACTTCGCCGCACCGCGGCAGGTCATCTGGCGCAGCGGGTCCTGGCTTCCTGTTTCGGATTTCATTACGCTGCGGCCTACGGAGGTTCCGTCCGAAAAAATGATCCGCTTTCGCACCCTGGGCGACATTACCATCACGGGCGGAATCGAGTCCGACGCCGTCACCCTCGACCAAATCATCGCCGAGGTAGAAACCCTGCGCCAAACCGAGCGTGGCAACCGCGAAGACGACAAGCGAAGTGAGTCCTCGATGGAGGAGCGCAAAAAACAAGGATACTTTTGACCATGAACGTACTTCGATTTACTACGGCTGGGAGCGTGGACGACGGAAAGTCCACCCTAATCGGCCGCCTACTCTACGACAGCAAGTCGGTGTTCATCGACCAGCTTGACGCCGTAGCCGCAAGCAGCAAGCGCCGCGGAACCGAGCTAGACCTCAGTCTTTTGACCGACGGGCTCAAGGACGAGCGTGAACAGGGAATTACCATTGACGTGGCCTACCGATACTTCGCCACACCCAAGCGCAACTTCATTTTGGCCGACACTCCGGGCCACGTGCAGTACACGCGCAACATGGTCACTGGGGCCTCCACGGCCGACGCCGCCCTCATTCTCATTGACGCCCGGCATGGAGTCGTGGAGCAAACCCGACGCCACAGCTTTATCGCGGGCCTTCTGGGCCTCAAGGCCGTCATTGTGTGCGTCAACAAAATGGACTTGGTGGACTTCGCCGAGGCCGCCTTTACCAAGGTCTGCGCCGACTACGAGCCCGTCCGACAGGCCGCGGGCTTGCCTGAGGTTCACTTTGTTCCGCTGTCGGCCCTCGTGGGCGACAATGTGGTCGATCCCTCGGCCCACATGCCCTGGTACAGCGGCCCAACCCTGCTGGCCTTGCTTGAGACCCTCGAGCCGGCTGTTCCAGAAGCGCTAAGCGACTTCCGATTCCCGGTTCAGACCGTGATTCGCCCCCGCACTACCGAGCACCACGACTTTAGGGGCTATGCCGGGCGCGTGGCGGGCGGATGCGTCACTGTGGGCGACCGCGTCACCGTGTGGCCTGAGGAGCTTGAAGCGACCGTGGACGGCATCTTTTTGGGCGACCAGGCGCTGCAGGAGGCCCACTACGGCCAGTCCGTGGTGCTGACCCTCGACCGCGACGTCAATGTGGCCCGCGGGAGCGTGCTGACCGCAGGTTCCACACCACAGCGCGAAGCCCTACTCAAAGCCAAGCTTTGCTGGCTCGATGCCAAGGGCCACACACCCGGATTGCGCTATGAGTTTCGCGCGCACGGCGGCCAGGGCCAAGCCATGATTGCCGAGGTCGAGCGGGTGCTGAACCTTGAAACCCTTGCCTACGAACCCGGCACGGGCCAGCTCGAAACCAACCAAATTGCCGAAGTTTCGGTGCGCTGTGCTCAGGCACCCACCACCGAAACCTATGCTAACCAGCGAATGATGGGCGGATTCATCTTGGTGGATCCGGTGCGCGGAACCACCGTGGCCGCAGGAATGATTCAGTAGCATGGCCTCTGAGAACAAAACCCAACCCACCGCGGCTTCGGTAGCGGCGTTTTTGACCGAAGCCTACGCGCAAAACCGCGCCAACCCCGTACTGACCGAAGTATTGGATTAGCCAAACTTTTCGCTAGGTTTGGCGCTATGGACCGCAATTCACAAGTTCTCTTTCTCGAGCACGCCCGATCACGGCTGCCGCAGCGCATACAGTGGGCCGAGGAGCTCGCTGAATTGCTCAATATTGGTATTGATTCCGCCTACCGACGTATTCGCGGCGAAACCGCGCTGACGTTTAACGAAGCCGTGGTGGTGTCGCGCAAGTACGACATTTCGCTGGACTACCTTTTTAAAGAGGGCAACGAACGCGTCGAATTTGATGCGGGCCACCCGATTCGCACATTGGCCGACTATGCCGAGTATACCAAGCGCGTGGTGGACCGCATGCTCGACCTCGAGAAGCATCGCGAAGACCTGCACATGTACTACGCGGCCATGGATTTTCCGCTGTTTTACGTCTACCAGCTGCCCGAAATGGCGCGCATGAAGACCTACTTTTGGGCGCGCACCATCATCGGAATTCCTGAATTTCAAGGATTTTCGCTGGATGACTTTCAGCTTCCGCCCGAGCGCGAGGCGGCGCGCCAAGTAGTATCCCAAGCCTATGCAGGCATTCCCGGAACCGAGATCTGGACCCCCATGTGCTTCTACGGAACCCTCAAGCAGATTCAGTTCTTGTGGGACACGGGGCTGATCAAGTCGCGTGATGTCGCCCTTGGTTTGCTGGCTGAACTCGACACTTTAGCAGACCGTTTGTGGGCGCAGGCCGAAGCAGGACGCAAGTGGGTTCCGGCCAAAAATGCGGCTGTGGGTGCTCCATTCCGGCTGTTTTTGAGCGAGTTGTCGCTGGGCAACAACGGGGTAGTGCTTGAGCACCCCTCGGGGCCGCGCACGTTTTTGAGCTACAACACCTTCAACTTCATCGAAACGAGCCAGCCCGCATTTGCCGAGACCACCATGGCCTGGATCCAGCAGGTCTGCTCGCGATCCACCGAAATGTCTTCGGTGGCCAAGGCCGAGCGCGAGCGCTACATCGCCAAGCTGAAGCGCCAGGTGGAGTCGATTCGGCAGTACTTGGTGAACGACCAAGAAACGTTGCTTTAATTCAAAAAACCCCTCTATTCCAAGAGCTTCCAATAAATTATCGGGCCAAAAAATTAAGCGTGGTGGGGGCACTCAGCGCCCTCTGCCATGCACTCCTTGGTGCAGCTATGGGCTGCAGCGTCGCCTTCAGCAGGAGCCGCTTGGGTGCCTTCCACGCCTTCGGCCGGAGCCTCCTGGTGCATAGGGCAGGTACCGCTTGACATGCATTCGGGACTGCAGACGTGACCAGCCTGCTCCATAGCTGGCGCGCTGTGCTCGTCGGCATGGCTTGCGTCAACTGCAATGAAAGGAGCAATAACCAGGGCCACAATTGAAGTAAGCTTGATGAGGATGTTCATCGACGGACCGGAAGTGTCTTTAAACGGATCTCCCACGGTGTCGCCGGTGACCGCAGCCTTGTGGGGCTCGCTGCCTTTTTGGTAGACTTGCCCCTCGATGACCACGCCCTTCTCAAAACTCTTTTTGGCGTTGTCCCAGGCACCGCCCGCATTGTTTTGGAACATGCCCATAAGAACCCCACTCACGGTGATGCCCGCAAGCAAACCACCCAAAGCCTCAGGACCCATCACAAAGCCCACAAGTACCGGAGCAAGAAGTGCCAAGGCTCCCGGAGCAACCATTTCTCGAATCGATGCCTTGGTTGAAATTTCTACGCACTTCTCGTACTCTGGCTTGCCCGTACCCTCCATGATGCCGGGAATCTCGCGAAACTGGCGACGCACTTCGTGAACCATCTCCATGGCAGCCTTACCCACTGCACTAATGGCCAGCGAGCTAAAGAAGAAGGGAATCATAGCGCCCACAAAGAGCATGGCCAAGACGTCGGCCTTGTAGATGTCGATGCCGTCAATGCCTGCCAAGCCCACGTAGGCGGCAAACAGAGCCAAAGCAGTCAAAGCCGCAGAGGCAATAGCAAAGCCCTTACCGGTTGCGGCAGTAGTATTGCCCACGGCGTCAAGATTGTCGGTGCGCTCGCGAACCTCGCTTGGCAAATGACTCATCTCGGCGATTCCGCCGGCGTTGTCGGCGATGGGACCAAAGGCGTCAATAGCCAACTGCATTGCCGTGGTAGACATCATGCCTGCCGCTGCAATAGCGACCCCATAAAGCCCGGCAAGCGCAAAAGAACCATAGATTCCAGCCGCCAAAATAAGAATAGGCAGAACCGTAGACTCCATGCCCACGGCAAGGCCGCCGATGACGTTGGTTCCGTGCCCCGTACCCGACCGCTGCACAATGCTGTCCACGGGACGGCGACCGATTGAGGTGTAGTATTCCGTTACAAGGCTCATGAGCGTACCCACGACCAAACCAAGGATGATGCTCCAAAACACATTCATGCTCGTGATGGTGAAGGCCGCTGTTCCGTTGCGTTCGAATACCATGGTCTCAGGGAGCATCCACTGAATTACAAAGTAGGACGATACCGCAGAGAGAACCATTGAACTCCAGTTGCCCAGATTCAGCGCATTCATGACGCTGCTGGTTTCGCTCTTAATGCGCACAAAGAAGGTTCCGATAATAGAAAAGACGATGCCCAAACCCGCGATGACCATGGGAAGCAAAATTGGAGCGTTGCCGCCGTAGTTATCCACACTGACTACCTCGCGGCCCAAGACCATAGTAGCTAGCATTGTGGCCACATAAGAGCCAAAGAGGTCGGCGCCCATTCCGGCTACGTCGCCTACGTTGTCGCCTACGTTGTCGGCGATGGTAGCAGGGTTGCGCGGATCGTCCTCTGGAATTCCTGCCTCAACCTTGCCCACGAGGTCAGCGCCTACGTCGGCGGCCTTCGTGTAGATTCCGCCTCCAACTCGGGCAAATAGAGCAATGGATTCCGCACCAAGAGAGAAGCCCGCAAGCACCTCTAAGGCCTGGGCCATATTGTCGTACATGCCGGTAAACACGATGTACAGGGTACCTAGTCCTAAAACGGCAAGACCTGCAACACCCAGACCCATGACGGTGCCGCCTGTGAAGGAGACCTTAAGGGCCTGCGCCAGCGAAGTGCGGGCAGCCTGCGTGGTGCGCACGTTGGCCTTGGTGGCGATGTTCATGCCAATCCATCCGGCGAAGGCGCTGAACACGGCGCCAATAACAAAGGCAACAGCAATGACCCAATCGGTATGGGCGGCGACGGCCTCAAGCTCTGCAGACCAGGCAAGAAGAGCCCCTGCGATGACCACAAAAATTCCGAGAACACGCCACTCCGCGCGCAAAAAAGCCTGTGCTCCGCGGGCAATGTAGCCAGCGAGCTCAACCATGTTGGCGTCTCCCGGATCCTGCTTGCCGACCCAAATGGCCTTAAAAATCATGACCACAAGGCCTAAAATGCCAAGAACGGGAATGAGGAACTGAATATCCATAAAAAGCTTAGTTAACTAGAGTGAATTGATTAGTGTAAGTGCTACTAAAAGGGGCGCGAAGATAATGAGAAACGAGTAACTAGTTGGCAGCTACTTGTTCACGTAGAGGACTTCACGAACCGCCTTGATGACCTTGGCCGGGTTGGGCAAAAAGGCCTCCATCAGAGTGGGCGCATAGGCAGCCGGCGTATCTGACGTAGTAATGCGAATAATCGGAGCGTCGAGGTAGTCAAAGGCGCGCTTCTGAACCATATAGCTAATCTCGGTGCTGATGCTTCCAAGGGGCCAAGCCTCTTCGACGCATACTAAACGGTTGGTCTTTTTGACCGACTCAATCACCGTGTCGTAGTCAATCGGACGCACCGTGCGCAGGTCGATAACCTCGCAGCTGATGCCTTCCTTAGCCAGTTCGTCGGCCGCAGCAAAAACGACCTTCATGATTTTGCCAAAAGAAACAATCGTCACGTCGGTACCGGCGCGCTTCACGTCAGCCTTGCCGATGGGCAGTACGAAATCGCCCTCGGGCACTTCACCCTTGTCGCCGTACATCTGCTCGGACTCCATAAAAATTACCGGATTCTCGTCGCGAATCGCGGCCTTGAGAAGGCCTTTGGCGTCGTAGACATTGGACGGAACCACCACTTTGAGGCCCGGGCAGTTGGCGTACCAGCTCTCAAATGCCTGAGAGTGGGTGGCTCCAAGCTGGCCGGCACTGGCCGTTGGACCCCTAAAAACGATGGGGATGGTGAATTGTCCGGCCGACATTTGGTGCATTTTGGCCGCATTGCTAATGATTTGGTCAATGGCCACCATCGAGAAGTTGAAGGTCATGAACTCGATGATGGGGCGAAGGCCGTTCATCGCTGCCCCTACACCGATTCCGGTAAAGCCGAGTTCGGCAATGGGCGTATCGATGACGCGTTTGGCTCCAAACTCTTCGAGCATTCCTTTAGAAGCCTTGTAGGCACCGTTGTATTCGGCCACTTCTTCGCCCATCAGAAAGATGCGTTCGTCGCGGCGCATTTCTTCGCTCATTGCCTCGGCAATAGCCTCGCGGAATTGAATCGTTCGCATTCGTTTATCGTTGTTTAAGGACCGCAAAAATACGGCTTCTGACCTTAAATTTGCCTACCGACTGGGCTACAAACCGCCCCGGAATTACTTAAGTATGAAGATTCTCGTTTGCATCAGCCACGTTCCCGATACCACGGCTAAAATTCAGTTCACGGCAGACGCTAGCGCGCTGGATGCCAATGGGGTGCAGTTTGTGATTAATCCCTACGATGAGTTCGGCCTTACCCGTGCTCTTCAGCTCAATGAGCAGTTGGGCGGAACGGTCACGGCCGTGACCGTAGGCGACGCCTCGGTCGAGCCCACGCTCCGCAAGGCGCTCGCCATCGGCGCGCACGACGCGGTCCGCGTCGACGCCCTTGCAACGGACCCGATTCAAGTGGCGCGTGAACTATCCGCCGTTGCCCTTGCGGGAGCCTACGACCTCATCGTCTGCGGTCAAGAATCCATAGACTACAACGGCGGAATCGTTCCCGCCGCCCTGGCCGAAATCCTCGGATGGCCCGTCGTCAGCCCCTGCATCGGCTTTGACCCCGCAGGCGGTCGCGCCAAAGTCACCCGCGAGATCGACGGAGGCAAAGAAATCCTTGACCTCGCACTGCCTGCCGTGCTGGGCGCCAAAAAAGGACTCGTCGAAGAATCCGAACTGCGAATCCCCAACATGCGCGGCATCATGTCGGCACGCACCAAGCCCCTCGTAATTACTGCTCCCCAGGGGGCAAATCCAGGGTCCGCAGCGGTATCGTTCACCAAGCCAGCCGGCAAGTCCGCCGTGCAAATGATCGACGCCCAAGACCTTGATACCCTGGTTCAAAAACTTCACGAAGAAGCCAAAGTCATTTAACCCGTAACCAGCAACAAGCAACCCGCATTATGATTTTAGTATTCGCAGAAACCTGGAACGGGCAGTTTAAAAAGTCCACCTTTGAAGCCGTACAGTATGCCTCAGCCTGCGCCAAGGCGCAAGGAACCCAAGCCCTTGCCGTGGTCATTGGGCCCGCGTCGGCTCCCGTAGAATCCCTGGGCGCCCACGGCGTGCACAAAGTACTTCACCTCCACGGCCCCGAGCAGTTTGAAACCGCCCAGTACGCGGCCCTGCTCGCCGGAGTCGCCCAAGAACTCAACTCGAGCATCATCGTGGTGAGTGGGACCGCCAACGGGCGAGCCCTTATGGGTGCCCTAAGTGTGCGCGCCGAGGCAAGCGCCATCAGCAACGTAACGGCCCTGCCCCTGTCCTACAGCCCCCTGCGGGTGGTTCGCGGCGCCTTCTCGTCTAAGGGAATCGAAACCTGCGAAAGTCGCCTTCCGCGCAGCGTTATTGGTTTAATCCCTAACGCAATAGGCCTTAAAGACAGCAGCGACAGCGACGCTGCATTTGAAGACCGCAATGCCAGCGAGACCGCGCGAGCCACCGTGCTGGAGCAGCAGCTTGCCAGCGGCAGCATCGCACTGCCCGAAGCCGACCGAGTGGTTTCTGCCGGCCGAGGAATGAAAGCTCCAGAAAATTGGGGCATGATCGAAGAACTCGCCAAAACCTTGGGCGCAGCAACCGCCTGCTCCAAACCCGTCAGCGACATAGGATGGCGTCCCCACCGCGAGCACGTAGGTCAAACGGGAATTCAGGTGAATCCGCAGCTTTACATCGCCATTGGAATTTCAGGCGCCATCCAGCACCTGGCAGGGGTGAGCAGCTCCAAAACCATTGTCGTAATCAACAGCGATCCCGAGGCCCCCTTCTTTAAGGCCGCAGACTACGGAATCGTAGGCGATGCCTTTGACGTGGTTCCGCGCTTGACTGCCGCAATCAAAAAATACCTGAACTAAGACCGTGTCGGGAGCGCTTATTACCCTAACGGTCAAGGGACTAACCTACAGCGAGCGCCCCACGGGGGCCTATGCCTTGCTGCTCGAGTCTGAGGTCGACAAGCGCCGCCTCCCCATAGTCATTGGTGCTTTTGAAGCCCAGGCCATTGCCATCGCGCTCGACAAAATGTCTGCGCCACCGCGGCCCATGACCCACGATCTTTTTGCCCAATCGCTTATCGCTCACGGAATCACGCTCGAGCGGGTAGTCGTGCACGCCCTTATTGACGGAGTGTTTTATGCCCAGTTGCACTTTGAGGGCGGCAAGGTCTTAGACGCCCGTCCCTCGGATGCCGTGGCCCTGGCCGTGAGGCTCGATTGCCCCATTTTTGCCACCGACGAGGTCATGGTTCAGGCCGGGATCGAGGGCGAACAGGGATCTCAACCCAAAATGCCGAAGGCTCCGCGCTCGAAGTCGGCGGCCGCAGGCGAATCAAAAACGGCCACCCAATCCGACGACCCCGCTCTTGCCCGCGCAAGCCGCGAAGAACTCGAGGCCATGCAGGAGCATGCCCTGAGCAACGAAGACTACGAGATGGCGGCGCGAATCCGCGACGAACTGAGCCAACGGGGCTAGGTTTTACGCTAACTTGGCGGCCACTTAACCCCTAAATCCCGGCTTTACCTTGGATTACTACCTACGCGTCCTGGCAGGACTTAGCCTTGTTGTCGGCATTCTCACCCTAGCGAGTTCCAACCGCCGAGCCATAGACTGGGTATTAGTCGGCAAGGGCATCCTTTTGCAGCTCGCCCTTGCGGTGGCCATCCTTCACCTGTCTTGGGTTTCTTCCCTATTTGACTCCGTGGGGCGAGGCTTTGTAGCCTTGCTTGGCTTCACCCGCGAGGGCAGCCTCTTTCTCTTTGGCGACCTGGTGGGGCGCGTCGACACCTTTGGCTACCTCTTTGCCTTTCAGGTGCTCCCGACCATCATCTTCTTTAGCGCCATCACCTCGCTGCTCTTTCATTTCGGAATCCTGCAGCGCATCGTAGGAGGATTTGCCTGGATCATGAAGCGCAGCCTCAAACTCTCAGGGGCAGAAACCCTCGCTGCCGCCGCCAACGTCTTCGTGGGCCAAACCGAGGCTCCCTTGCTCATCAAACCCTACATCTCCAGCATGACCCGTTCGGAACTCATGGCCCTTATGGTTGGGGGTATGGCCACCCTCGCGGGCGCCGTACTGGCCGCATACATCGGTTATCTGGGCGGAACCGACCCAGAGCGCCAAGCCTTCTTTGCTCGCCACCTGCTCACCGCATCCGTAATGAATGCGCCCGCCTCGCTCTGGATCGCCAAAATCCTGGTCCCCCAGACCGAACCCGTGGTGGACATCGCCAGCATTAAGGTGGAACGCAAGGGCAATTGGCTCGAAGCCATCGCCAACGGTACCACCGACGGCCTAAAAATGTCAGTAAACGTTGGGGTTATGCTTCTGGTATTTACCGCCCTAATCGCGCTGTTCAACGGCATTTTGTCGGACGGTCTCGGCACCTGGACCGGCCTCAACGACCTCGTGGCTGCCTGGTCGGGCGGTCGCTACGCCGAACTCAACCTTCAGGCCATCTTTGGCATGCTGCTGGGGCCCTTCACCTGGCTCTTGGGCGTACCCTGGGCCGAAGCTCCGCTGGTGGGGCAGCTCCTGGGCGAAAAAACCGTGCTCAACGAATTCTACGCCTACGTAACCATGGGTCAGATGATTGAGGGCGGAACCCTCGTCAGCGAGCGCGCCCAGACCCTTGCGGTCTACATACTTTGCGGATTTGCCAACTTCGCCTCCATCGGAATCCAAATCGGCGGCATAGGCACCCTGGCGCCCGACCGGCGCAAAGACCTCTCTGAGCTGGGCTTCAAAGCCGTTTTAGGCGGAACCGCGGCCTCGCTGTCCACCGCGACTTTGGTCGCCTTCCTTCTATAACGAGTTACTGGCAGCTAGCTGCCAGTAACCAGCTACTAGCTACTAGTTGCCAGTAACTGGTTCGTACCTTTAAGCCATGCGCCAGTACCACGAATTAATGGACCGCGTGCTCCGCGAGGGCATCGATAAATCCGACCGAACAGGCACCGGAACCCGCAGTGTTTTTGGCCACCAAATGCGTTTTGATTTGGCCGAAGGATTCCCAATGATTACTACCAAGAAGCTGCACCTCAAAAGCATACTTCACGAGCTCATTTGGTTCATTTCGGGCGATACCAACATACGCTACCTCTGCCAAAACGGAGTGCGAATTTGGGACGACTGGCCCTTTGCCACCTACTCGAAGTCGGCCGACTACGACGGAACCGACATGAAGGAGTTCGCCGCGCGCATCGCTTCGGACGCCGATTTTGCCGCCAAGTGGGGCAATTTGGGGCCCGTCTACGGGTATCAGTGGCGCTTTTGGCCCGGCCCGAACGGCCCGGTGGACCAGCTCCGCGACGTGCTCGAAGGCATCCGCCGCAACCCCGACGGGCGCCGGCACATCGTCTCGGCCTGGAACCCCGGCTACATTGACCAAATGGCGCTCCCGCCCTGCCACGCCTTCTTTCAGTTCTACGTAGCCGACGGCAGGCTTTCTTGCCAGCTTTACCAGCGCTCCGCAGACATTTTCTTGGGGGTTCCGTTCAACATTGCTTCGTACGCGCTCCTCATTCACATGATGGCGCAAGACCTCGGCCTCCAGGTAGGCGACTTCGTCCACAGCCTTGGCGACGCCCATATTTATTCCAACCATACGGACCAAGTTCGCCTTCAGCTGAGTCGCGACCTTCGACCCCTGCCCACGCTGAAGTTGAATCCGTCGGTGAAGAGTTTGTTCGACTTCCGTTACGATGACGTGGAATTGGTCGGATACGATCCGCACCCGCACATTCCCGCTCCGGTCGCCGTCTAATGCTGTATGCCATCGTTGCCCACGACCTCAATCTCGCCATTGGCAGCGGAAACGATTTGCTTTGGCACCTGCCCAACGACCTGAAGTATTTTAAAGAAAAGACGCGCGGATTCCCCATCATCATGGGCCGCAAGACCTTTGATTCGCTGGGGCGACCCTTGCCCGGACGCCGAAATATGGTGGTGACCCGCCAGACCGACTGGTCGGCCGAAGGGGTCGAGGTGTTTGCCACGGTCGAAGCGGCCATTGCCGCCCTCGAGGGGGCAGACGGATTCATCGTGGGCGGAGGCGAAATCTACCGCCTGGCCCTCCCCCTAATCGACGTGCTCTACGCCACCGTGGTGCATACCCAGATTGAGGAGGCAGACACGTGGTTCCCCGAGTACCTCGATCAATTCACCGAGGTCGAGCGCGACGACCACTCGGCAGACGACCGGCATGCCTACGCGTATTCCTTTGTTCGCCTGCGGGCGAACAAGTAACTAGCAACTAGTAACTAGCAGCTAGTTGCTGGTTGCAGCATTACGCAGACTGCTTCGATAGCTTTTGGAGGACCAGATCCGCCGTCACGTGCACCTTCTGAGGCAGCTCATACATGGCGTCGGTGAGTATGGTTTCGCCAATTCCGCGCAGTCCGCGGGCGCCTAGCTTGAATTCGATGGCCTTGTCCACAATGGCGTCCAGGGCCTCATCCTCAATGCTGAACTCGATTCCGTCCAGGGCAAAAAGGCGCTCGTACTGCTTAATCAGTGCATTCTTGGGCTCGGTCAAAATGCGGCGAAGCGCAACCCGATCCAGGGGCTCGAGGTAGGTCAGCACCGGGAGGCGGCCAATAAGCTCCGGAATCAGCCCAAACGCCTTGAGGTCCTGAGGCGCAACGTACTTCAAAAAGGCTCCTTCGTCGACGTCTTTGCGCTGGGTAGTACCATTAAAACCGACTACCTGGGTGTTGAAGCGCCGAGCAATATGCCGCTGAATTCCGTCGAAGGCTCCGCCTGCAATAAAAAGGATGTTGCGCGTGTCTACCTCTACAAACTTCTGGTCGGGGTGCTTGCGTCCGCCCTTGGGCGCCACATTGACCTTGGTGCCCTCCAAAAGCTTGAGCAGGGCTTGCTGCACGCCTTCTCCTGAAACGTCGCGCGTTATCGAGGGATTGTCGCTCTTGCGGGCGATCTTATCGATCTCGTCGATAAAGACGATTCCGCGCTCTGCCTCGGCAACATTATAGTCGGCAACCTGAAGCAGGCGCGTCAAAATGCTCTCTACGTCTTCACCGACATAGCCGGCCTCCGTGAGCACCGTCGCATCCACAATGGCAAAGGGAACCTTGAGCATCCGCGCAATGGTCCGGGCCAGCAACGTTTTGCCGGTGCCGGTCTCGCCCACCATGATGACGTTGGATTTCTCGAGGTCTTCGTCGCCAACGCCCCCGTGAAGCACCCTCTTGTAGTGGTTGTACACCGCCACGGAGAGAATTTTTTTGGCGTCGTCCTGCCCAATCACGTACTCGTCCAGTCGCGCACGAATCTCTGCGGGCTTGGGCAAATCCAAGAAACCCAAGGGGCCCGACTTGTCGTCAGCCTCTTCCTTGAGAATTACGTGCGCCTGTTCAATGCAGTTGGAGCAAATTTGCGCATCCAAGCCCGAAACCAGCAAGCCGGCATCGGTCGACGGACGTCCGCAAAAAGAGCATTGGTTGGTATCGGTCATTGTGCCGAGGCTATACTCGTGACTTGCTGATCAGAACCTCGTCAATCATGCCGTAGGCTTTGGCCTCCTCAGAGGTCATCCAGTAGTCCCGGTCGGAGTCGTGTTCTACCTTATCAAAAGCCTGACCCGAATGGTCGGCAATAATTTCATACAGTTCCCTTTTGAGCTTGAGAATCTCCTGAAGCGTGATTTCCATGTCGCTGGCCTGACCCTGAGCCCCGCCCATGGGCTGGTGAATCATGACGCGGCTGTGCTTTAGCGCGGACCTCTTGCCCTTGGCTCCTGCACAAAGCAGCACGGCGCCCATGGAGGCCGCAATTCCGGTGCAAATCGTGGCTACGTCGGGCGAAACCACCTGCATGGTGTCGTAGATGCCCAAGCCTGCATACACGCTGCCGCCCGGGCTGTTCATGTAAATCTGAATGTCTTTTTTGGCATCCGCAGACTCCAAAAAGAGCAGCTGAGCCTGTACAATGTTGGCCACTTGATCGTTGATGCCGGTTCCGAGAAAAATAATTCGGTCCATCATAAGGCGCGAGAACACGTCCATCTGGGCCACGTTGAGCTGTCGCTCTTCGATAATGTAGGGAGTCAGCGACCCGTCGACGTAGTGCTCGAGGTGCATGCTGCTAATGCCCTTGTCGAGCATCGCGTAGCGCTTAAATTCTTTTCCGAAATCCATTGCGGTTAATTACTTCTGGTTTTTATTGATTTCTTTGACAAAGTCGGCGTAGGTCGCTTTCACTTCCTTCTTGCCGAAGGCCGAGAGCACAAAGCTCATCAATTTACGCTGCAAAAGCTGTTCCGAATACTGCTCTGCCTGCGCGCGTTCTTTCAAAAGATTCATCGCCACCGGGCGTGCCTCTTCGATGCCGATTTCTCGGCCAAACTGACGCATGCGCGTTACTACTTCAGTGCTCACAAAATCCACGAGCTCTTCTTGGTGAATGTGCAAGTGATTGTCTTTAACAAGCTTGGACTCAATCAACTGCCAGCGCATGGCCTTCTCGGTTTTGGGCCACTGGGATTCTACTTCGGCGGCATCCAGAGGCTTATCGCCCGTGCTGGTCATCCACTTTTTGAGAAACTTGGCGGGCAACTTAAACTTAGTCTCCATCAACTTGTCGGTCGCGGCGTTAAAAAAGTGCTGCTCGGCATCGCGCAAGTAGACCTGAGACAACTCCTCTCGGATCTTGTCCCTTAAGCCGGCCTCGTCGGTTACCGCACCCTGGCCAAAGAGCTTGTCAAACATTTCCGCATTGAGCTCTGCGGGCTCAATATGAAAAATTTGCTCCAGCTTAAAGCGGTAGTAGCCCGTAGCCATGGCACGCTCCTCGGGGCTGTAGCCCAAAACATGCGCTAAATCAAAGTCCTTCTCGAAGTCGCTCGCGTCGATGACGAGTTCTCCTCCCTTGGCAAGGG
>DBBY01000050.1:12988-14716 GCA_002292855.1 Flavobacteriales bacterium UBA972 | reverse complement strand
GAAGTACTTCTCGGGCAAGGTGGGAGACGTGCCCATTCGCAAATTCACCCCTGCCGAGCACCTTGGCTTCTGGTTTTGGAAGGTTACCCACATCACCATGGTCGTGGTTTTACCGATTTACTTCATCGGTTTTCTGCCTTGGTTGTTCGGCTTCCTCTTGATGACTTTTATTACCGGTTTTTCGTTGAGCATCGTATTTCAGTTGGCCCACGTGGTCGAGGGGGTGAGCTTTAAGCAGTCTGATGCCCAAAACCCTACCAACATGGAGTCGGAGTGGGCTGTGCACCAGCTTCAGACTACTGCCAATTTTGCCACCCGTAGCCGCACGCTGACCTGGCTTTTGGGCGGACTCAACTACCAGGTGGAGCACCACCTATTCCCACGGATTAGCCACGTGCACTACCCCGCCATTTCGCGCATTGTCAAAGAGACCTGTGCGGAGTTTAACGTGCAGTATCAAGAGTTCCGCACGTTTGCAGACGCCTTGAATGCCCACGTCAGGCACCTCAAGCGCCTGAGCGTAGCTTAAATCATTATAAGTTGCTGATTTGCAGGGAGACTCCGTCGAACTGCACCTGGTAGGGGAGCAGTCCCCATGTGGTTGGGCCGCTGGTGGCACTGCCGTCAAAGAGTAGAAATCGCTGGCCGTCGCAGGCGCATTCCGCATACAAACCGTCTTTTAGTGTAGAGGCTCCGCAGGGCAAAGAAAGGTGGTTGGGGCATCGCATGTCGTAGGCTCCAAAATCGTTGGCTTCGCCAAAGTTGGTTCTTCGGTACACGACTAGGCCACCATGCCCCCAGTCACTGCGCAGGTAGGTGCCGCCAACGAACTGAAGGTCAAAGGCTGAAGGACTGTTCAAAAATACCGTTTCGTTCAAAAAAACATAGGGTACCGGGTGCCGGTTGCTCGGACCTTCGCATGCAAGCAAAATGACCGCAAGAGCAGTATAAGAAAAAATCTTTTGCAATTCCACATGCAAACCTACGTTTTAGATGACGCACAAGGTTAATTCTTGGTTATTTTAGCGTGTTGGTTCACTAAGAATCCAATGTTAAAGTCTTGCTTATGCGCCTACGCTACGCCTTATTAGTGCTGATTTTTGGAGCCTCCACGCTCGTTTGGGGACAGGCTCGACCCGGTTCCTTGCGCGGAACAGTTAAAGACAAGAAGTCTGGCGAAGAGCTGGCTCAAGCGATTATTACGGTCAAATCCGGTCAGTTTAAAGTGACCTCAGGAGCTTCTGACTTTGATGGCAACTACAACATCAACCCAATTCAGCCCGGAACCTATACCGTGGTTTGTGAAATGTTTGGCTACAATGCCATGACTTTCACTGGCGTTGAAATCAATCCAGGGCGACCGACCGAACTGAAATTTGCTCTTGCCACCTCAAACGTGGAGTTGGGCGTAGTTGACGTCGTAGCGAAGTACGAGGCCCCACTTATTGAGAAGGGTCGTACCGCCCAAAGTTTTGGTGCCGAGCAAATTCGCAACCTCGCGGGTCGGGGAGTCAACGCAGTTCTTGCCCAAACCGCCAGCGTAGTTCAGGACGAGCGCAGTGGAGGCGTGTTCTTTCGCGGCGGACGTGGCGATGCCAACGTAGTTTTTGTGGACGGTGTTAAAATGCGCGGCGACATCAACCTTCCTCGCGAGGCCATTCAGTCTACGGAGGTTATTACGGGTGGCGTTCCTGCCCAGTACGGTGACGTGACCGGTGGGGTTATTTC
>DBBY01000050.1:4127-12922 GCA_002292855.1 Flavobacteriales bacterium UBA972 | reverse complement strand
TTCGACCGCAACAACTACAATCTTGCTGGTTTAACCCTTGGCGGCCCCCTTCTCTTTAATAAGGCCAAAACCGTTCCTCTTATCGGATTTCTTTTAGCTACAGAGTTCAGCAATACTGGGGTGGGCAGGCCCTACGCAACGCCGGTCTACAAGGTGAAAGACGACGTGCTCGCAAACCTAAAGGCTAATCCATTGGTTCCAACTGCAACTGGGCTTGGCACCATTCGACGCGCTGAATTGTTGAGCTCCGAAGATTTTGAGGTAATTCCAACCCGCCTAAACGTTGCCGGAAGCGTATTCCGTGCCACGGGCAACATCAACTTTAAAACAAGCAAGAAGACCAACCTCGTGCTGGGCGGTCGCGTTTTTTATTCCGACGGACGGAACGGCAGCTTCTACCACTCACTCCTGAACTACGAGAACAACAGTGCCTCCAGCCAAAGGGACCTTTCGGCTTATGTGCGTTTTACCCAGCAGTTTGGCAGTGGAGACGACAAGGGCCTGATCAAGAATGCCTTCTATACTATTCAGGCAGATTACACGGTTAATAATTTTAAGAATTTTGACCCCAATCACCGCGACAACATTTTTCGCTACGGCCACGTAGGCAATTTTGAGACCGGTCGCCTCGGACTCTTTGGTTTTGGAGAAGATCCCCAAACGGGCATTTCAGCCTGGCGCAAGGTTCTTGACATCGATACCGGAATCACTTTTGTCCCGTCCATCCATAATCCGCTCTTGGGGGCCTACACCCAGTCCTACTTTAATCTGGTCAACAGCGGCCTAATCGGCAATAACGCCTTTAACCTGGTCAACATTCAGCAAGGTGGCGGAATTCTCAACGGCCAAGGTCCAAGCGATGCCTACGGGCTTTTTGGCAATGTGGGAGCTGTTCAGTCTGGCTATAACTACAGCCAAAACGAGCAGTACCGAATCACGGCTTCGACCAACTTCGACATCAAGGGCCATTCCCTAATCGCCGGTTTGGAGTACGAGCAGCGATTTGACCGAAGCTTTGGGGTCTCCTCGGCGGCACTTTGGACGGTTATGCGCAACCTCCAAAACGACCACATGCGCGAACTCGATTTAGAAAACCCTATTCTAATCTACCGCGACGGAGTATTTCAGGATACCATCTTTTACAACCGAGCCATTGACTTGACCAAGCCTCGTGCCTTTGACCGCAACCTGCGCACCAAATTGGGTTGGGATCCCGACGGCAAGGACCAACGCCTGCTTGACATAGACAATATTTCGCCCGACGATTTCGCGCGATACGGCGGCCTTGCTCTTTTCTCTGCTCAAGAATTAGTCAATCCGGGTGGTAATGCCTATGTCAGCTATTTTGGCTACGACTACATGGGCAACCTGCAGCCCGGGAATCCGACGCTTGCAGATTTCTTCCGCGCGACCGATTCCCGAGGGGATCGCACCTATCCGGTTCGAGCCTTTCAGCCTATTTATATGGCCGGCTACATCCAAGACCAGTTCACCTTTGAGGATTTGTTTTTTAACGTAGGGGTTCGGGTGGATCGCTACGATGCCAACCAGCCTGTGCTGCGCGATCCGTTCTCGCTTTTTGCGGCCCACACGGTGTCTGACGTGGTCGCGCGTGGCGGGCTGGAGGGCAGTGAAATCCCCGTGTCTATGGGCGACGACTATATGGTTTATGTAGACGACATTAAGAATCCGAAGCGCATTGTCGGCTACCGCAGCGGTTTTGATTGGTTTAATGCCGACGGATCGCCGCAGTCCAATCCAACCATTATTGCCAATGCTTCGGGTGGTCAAGCCAAGCCTTGGATTTTTGAAGAGGTTTTTTCTGATCCGCAAAACCCGAATTCGCCCGTATTAAGCGAGCGTTCGTTCCGGGACTACCGTCCTCAGGTTACGGTTAGTCCTCGCATATCCTTCCAATTCCCGATTTCGGACGTTGCGGAGTTCTTTGCGCACTACGATTTATTGGTGCAGCGTCCGTCGTCTGCTCAATCGCGCTTCAATCCATTTGATTACCAGAATCTTGTATTTGGTAATGCTTCAACCATAGACAATCCTGAGTTGCTTCCGCAGAAGCAGACGGAGTACGAGATCGGATTCCGCCAGAAGCTAACCGACCGCAGTGCTTTAAAGATTAACGCGTTCTACCGCGAGTACCGCGACCTAATTCAAACGGTGTCGGTAACGGAGGCCTACCCTGCAACCTATGTAACCTACGGGAACCGAGACTTTACTACTTCGAAGGGATTCAGTTTTCAGTATGACTTGCGCCGCGTGGGCAACGTTCAAGTTAACGCCCAGTATTCTTTGACCTTTGCCGACGGTACTGGTTCTGGAGCGGAGTCCGGCCTTTCGTTAGCGAGGACGGGTTTGCCTAACATCCGTTATATTGTTCCCCTAGACTACGACCAGCGCCACAATCTTTCGGGTAATATTGACTTCCGCTACGGTCAAGGGCAAGACTACAATGGCCCAGTTTGGGGTAAGACTAAGGTTCTTGAAAACGCCGGGTTGAATTTGTTGGCGACGGCGGGTTCTGGCTTCCCCTACTCGAGGAGGGTTAGGTCCTATTCACTAACAGAGTCCGCTACCCCCGTGGTAGGTCTGTTGAATGGATCCCGCTTGCCATGGCAGCTGCGCTTTGATTTGACTGCCAACAAGGTTTGGTACTACAACAAGGGTAAGAACAACTTTGAGCTTTACGTTCAAGTGCTGAACCTATTGAATGCCGCCAACGTTCTGAGCATATACCCCTATACCGGTTCACCCGACGACGATGGCTTCTTATCTTCTCCCCAGGGCCAGCAGGCCATTGCCTTTACCGCAAATGCCCAGGCGTTCTCTGATTTGTATGCCATCAGAATGGTTAATCCCACCAACTTCTCGACTCCGCGCTTGATTCGTTTAGGAGTGCGCCTCGGACTTTAATACTGTATTTAATAAGCTATGAACAAGATTTTTTTACCCCTAGCCGCCCTAGTCCTTGGCTTCACGGCAATGGCTCGCGAAGACGTTGGTACTACTTCAGGCAAGAAAACGCGATCCAACAAGACCGTGGAGGAGCTCTGTCAGCCATCACGGGCTCAGTCTGACCTCAACATTAATAACGTTCGTACGACTATTTTGGGTGGTGGCGACATGTGGTGGGACCTTAACACCGCGCGCTATGAGGTTCCCAAGGGAAGCAATCGCCACTCCATGTTTGCCGGCAGTCTTTGGCTTGGTGGCCTTGACGAGGGCAATCAGCTCAAGCTTGCGGCGATGGTGTACCGCCAGCGCGGCAACGACTTTTGGCCCGGACCCCTTTCTACCGACGGGCTTGCTTCGGTTACTAAGGACGTCTGCGACAAGTACGACCGCCACTGGATTATAACCCGCGAGCAGGTTGAATTGCACCGCGGATGGCTCTTTTGCAAGAACGATCCGGATTGCGACGTGGGTACCAAGTTCCCGGGCTACGAAGGCAGCATACCTGATATCGTGAAGTTTTGGCCTGCCCATGGAGTGGATGCGGAGTTACCCTATACCCTGGCTCCCTTTATCGACCTAGACGGAGACGGACGCTACGACTACAACGAGGACTATCCGGCCTATGACCTAGACCGTGCCTACGATTGCCGTCTAAAGGAGACCGATGTGCTTTACGGCGACCAAACGATCTGGTGGGTTTACAACGACCGCGGTAACGTGCATACTGAGACCAACGCGGGGGCTATGGGCTTCGAGATTCGTGCGCAGGCTTTTGCCTTTGCCACGAACGACGAGATCAACAACATGACGTTCAACAACTACCGTATTATCAATAAATCGACCTTTCGCCTGACCAATACCTACTTCTCGACCTGGTTTGACGCGGATCTGGGTAACTACCTAGACGACATTATCGGTTCTGATATCCCAAGGGGACTCGGATTTGTTTACAATGCTGATAGTGACGACGAGGGTCCTATTGGCTATGGAGTGAATCCTCCTGCGATTGGTTTTGACTTCTTTCAGGGTCCGTTTGCCGACTACTTTGACGGCAGAGACAACGACCGCGACGGCTGCATTGACGGGGTCCGTGACGACAACGGAGTGTGTATTCCTGAGAATCCTATTACCGGCGTTAATGAGCGCATCATCATGTCGGGATTCATGTACTACAACAATACGGGTTCTAACTTCTCGGGCAATCCAAGCAATGCTGCAGAGTTTTATAACTACATGCAGACCCGTTGGAGAAACGGAAACCCTGTTGTTGTAGAGACTCCATGCGGCCCTGGCTGCACGGGCAACGGCGATGGCTTCACTCCAGACGGAACAGGCCTTGCCACCTTGTTTGCCTATCCGGGCAACACTTATGACACCACGGGCATCACCGCTCCGATCACTCCTCAGAATTGGTTTGAGTCGCCAGACAACCGTCAAGACAAGAGGGGTCTGCACAATGCAGGTCCATTCTCCCTTGCTCCGGGAGCACTGAACTTCATTACCACAGGGGCTGTTTGGGCGCGTAACACGAACGATCCAGGTCCTTTGTTCTCGGTCGAGCGGGTAATTATTGCTGACGACAAAGCACAAAGCTTATTCGACAACTGCTTCCAGATCTTAAACGGTCCGGATGCTCCCGATATTGAAATTCAAGAACTCGATCGCTCGGTGGTGCTGATGCTTTCCTACCGTGAAGGCTCGAATAACGATGAGCTTGACTACCAAGAGATCGATCCACTCATTCAGGCCGCGAACAATACTTACAAATTCGAAGGTTTTCAGATTTACCAGCTCAAGAACGCGAGCGTTTCTATGGCCGATCGCTACGATCCAAGCCAGGCTCGGTTGATTGCACAGTCCGACCTAAAGAATGGAATTGGGCGCCTCATCAATTGGGAGCTCAATCCAGACCTTGAACTGCTAGTTCCTCAAGACATGACGGTTAAGGTTGCGAACGACGGAATTAAGATGACCTACCATGTTACGGAAGATGCTTTTGCGACAGGCACCGACCGCCGTCTGGTAAATCACCGCGAGTACTACTTCTCGGTTGTGGCATACTCCCATAACGAGTACGAGAAGTTCGATCAGGTTTTAACTCCCGGAGGCCAGCGCCGTCCCTTCTTATCGGGCCGGAACAACGTGAAGAAGTACACCGGCATACCCCACCAGGTTTCTGCGGAAAACAACGGCACCATTCAGCGCGCAAAATATGGTGACGCCCCAATCATCACCCGTATAGAGGGAATGGGCAATGGCGGGACGAAGCTCGAGATCTCTGAAGATTCAGAGAACGAAATTGTGACCAACTTCCGCTTGGACAACGTCGTTTACCAGCCAGGTAGCGGCCCGGTTAACGTAAAAGTCGTGGATCCTCTTGCGGTGAAGGCAGGCAACTACACCATGATTTTTAGCGGAATTAGCAATAACGCGACGTGGCGCATTGAAGACGAGAACCAAAATATTGTGGCGACATCTTCTAGGTCCATCTCGTTCTTAGCGGAGCAGATTGTTCCAGAGTTGGGTATTTCCATTGACTTAAGGAACCAAATTGCTCCAGGCAACGACATCGAGAATGCCCGCAATAACGGTATTCTGGGTAGTGAAGTGGTTTATACCGACGCTACTAAGCCTTGGCTCGCTGGGGTAGTAGACGATGCAAGTTATTCGCCAAGCAACTGGTTGCTTTGTGGCAACAACTCGGTATCTACGCTTCCGGGTTCCCTGTACCGAGACTTCCCGGGCGACGACAAGTCACGTTTTGCCACTATCGTGGGCGGAACCTGGGGTCCCTTTGCCTATTCAAGCTACCTGAGCAGAAGGCCAGGATCCGTTAATCATTTGGGCATGGGGCCGGCGGACTCTACGATGAGTGCCTTTACCTCTCGCATGAACCCTGCTGAACTGCACAGTGTGGATATCGTCTTCACGGATGACCGGACTAAATGGACGCGTGTTCCCGTGTTTGAGATGGGTGAAGACCCCGCACTAACTGCCGGTGGTACCGGTAAGTGGAGGTTGCGTTCTGACTTAGGTTGGGATCTCGTGAACGGGGAGCTCGTGCGAAGCACGGTGACTACAGGATGGTCTTGGTTCCCTGGCTATGCTATTGATTTGGAGACGGGAACTCGTTTGAACATTGCTTTTGGCGAAAACAGCTGGATGATCGCAGACCGTGGAAACGACATGCTGTTTAATCCAACGAGTCGTGTCAATAGTAGAATTCCAGATCCAGTTACTGGAGGGTATCGCTTTGGCGGGCAGCACAATCTGTACATACTGGGTCCAGCCTTGCAGCAGGGTCTCACCCGCACCAGCATCGATTATGCCGGCCCAGACGAAGCGAATAATCCTTTGTTCAACGACTATAAGAACATGGGCAACATTCTCAGCCGTACCCGTGTGATCAAGTCGCTAATGTGGGTGTCTATTCCTCTAATGGAGGCTCGTTTTGAAAATGCCAACCTGTATGAGCCTACGACTTCGGCAAACGGCCTTCCGTCGGTTGCTCGAGTGAAAATTCGCATGGCCCGCCCCTACGAGCGCTATGTGACCGACAACTCGAATACGGGCAATCCGAAGTACTTGTTCAGCACTGCCAATGCAGCCACGGTAACGGGTGATTCGGCAACGGCTAAGAACGCACTGGCAACGGTGCGCGTGGTGCCCAACCCGTACTTCAGCTTGAGTCAGTACGAGACTTCTCAAAATGAGAATCGCGTGAAGATTACCAACCTGCCTCCGCGTTGTACAATGTCTATTTACACCACTGAAGGTGCCCTGGTGCGGACCTTGCGCAAGGACAACTCCGACACGTGGATCTATTGGGACCTGACCAACAACTACCAAGTGCCTATTGCTAGTGGGGTTTACCTCATACACATTGATGCCCCAGGCATCGGGCAGACCATTGTTAAGTGGTTTGGAACCATGCGTCCGTTCAACCCAACTGGCTTCTAAGAACTAAGGAATTATGAAAAATATTGTACTTACCTCCGCCCTTTTGGCTGCTCTGTCGGCCTTTGCTGGCAATCCCGTTCGTTCGGGTTCGGCAGGCGCGTCGGAACTCCTTGTTAATCCATGGGCGCGCACCGCGGGCTGGGGAGAGGGCAACACGGCCAACGTGAGGGGTTTTGAAGGCCTGTATGGCAACGTTGCGGGTATTGCTCGCATCAACGGGATGCAGGTTGGATTCGCCAATACGCAATGGTTGATGGGCAGTGGCATTACCCTCAATGCGGGCAGCCTTGTAACGCCCACTAGTAACGGTGGCGTATTGGGAATTCACATAACCAATATGAACTACGGAGACATTGAGGTCACCACTGAGGACCAGCCCGACGGAGGCTTAGGCAGCTACAGGCCTTCTGCTACGGTAATTGGCCTTGCCTACGCCAAGAAGTTTACGCAGAGCATTTTTGGTGGAATTAACATCAAGATGTACAACTCCGCTGTGAATAATTTAAGTGCAACGGGAGTTTGCTTTGACGCGGGAGTTCAGTACATACCTACCAACGTCAAGGATTTTTCTTTTGGAATTACCATGCGCAATATTGGGCCGTCCTTCTCCTACCGCGGAGACGGCTTGAGCATTGTACTGCCGGTTCCCACGGGGCTTTATACCAATAGTTTTCAGAACCGTTCCGAGGATTTCGAGCTGCCAACGCAGCTTGCCATTGGAGCGAGCAAGGGATTTGACCTTGTCGAAGGGCACAAAATTACCTTTGCGGGCAACTTTATCTCGAATTCCTTCAAGAAGGATCAATTCACCGTTGGTGCCGAGTACGCTTACAAGGAGCTGTTTGCGCTGCGCGCAAGCTGGGCTCAGTTCGACAATCGATTTGATGGTCTGAGGTCAGAGGCGATTACGGGCCCCGCAGCAGGGTTTACGTTTAATCTCCCGATGGGAGACGGCAAGTTGGACTTGAGCTATGCCTACCGGATGACCAATTCCGCATTTGGCGGAATTCACACGGTTGGAACGGCCATCGTATTGTAAAATCGAGTACTTTGCAGCCATGAAGACTCCCTGTCGGGGGTCTTTGTTGCTTAAAACCAATAACGAATGTCGCTTTCATACTACACCCCAGAGGGCTTTAAGAAGCTAAAAGAAGAGCTGGAACACTTGCGCAGTGTGGAGCGTCCGCGCGTTTCTGGGCAGATTGCCGAGGCTCGAGACAAGGGAGACCTCAGCGAGAACGCAGAGTACGATGCCGCCAAAGAGGCACAGGGCATGCTGGAGATGAAGATTGCCCGCATGGAGGAGTTGGTTGCCAATGCCCGTATTGTCGATGAGTCCCAGCTGGATTCGACCAAGGTGCTTATTCTTTCAAAGGTTACCCTGCGCAATCCCAAGACCGCCGCGACGATGACCTATACCCTGGTAAGCGAGCAAGAAGCCGATTTAAAGTCCGGTAAAATCTCGGTAAGTTCCCCCATTGGCAAAGGCCTCTTGGGCAAGGCCGTAGGAGAAGTTGCTGAAATTCAAATTCCGAACGGGCTAATGAGTCTTGAGGTTGTTTCGATCGAACGCTGAGAATGGCTAGTATTTTTTCACGGATTATTTCAGGGGAGATTCCCTGCCATAGGGTTGCCGAAACAGACCGCGCCATTGCATTTTTGGACATACGCCCCCTTACCGAGGGTCATACCTTAGTGGTTCCCAAGGCAGAGGTCGACAGCATCTTTGATTTGGATTCTGAAGATTATCAGGCGGTATTTGACCTGGTCCGCGCTGTGGCAGAGGCCCAAAAGGCGGTTGTTCCATGCACGAGAATTGGTTTGACCGTTCTTGGATTTGAAGTGCCGCACGCCCACGTTCACGTCGT
>DBBY01000050.1:0-3994 GCA_002292855.1 Flavobacteriales bacterium UBA972 | reverse complement strand
CCCTGATGCTTAGGGTAAATAGATTTTTTATAACTTAGGGACAACCTAATTTTAAAACACAACTTCGATGAAAAGAATTTTACTCATTTTTGCTTTGATGCTTGCCTCGGCCGTCGGGGTAAATGCTCAGGTGGTGCTGAACATAATGTCACCAAGTTCCATTCAGGGTGGTTTGACCCATACCAACAACGGTGACGCAACGGGTTGGGGCCTCGCCGACCTACTTAACCCTGCGGACGCCGTTTTGGATACGGTGGTTGTTATGGACGACAGTACGGCAGGGGTGAACGCAGTAGTAGGTACTGACCCCAATACGGGCAATGCCTACCCAGGAATTCCTAAGAAGTACGAGGGATGCAATCTTGATACCACCTCAGCATGGCAGACCAACCGCCTCGCTGGCAAAATCGTGCTGATTGCCCGAGGAACCTGTGAGTTTGGCCTCAAGGTCTACCTCGCAGAGCAGGCAGGCGCCCGCGCGGTTATTCTGTACAACAGAGACAATGCCCAACTGAACGCAGGGCCAGGAGCCTATGGCGCTTTGGCTACCATCCCCTTTGCCATGATAGCAAGGCCTGACGGCGACATGCTAAGGCTTGCCATTGAGGGAGGTCAAACGGTAGTTGCCTTCTTGGGCAATAAAATTGGCGCCTTCCCTAACGACATGAGTATTTCGCCCGCTGAGGCCATGTATCCTCCTGCTCTTGCGGTTCCAGCTCTTTTGGCTCAAGATACCAGCGACTTTAAAATGAAGCTTGGTTTCTGGGCGCGCAACGACGGTTCGGCAAACCAAAGCAATGTCATTGCCAACGTTACGGTGAAGCGTGGTGGTACTACACTGTACACGATGTCTACCTCGTCGTTCTCCATGAATGCGGGCGACTCGAGCTACATTAGCTTCCCGCCCTTTCAGCTAAACGGTTATCCCCTTGGTGCCTATGAGGTGAACTACAATGTCAACGTTGCCAACGAGTCCTTCCCCTTAGACAACAACATTGATTTTGCCGCGGTAATCAACGACAGCCTCTTCAGTTATGCGAGGGTAAATCCAACAACTCTGCTACCAGAAGACAATAACTCTATAAAATCGTCGAGCTTCACTTCGTCTTGGGCGACTGGAATCCACTTCCGCCACCCCCAAGCAAGCCGTATGCTGCTTAAGGGCGTGCGCTTCGCATGCTTTACCAGTAGTCCAGATAGTCTTAATGGACGCTCAATAGATGTTGCGGTGGACGAGTGGCTTGACAGCTTTACGGATTTGGCCGATACCAATTGCCAAGTAACCAATACCTCTCCTTTGGCAGTAGAAACCTACACCTACACTTCTAATGCTCAGGATTCCATGGTGACGCAGTTGTTTGATGATCCCATCGAGCTTGATGACAACATGCGGTACATCATTTCCCTCAACACTTCGGACCAAGCCATCTTCATGAACCACTCCTATGGTCCAGCCTACCAACTCAACGACGTGACTGCCGGAGAGCAGCCTCGCGAGATTATTCGTGTTGACAATTCGTGGTATACCGGAGGATTCAGCAGTGGTCGGATTCCAACCTTCCAGTTAATTATGGAACAAAGCTTTATCGGTGTTCCTGAGGAGATTGTGGTTGATGCTTCGCTATACCCCAATCCAGCGCATCATTTGGTTTATTTGAAGCTCAATGGTTTTGAGCCCGCTGCAGGTCTATCAGTTTATGATATGACCGGAGCCGTGGTTCTTCAGAAAGCGCAGGCTTCTGTGGTCAATGGTGAAATGGTCATTGATGTGAGCAGTTTGCCTAGCGGTGCCTATGTAGTGGTAGCACCAGGCGTAAACGGAGATCTTCGAGCCAACTTGGTGGTTAGCCACTAAGGGTACTCGTTGTTTGAAGTACGGAACCCGGCTTAGGCCGGGTTTTTTTATGCCTATAGGGGCGGATTCGCTGCTGCAAGGATCAGGAGGCTTGCGATGAATCCCTGGAGTCAGACGCTTCGGTCGGGGTTTTGGGCCAGGAACTGGGACCAGGCGTTTCTACCCTTGGCCTTGGACTTCTTTGGGGCAATAGGGGCCCCTGCGTCGGTAAGGGTTTCTGTGCGGCCCAGGGTAAGGGCGTGGCAGGCCGCAACGGCTAGGGCATCGGTCGCATCCAGCAGCCGTTTGGGGTCGTCGGGTATGGCAAACATGGAATGGAGAAAGCCCGATAGCTGCTCCTTGGATGCAGCACCGCGCCCTGAAATCCGTCGTTTGACAATCGCGGGAGAATATTCGGCTACGGTGAGTCCGCGCCGCAGCCCGGCACTCAGAATGACCCCTTGTGCGCGACCTAGCTTAAGCATGGACTGCACGTTTTTACCAAAAAAAGGAGCTTCTACCGCTAAGGAATTCGGCTGGAACTGATCCAACAGTTGCTCGACAGCCTTTAAAATATCTCCAAGGCGCTGCACGGAATCCTTGCTGGCCTGAAACTTGACACTGCCCAGGTCGACCAGCCTTAGTTGGCTCCCGACTCGATCGACGACGCCGAAGCCCATGACCAGGGTACCGGGGTCAATGCCGAGAATGCGTTCGGACTGGCTCATTAAGAGGGGAGTCCCCCGCGCATGCTTTGCGCAGTGGGGGCCTGGAAGAGCTGAATTCCAAAGCTAGGAACCGCTGCAATCAAATGATCAAAGAGGTCGGCTGCCACGGACTCATACTCCTCAAAGGCAATGGTGTTGGCAAAGCAATAAATTTCTAGCGGAATTCCCTCGCCACTTATGGCCAGTTGGCGCACCATTATGCTGTGCTTGTTCGATACCCTCGGGTGTTCCTTTAAATAGGATTCCGCATAGGCTCGGAATACGCCGAGGTTGGTCAGGTGGCGCCCGTTAACCGGCGAGCTTTTATCGGCGCCAAGTTTTTGGTTGTATTCGGCGATTTCAAGTTCGCGGGCGTCGAGGTAGGCATTGACCCTCTGTATTTTGCGCAGTTCCACAAGGTCTGCGTCGGTTAGAAATGCCACGCTTTCGAGGTCAATGACCATGCTCCGCTTGATGCGACGAACCTTGGCGAGGCGCATTCCGCGCCAGTTGACGAAGGAGTCTGTTACAAAGGCCTTGGCCGGTATGGACGAGATGGTATTGTCAAAGTTCTTGATTTTGACCGTAGTAAGATCGATGCTGACGACATCGCCGTCTACGCCAAACTTCTCAAAGGTGATCCAGTCCCCTTTTTTAACCAAGTCATAGAGTACGATTTGAAAGTTTGCCAAAAGTCCGTTAATGGCGTCTTGAAAGATTAAAACAAAGATTGCCGTTGCGCCAGCGAGAGCCCCCAGAATGCTGGCGAGCGAAGTGTTGGTTAGCACCGATACGATGGCAAGGCTACCAATTAACCACGATAAAAAGAGGGTTACCGAGAGCAGGGTCTGCAGGGGTTTGTCTTTGAAGGTTTCAAGGTCTTCGACCACATGCGCTGCGGCGCGCGCGGCCCTTGTAACCACCACCACAAACTGGTAGATGAGCACGAGCACCAGGAACTTGTCAAGGGGAGCAACCCATTTGGGAAGATCTTGAAAGACGATCGGTAGGAAGGTCCGAATGATCAGAGTGGGGATCAGGTGGGCGATGGCCTGAAAAACTCGTTCCTTAAAGAAGTAGTCGTCCCAGGTTGCTTTGCTGCGCTTAACCACCATCTGAATGATGCCAACCACGATTTTGCGTACAAAAATGTCTGCCAAAAAACTTATGACGAGCAGTACCGCCAGATCGGCCAGCACGGTAAGAATGGTGATCCACAGGTCGCTTAGTCCGCTTTGATCAAAAAAAGCACGAGTCCAGTGGCCGGGGTTAATTTGCTCCATGGGGTAAAGGTAGAAACCTAAAAGGTTTATTTTGAGTACGCAGCAGCTTTTATAAAGGGAGAACATCAAGGCAGTCTAAACCATGAGCCTCTATTGCAAAAGCCTAGTTGGTGATGACCACCTCGGCAGTGCGGATGGCGCTGGCGTAGAAGTAGCCCAGCGCGTAGTCG
>DBBY01000045.1:4970-5121 GCA_002292855.1 Flavobacteriales bacterium UBA972 | reverse complement strand
TGGAGGCCATTGGCGCTGAATCAGGTCGAATTGGTTCCTAGAAGGTTCCAAGTCTGTCTTGGGCCAGCGGCCCGGTGTTGCGGAGTCAATGCGCGCGAATCCCCAATCCTTGGGGTCGGGGCCGCGACGCTCAAGGGCCATGCCTTCGCCC
>DBBY01000045.1:0-4842 GCA_002292855.1 Flavobacteriales bacterium UBA972 | reverse complement strand
GAGCGGTATGCTTTGGTTGGTGGCGCCAGGCCCGCCCGGCAGGGCCGGCCGGGCCCATGCCCCTGGGCGCGGAGCGCCCAGGGGCCCCGCCATCGAATCGCCGGCCGAATAAACCGCCAGCAGGGCAGCGGGATTCGCCGCCACAAAAAGGACCTGACCCGGCAGCAAAAACCGGCCGGCGACCGAGGCGCGGCGCCATGACCCCGACGGAGAAGAAGAAGGAGAAGTCGAATCCCCCGAAAAGCCGTCGGGATTCGACCAAAAAAGCCCCGAAAGATCCAGAACCCTGTCGCTAAGGCTTCTAAGCTCTGCAAACCGACCCTCGCCGGGCAGGGGATTCAGCAAAAGCTCACTAATCTGAAGCTCCCCAGAAACCGGAGGCACAGCCCATCCCGCATAAACCATCGTGCAATCCCCGGGAGTACCGTCCGCATGAATCCAGCCCGGCAAAAGCGGAAGCTCCATCACCTCGCCGGGCCGGCAAGGCCACAAAAGACCGTCCGCATCCGGAAGCCAACGCAGGGCAGTTCGCTCCGAATGAATCCGCGTCGCCGACCACCGTCCGCCCGACCAACGCGCCAAGGCCAGCGAATCAAAAGGATAGAGCGGCGAAGTCCCCAACGGCAGGGGATGCCGCCAGTCCACCTGAAGGGCACTGTCGGCCAGCAAACCCAAGATTCCGCCCTGGCGAGGACCAAGCGACGACCACTCCAAAGAACCGGGACTCGAACCCAAGAAACTCCGCGACGACTGCCACGCCCGAGGCAGCACAGACCACTGGGGATTGACCTCCAAAGACCATCCGCCCAAAGACTTATCCATAGGCTGGTGCATGTCAGGCTGCACGCGACCCCATGCCATAAGCTCCCCGTCGGCGGATTCTATTGACCAAAATGCCGGAGCCGAAGTCAGCGAAAGCGGAACGTCCCATAGCGACAAGGAATCCGGCCAGGGTAGGCGCCCGTCGGCTAGCACCACCACCTCCCCGGGCCTCAGAATCCGATCGGGAAGCAGCCACGACGAAGAGCCGTAGCGAAGAACCCAGCCCGAAGCCCAGCAGAGCGAATCTGCCTCTACAAAAAGCTCCATAAAATCGCCGGGGGCGGAACGCCAACTAACCCGAGGATCGGGCGAAACCAGAATTTCTGTTACCGATGCATCGCCGAGCCGCGCGGCCCGCTTGCGCGGGGTCGCGCTCCGCACCCAAGGCCCAGCCTGCCAACTCATAGGGCCCCATTTTAGCCCGCGAACCCGCGTCGCCGTGACCGTAGCGCCAAAACGCAGGCGACCCAAAAGAGCCACGCTGCTGTCGGTGCTTCCCAAAACCTGGCCGCTGTCAAGTAGGACTCCTAAGGTGTCGCTCAGCACCCAAGAGAGGCGGTGTACCCCCGACGAATCCCAATCCCAGGAACAATCCAAGCGAGAAGCCGAGCGATCGAGCAAACCTGTGGGACTGTTGGCCAGCACCAAACCGTCGGGCATGCGAAGCAGGCGCAGCTGGTCGTTGCTGCGACCCAGTTCGAGGCGGTAGCCGCTAACCATGGGCGAGGGCGTCCCGCTGCTGTCCCAAACCTCCCAAAATGCATAGTTGGCCGAAGAAGGATTAAAATTCATCTGCAGCGACGCAGAAAACCGAGCCGGGCGCGACCCAAGGCCTTCGCGCCACAGGGCGTAGGTGCCCGCCGCCGGAGCATCGAGCAGCAGCCAATCCGACTCCGCCACCGCAAAGGCCGCCGTATCGCCCTGCCAGGCGCCGAGGCCCGCCGACCACCATTGCGTCCATGGACCCCACTGGGCCGAAACTCCTTGGGCGCACAACGTCGCCAAAACTGCCACTAAGCCTTTCATAATGCGTACTTTTGCCGCAATACTAAAGCCTCTAACCGAGCAATGCGTTTAGCCCTAATTGGCGCCACCGGAATGGTTGGCGAAGTCATGCAAAAAGTCCTTGTGGAACGTCAGTTCCCCGTGACAGAATTCATTCCGGTCGCGTCCGCAAAATCCGTAGGAAACACCTTAAACTGGAACGGCGCATCCCACCTGATTCGCAGCCTAGACGAGGCCCTGGCCATGCGTCCCGACCTGGTCCTCATGTCGGCGGGCGGAACCATCTCACTGGAGTGGGCTCCAAAATTCGCTGCAGCAGGAAGCTTTGTGGTCGACAACAGCTCGGCTTGGCGCATGGAGCCTGGCATCCCCCTGGTCGTACCCGAAATCAATGCAGCGGTCCTGAGCGCTGAAACCAAAATCATTGCCAACCCCAACTGCTCCACCATTCAGCTCGTAATGGTCCTCAAGCCCTTGCACGACCTTCATCCCATCGAGGCGGTCCGCGTGAGTACCTATCAAAGCGTGACGGGGACCGGCAAGGCCGCCGTGGACCAGCTCGAGAACGAGCGCAGGGGCATTTTTGACGGACCGATGGCCTACGCCCACCCTATTGACCTGAACTGCATTCCGCACTGCGACGCATTCCTCGACAACGGATACACCAAAGAAGAAATGAAGCTGCACCACGAGACCAAGAAAATCCTTGGCGACTCCAGGGTGCAGGTCAGCGCCACCGCCGTTCGGGTTCCGGTTCAGGGCGGACACTCCGAGTCGGTGCTGATTACCTTCCAAGGGGCGCGACCTTCTTTGCCCGCAGTTCGCCAAATTCTCGCTGCAATGCCTGGCGTAGTGGTTCAGGACGATCCCGCAAACCTATCCTACCCCATGCCTCGGAATGCCGAGGGCCGCGACGAGGTCTTTGTGGGCCGAATCCGCGAAGACTTGGTTTGCGACCGCTCGATTCATTTGTGGATTGTTGCCGACAACCTGCGCAAGGGTGCCGCCACCAACGCCGTGCAAATCGCAGAGCACCTGGTTTCGGCCGGATTTTTGCAGACTCCGCTGACTCCTGGCCATTAAACCATTACCATACTACATCGTCTAAATTCAATGCTTAAATTCTTTGCCCTTCTGCTTGCTCTTGCCGCAGCACCCTTGCTCGCGCAAACCCTAATTGTGGGGCAGGTCGTGGACGGTAGTGAACCCATTCCCAACGCTGCCGTGCGGGTCATGGGCAGTAACGGCCCGGTTGGGCAAACCATTACCGACATGCAGGGAAACTTTCAGCTCAGTGTGCCCAACGGAAGCTACCGACTCGTCGCCCGCCCTCTGGGCTACCAGCCCTTAATGCGGCCCATCGAAGCCACCGGCACACCCATTAAATTGGGCATTCTCAAGGCAATAGCCAGCACCACCGAACTTGCCGAAGCCAATGTAGATGCTCAGGCCTCTAAGGCTCTGCTGGGAATGGACCGCAAGGTCTACGACGTGGCCCAGGACCTCAATGTGCAGGGCGGCACGGGCACCGACGTGCTGCGGCAGGTTCCCAACGTATCGCTGGACATGGACGGCAACGTGCAGCTTCGCGGCGACGACAACGTAACCATTTTGATTGACGGACGGCCCGCTTCGCTCCTGGGCTTCTCGGGAACCAATGCCTTTGACCGTCTGCCGGCCGGCAGCGTGCAGCGCGTAGAGGTCATCACCAATCCCGGCGCTCAATTTGACGCCCAAGGAACCGGCGGAGTAATCAACATCGTCACCAAAAAGAACCGCGAACTGCCGCTCAACGGCAGCCTCATCGCTGGCATTGGGACCAACGCAAAGTACAATTCCTCGGCAAGCCTGTCGGTGCCCCTGGGCAAGGTCCGCGTCTTCACCAGCCTGGCCTGGGACAACCGCCGCAGCTTCTCGGGCGGCACGGTAGAACGCAATTTCCAATTCCCAGATACCACCTACAGCCAGCGTCACTGGTCCTACGGCACCAATTTGGGGGGCGGGCCCAACGCCCGTTTTGGAGTCGACATTCCCTTGGGCAAGCAATGGTCCGCCAACCTCTCGGTAGGCTTAAACCAAGACCAGCGAAGCGAGTCCGACAGCACCTCCTATGAGAACAGTGCCGGCACAGTTAAGCTCAATGCCGTGCAGCGAAGCACCAGCGACCGCGGCTCCATCAACGGCGACGGCGCCCTCAGGCTCGAGCGCAAGTACAAGACCGAGGGCAACAAATGGACCGTAGACCTCAACTATTCCGACCGAAGCCGCTCGGAGTGGAACGACAATACCTTCACTGCTGACGCGGGATACCCCGAAATACTAACCTATGGAGGAGTCTACCTGCAGCGCTTTGAAACCAATGAAACCACGCAAAATTGGAACCTCCAGACCGACGCAGAGCAGGTGCTTAACAGCAAAAGCAAGATTACCCTCGGGGGACGAAGCACCTATTTTGCCCGCGACAACCGCCGAGACGCCATGTACTTAGCCACAGAATTTAGCAGCTCGCTTCAAGAAGACACGCTGCGCACCCAATCGGTCGACCAGTCGCAATGGGTGCATGCCCTCTATGCCACCTACGGATACGTCTTCAGCCCCAAGTGGAAGGCGCAAGCCGGAATGCGCTACGAGGTGGCCAACCTCGAATTCACGCTCAAGTCCAACAGCGTACTCAATTTTACCTATCCGGGGTATTTTCCGAGTGCTTTTTTGACCTACAGCCCCAAAAAGGGATTGGAATTTCAGGCTAGCTATGCCATGCGCGTCAACCGTCCCGGCGAGGAGCAGCTCAACCCCATAATCGACTACTCCAATCCGCAGTCCTTTCGCAAAGGCAATCCGCTTTTAATGCCGGAATACACCCATGCATTCGAGCTTACCGCCGGCAAGTACGCCAAATGGGGCTCTGCTACCCTAAACGGTTACGTTCAGCACACTACCAACATGTTCTCGCGCTTCGTAGAGGTGGATACCACCGGAATCGTTACGGTTACCTATTCCAACTTCGACACCCGA
>DBBY01000023.1:22861-28198 GCA_002292855.1 Flavobacteriales bacterium UBA972 | reverse complement strand
GTGTAGTTGGGTCCGCGGTAGCCGTACTTCATCGAGATGTAGCCGCCACAGATGTCGGCAATCATTTTGGGAATGAAGAATGGATTGAAGCGCGGATTCTCTCCGTTTTTAAAGTACTCGCCGTACTCTTCGGTAAGGGTGTCCATGCCGCCGACCCCAGAGCCCCAAATAACGCCAACGCGGTCTTTGTCGGGATTGGAATCTTCGAGCCCTGAATCGGCCACCGCCTGCTCTGCGGCAATTAAACCCAGGTGGGTGAAGCGGTCCATGCGGCGCATTTCTTTGCGCTCGATGAAGTCTTCTACATTGAGGTCCTTAACCTCGCAGGCGAACTGTGTTTTAAACTTGGACGCGTCAAAGTGCGTAATAGGCCCAGCACCACTGCGACCCTGAAGCAGGGCATCCCAAAATTCGGGAACAGTGTTGCCAATGGGCGTCAGAGCCCCAAGCCCTGTGACTACGACACGCTTGAGTTCCATGAAGAGGAATTTAGGCCTTGGCGGCCTCGATGTAGCTAATCGCTTGGCCTACGGTGCCAATGCTCTCGGCTTGGTCGTCTGGAATGCTGATGTCGAATTCCTTCTCGAACTCCATGATGAGCTCAACCGTGTCTAGGGAGTCGGCGCCCAGGTCGCCAGTGAAGGAAGCCTCAGAAGTGACTTCTGATGCGGGAACTCCCAATTTGTCTATGATAATGCTGTGAACGCGTGAGGCGATGTCGGACATAACTAATTTTTTAGAGTCATTTGTGGGTGCAAAGAAAAGCCAATCTTTGGAATTGTGGTGCATTTCGCCCCCTACCTTTAGCCTGTGATAACTCAAAAAGTTGTAATTCTTGCATCCGGAAGCGGCAGCAATGCCAGTGCCCTATTGGATTTGTGGGCTAATGGCCCCATTGAAGCAGTCGGAATTTGGACCAACAGAAAAAACGCTGGAGTGTGGAATCGGGACCTCAAAGTGCCCGTTCACTACTTTGATCCGCAAGAAGACTGCGCGCGCCTGCTCGAGCTTTGGCAGGGCATGAACGCGACTGCGCTGGTGCTTGCGGGCTACTTGAAGCCGGTTCCCGCCCTTTGGATTGAGGCTTTTGGCGAGCGATGCTACAACATACACCCCGCGCTGCTCCCGGCTTTTGGCGGTCATGGAATGTACGGACACCATATTCACGAGGCTGTAGTTGCGGCGGGATGCCGCGAGTCGGGCTTGAGCATCCATCGCGTCAGCGAAGCCTACGACGAGGGCCCTGTTCTCTTTCAAATGCGGACTCTTTTGCACCCCGGCGAACAGGCCGACAGTCTGGCGGCACGCATTCTGGAGGGAGAGCATTGGGCTTTTGGTCGCGTGGTGGCGGCCGACCTTCTCGGCCAACCCCTGCCCACCGAACTCCCCGAGGGATGGTACCGGTAGATTTGTTTACCGACGGGGCTGCCAAAGGAAACCCGGGCCCCGGGGGCTACGGTGCAATTTTGCGCAGCGGCGCCAACGAGAAAGAACTGAGCGGCGGATTCTTCCACACGACCAACAACCGCATGGAACTCATGGCCGTAATCGTCGGCCTAGAGGCCCTAAACGCGAGCTGCGCGGTGCGCGTGGTGAGCGACAGCAAGTACGTGGTAGACGCCTTTAACAAGCGCTGGATTGAGGGCTGGAAGCGCCGTGGCTGGGCGAAAGTCAAGAACCCCGACCTATGGAAGCGCCTCCTAAAGGCCATGGAGGGCCATAAAGTGCATTTTGAATGGGTGCGCGGGCACAGCAGCCACCCCGAAAACGAGCGCTGCGATGTGCTTGCGGTGGCCGCGTCGATGAATCCCACAGAGCAGGACTACGGCTACCAGCCCTAGCGGGCTAATGGCTGCTGGTTGCTAGTTGCTGGTTGCTAGCTTGTCGGCAATCGAACGGTCGTTCATTAGTCGAGGCACCTTGTTTTGGCCGCCCAACTTGCCGACGGACCTCATGTAGGTGATGAAGGAGTCGCTGCCCAGGGCGCGGACCACACAGGGCCGAAGGATTCCGCTTGAAATTAGGTCGTGGTAGTAGCTGTTTTTCTTTTGCAGGGCAAGGTCAAGGCTCAGGGCAAAGGCCTGAAGGTCTGACGGGGCCTGGTCAAAGGCAATAAACCACTCGTGGTAGGGGAGTCCGCCCTCGGATGGATTCACCTGGGGGGCAACGGTGAATTCGCGAACCTTCCCGCCTTGGGCCGCCACGGCTTGGTCGAGCGCATGTTCCACCTCAGAACCGATAACGTGCTCGCCGAATGCCGAAATAAAGTGCTTAATGCGGCCGGTAACGCGGATTCGGTAGGGCGAGGTGCCCACGAATTCCACGGTGTCGCCGATGCTGTAGCCCCAAAGCCCGGCGTTGGTGTGCATGATGAGCGCGTAGTTGACGCCAACCTGCACCTCGGCAAGGCTTAAGCGGGGCGGATTCTCGTCGAAGTAGCGGTCGGCCGGCACAAACTCGTAGTAAATACCGTTGTCGAGCAGCAGCAGCAGATCGAGGCTGTCGGGCTGGTCCTGGTAGGCAATAAAGCCCTCGGAGGCCGGGTAGGTTTGCACAATGGGCACTTTGCGGCCAAAAAGCTCCTCAAAGCGAGCGCGGTAGGGCTCAAAGGCGACTCCGCCCGTGACAAAGAGCTCGAGGTCCGGAAAAACTTCGCCCACCGAGGATTTACCGCTAACCTCGAGAAGGCGCTCAAAGTACATCTGCACCCAGGGCGGAATGCCCGAAATGAGCGACATGGGGGCGTTCAGGGTCTCGCGAACCACGGCTTCAATTTTCTCCTCCCAGTCTTCGATGCAGTTTGCTTCCCAAGAGGGTTTGCGGTTTTTTTGAAGGTAGGCGGGCACAAAGTGCGCGGTAATTCCGCTCAATCGGCCGGTAGGGATTCCGTTTTTGTCTTCGAGCACGGGACTGCCCTGCAGAAAGATCATGCTGCCGTTGACCATTTTGCTGCTGCCGGTGGCGCGCATGTGGGCAAAGAGGGCGTTGCGCGCCGAGGTGATGTGGTAGGGAACGGACTCTTTGGTCAGGGGAATGTACTTGGCCCCTGAGGTGGTTCCGCTGGTTTTGGCAAAGTAGGCCGGCCGGCCGGGCCAAAGCACGTCGGATTCGCCGGCGACTACGCGGTCGATGTAGGGCCGCAGGGCTTCGTAGTCGCGCAGGGGCACTGCCTGCACGAGGTCTTGGTGGCTGCGCACCTCGCTAAACCGATGGTCTTGGCCAAAGGAGGTTGCAGAGGCCTTGGCCATAAGCTGCGCCAGGGTGCGCTGCTGGCTTTCAATGGGCTTGCTGGCCCAGGCCCGCGTTTGACGGTCGGCAATTGCGGCCCATTGGACGGCGGCGAATTCTTTGAAGCTGCGCATAGGGGGGTTCGAAACGGTGGACTATTTGCGGTATCCGAGTTCTTCGGCCGCATTGATGGGGCGCCCGTGAATCCAAATTTCAACTTTAAACGCGATGGGGTTTTCGGGGTCTTGCTCCAGGAGGCGACCAAGGGTTTCTCCCTTGCGAAGTTCGGATCCAACGCGGGTTTTGACCCGACTTAGGCCGATGTAGCGGCTGACGCGGTCTTCGGAGTGGTGAAGGGTTACGGAGTATCCCAGGGAATTGGTTCCGTCGATGGCCAAGACGGTTCCGTTTTCAACGGCTACCACGTCCGACGGCCGAAGGGCGTCGATTTCTAGGCCATAGCGCCCTTGGGCCGGATTTGCGGTTCGCAGGGCCAAGCCGGCCACGGGCTGAACCATTTCGCCGGGTTTGGTAACGGCGGCCTCACGGGCCTCCACTTCTTGGCGAAGCTTGAGTTCGCGTTCGCTGGTTTTGAGCCGCTCTGCCGACCATCCCGCGGGCGGACTGGCTGCGCTGGTCAGGGTATCGGGCGGAAGGGATCCGCCCACCATAAACTGGATGTGCTGTATGAAGGCCTCTTGGTAGGCGACCAGGTCAACCAGCGAGTCGGTCACGGCGTTGAGCTTCACGGCATCGCGGCGCAGCGAGGTGCTGGAGTAGCCGGGTATGTACTCCCGCAAGGGGGTGTAGGCGATTAAAAAGGTCGTCGAAACGATTAAAAACAGCACGGACCCTCCGACCGACAAAAAGACGTTGCGCCGGTTGAGCACCATAGAGAAGCGCTCTTCAAAGGAGGATTCGTCGAGCAGCACCAAACGGTAGCGATGCCGCCACTTGGACAGCCAGTGCTGAAAAACCTCTTTGCGGCTGCGACGAGCGGACTTTTTCACATTTTCAAAGGTAAGGAATACGCCAAGCGCTGCCCGCGCTAAGGTCATAACTTTGGCATTGTGACGTTAAACTCCTCATGCGCCCGATTTATCTAATTCGATTGCTTGCTTTTGGCTTGTTGGCCGCGGTTGCCCTTGGGGGTTGCAGCCGCGACAAAGACCGTTGGCTCAACAAAAAGTACCACGAGCTCACGGCGCGATTTAATCCGCTTTATAATGGTCAAGTGGCCTACGATCAGGCTATTAAGGAGTTAAGTGAGGCGCATAAGGACGATTTTACGCAGCTAATTTTGCTGGACGATTGGTCGGCTGCCGCCCTGAACAGCCCGCCCTACCAGAAGGCGAAGCGCGCGGTAGAGAAGGCCAACAAGACCATTCGCGGGCACAGCATGGTGTTCAAGGGCAAGCAGGCGAATCCGGCGGTTTTTGATGCTTATTTGCTGATGGGTCGCGCCCAGTTCTTGATGGGCTTGGACGCTCCGGCCTCGGAGGCATTCAGTATTGTAGCGCGTTTGAGTGAGGACCCCAACCAGCAGGTTGAGGCCCAGCTGGAGCGCGTGGAGTTGCTTGCCAGGCAGGGGAATGCCGCTCTGGCAGAGCCGATTTTGTTTGAGGTGGAGCGCAAGGGTGTGCCCAAGAAGTGGGATTATCGAGTGCATCGAATCAAGGCGCGAATGGCTATTGCGGGCCAGGACTGGCTTGGGGCGGCGCAGGAGGCTTCGAGTGCTTCGGCTTCGGCTCCGAGGGCAGACCTCGAGGCGCGCTATGCTTTTTTGGCGGCCCAGCTGTTTGAGAAAGCCTCGGAGCCGGATCGTGCGCGCCCCATGTATGAGGCTTGTTTGAAGGCGCAGCCCAGGGATTACGCGATGCTGCTCGAGGCCCAGCTGCGCCGCAGCCTCAATGGCGGCGGAGTGAATCCGAAGAAGTTGTTTCAGGAGCTGCACGAGCTGCTGCGGGAGCCTAAGAATGCAGATTTTGCGGACCGGATTTATTTTTCACTCGGGGAGCTGGCACAGCAATGGGACGAGGAGGACAGGGCCTATGGCTACTACCAGCAGTCGTTTGCGGCCGGACGCAGCGAGCGGCCCATGGTTTTGGG
>DBBY01000023.1:19289-22787 GCA_002292855.1 Flavobacteriales bacterium UBA972 | reverse complement strand
GTTGATTTTGATTCGGCCGCCTTGGTTTTGCCCGCGACGTATGTGGGCCGCGAGGCTTTTCAGAAGAAGGCAAAGAGTTTGAAGGCTTTGGTGGATGCGCTGACGCTGGCCGAGCTGGGTGATTCCTTGGTTCGGCTTTCGCTCCGGAGCGATGCGGATTTGGAGCGCCAGTTTGAGGCGTATGCGGCAAGTTTGAAGAAGGCAGACGAGGCGGAGGCGGAGCGGCAGCGGCGTTTGGCTCAGTTGGCGGAGTTGCGTTCGGCCAGTGCGGAGTTGGATGCGGCGGCGCCCGCGGCCGGCGGCGCAGCCGGCGGCGGCTGGGCGGTCTACGCCCCGGCGCTTCGCGCCAAGGGCGCCGCAGCATTCCGTCAAAAATTTGGAGAGCGCCCCAACGTCGACAACTGGCGCCTGAGGTCCAGATCCAGCGAATGGATGCAGCAAACAGCCTCTGGCGACAAGGCATCCAAACCCGGCAGCAAAGACGGCTCCGCGGACGGCACATCCGACGACGCATCCGACGGCGCTTCCGACTCGGGCATGCTCGAGTCCGAAGGCCCGGAATCGCGCTACCGCGCCTCCTACTATTTGGCCCAGATTCCGCGCGAAGCCCGCGAACTGGACAGCGTCAAGCAGTCCGCCTGCGTCGCTTGGTCTGAGGTGGCCGCCGCCTACCGCGACGGCATGCAAGACCCCTCCAAGGCGGTGTCGGCCTACCGAAGCGCACTTCGTGGATGCCCCGACCACCCTGAGGCGGCGCGCTGGTGGTACGCCCTTTACCGCTTGCACCTCAGCCTCAAAGAGAACCTTCAGGCCGACGAGTCAAAGAAGGTTTTGTTGGAACGCTTCCCGGACAGCGAAGCGGCGGCAATTCTGCGCCGAGGCAGCGCTCCGCGCCAAGCAGAATCGGTACCGGCGGCATCCGCTGCATTCCTTGCCTTGCGCGACGCGGTTACTCAGCGCCGTTGGCGTGATGCCCTGCGAGCCAGTGAAGGAGTTACGTGGCCCGAGTCCGAGCGCGCAGCGGCAGCCCTTCTTCGCGCCATGGCCCTTGGAGGACTCGAAGGCCGAGCTGCTTATGCCGACGCACTGCGCAAGGTGGTGGCAGACTTTCCGTCCAGTCCTCAGGCGGCGGCGGCCCAAACCTATTTGGCAGAACTCTCGGCAGTACCGGCCCAAGAACCCCCGGTCAATGCCGAGAATTTGAAGCTCTTTGTTGCGGCGCCTGCGGCGCCCCACCAAATGCTCCTGCTCATACCCACGGGATTTGACGCGAACGCCATCCGCAATACCTTGGCACGCATCCACAGCGTAGACTTTGCCGACAAACCCTTGGGCCTGCGTCCGCTTCCTTGGAACGACAACTTCGAATTAATTATTGTGGATGGGTTTAAGTCCGCAGCCGAAGCACTTGCCTACCGAGACCAGATTCGCCGCAATCCAGAGTTGAGCAAAGCGCTCCCGATGGATCGCTGCGCTTTTTGGCCGATTACTGTGCCGAATTTTTCGCACCTTTACCGCACCAAAGACGAGGCGGCCTACCGCACGTTTGTACAACGCAACTACGGAACGCTATGATAAATCCAATTAAACGCACTTCTGATTCGCCCCACGAGCACAACCGCATCGTGGAAGGCGCCGTTATCGAAGGAAGCATTCAGTCCCCCGTGGACATTCGCATTGACGGTATTCTAAAAGGCAGCCTGCGCACCCAAGGAAAGGTCGTCGTGGGCCCAACGGGCTCTATTGAGGGCGACGTAGTGGCCGCAGAGGCAAGCATTGCCGGCAAACTCAAGGGCAGCCTCGAGGTAAAAGGCTTAACTGTTTTGGCACAGACTGCGCAAATTCAGGCCGAGCTGTTCACCGGCCAAATCAGCATTGAGGCAGGCGCCCAGTTCTCGGGCAACTGCAACATGGGGCCAAGAGAGCCAATTTCTAAGCCCATCAACCCTCAGTCGGCCAGCGCTCCCGCCGCTCAGGCCTCCGCACCAGCGGTCGCTGCGTCCTAAACCATGGCTCCCAAGTCGAACTACGGGCTTGCCATGGGCATGGCCGGGCAAATGCTCGGTACCATTGTACTGGGAGTTTTTGTGGGTGATAGGCTCGATTCAGCAGAACCTTCGCGAAACGGTCAGCTCTGGGGCGGCCTGGTCGGAACCGTTTTAGCCACCGTCTTAGTCGTCAGACAGGCTCGCAAAAATCAAGGCTCGTGAAGGGGGTTCTAACGACCTTAGCCGGGGCTTATGCCGCTCTCGCTTTTTGTACCTGGGCGCTGTGCCAGGCCTGGGGGATTCCATTTTATTACCTCGGAATTTTGTGGGTAGCCGTCACGGGAATCACCCTGTTTTTGTTTGCCTATGCGCTAGAACGCAAGCAGCCCAAGGCCTTTGTTTGGGTAATTTTAGGGGGCGGAATGCTGCGCATGCTTCTTGGCGTGGCGACTATTGTACTGCCCCTTAGCCTGCGCCAACCCGAGGGCTACCGTGCCCAGGCCCTTCAGTTTGCAGCGCTATTTTTTGTCGCCACCCTTTTTGAAACCTGGGTCGCGGTAAAACGAGCAAATAGCCTGCAATAAAACGACGCTTCCTTACTATCTTTGCCGCGCAATTCGGGACTGATGTTTTTACGCTACTGCTTACTGTTTTTTGCCGCCATTGCATTGCCGCTGGCCGCCTCATCAGACTCTCAAACGTCTGGTAATCACAGCGTGGCATCCACTGTAGCTCAAGAAGATCACAAAGCCGAGGCTCATGACGGCGACCACGCCGCGACGGAGCCAAAAGAGGCGGTCTTCAATCCAAACGAAATGATCATGCATCACATTGCCGACAGTCATGGTTGGCACATAATGGATTGGAATGATAAAGAAATAGGCATTCCCTTGCCCGTAATTCTTTGGACCCGCGAAGGTTTGGTGGTTTTCTCGTCTTCGTTGTTCCATCACGACAGCGAGGGAAGGCATGTCGCCGAGGCCGGCGGACAGCGCTTTATAAACCTTCATGAGAAAATCTACTACGCATCCGACGCGCCCAACGAGCACGGAGTTTATGCCCAGGCAGATCCAGTTTCTCATGAGGTTGCCAACGCCAAGCCTTGGGACATTTCCATAACCAAAAACGTAGCTTCGCTCTTTGTCAGTGTAGTAATTATCCTTGTCCTATTCATAAGGGCTGCCAGGTCCTACGCTAAAAATAGTGGTGCTGCGCCCCGAGGTCTTGCCGGTTTTGTGGAGCCCCTAGTGGTTTTTGTGCGCGACGACATTGCCAAAAACAATATTGGTCCGCACTATAAGAAGTTTGTGCCCCTGTTGCTTACCGTCTTCTTCTTCATTTGGGTGAACAACCTAATGGGCTTAGTGCCGTTTTTTCCCGGCGGAGCTAACGTGACGGGCAACATTGCCGTGACCATGGTTTTGGCCTTTGTCGCTTTTGTGGTCACTAACGTCAATGGGAACCGACACTACTGGAAGCACATTCTTTGGATGCCAGGCCTGCCTGTGGC
>DBBY01000023.1:17334-19224 GCA_002292855.1 Flavobacteriales bacterium UBA972 | reverse complement strand
TGATGATTCGTCTTTTTGCCAACATCACCGCAGGCCACATTATCGTCTTAAGTCTGGTTTCTCTAGTGTTCATTTTTGAAACCGTTTGGGTTAGCCCCGTCTCGGTATTGCTCACCCTCTTCATTTCTGTTTTGGAGCTATTGGTAGCGGCATTGCAGGCCTATATTTTTACGCTCTTGACCGCGCTCTACCTCGGGGCCGCATTGCAAGAAGAGCACCATTAAACGTTAATTTTAATTCAAATCCCTTAATATCTTACTATCATGACCGGAAGTATCGCAGCACTTGGAGCAGGTTTAGCCGTTATCGGCGTTGGAATCGGCATTGGCCTAATTGGCGGTCGCGCCATGGAGGCAATTGCTCGCCAGCCAGAAGCCACAGGCAAAATTCAAACCAATATGATTATCGCAGCGGCGTTGATCGAAGGAGCCGGCTTGTTTGGCATCGTCGTAGCGTTGTTGGGTATTTAATACTAACGCATTCTTCGGCGCACGCTGCCCAAGGGCGACGATGCGTCTTTGATGCACATTTTTTAATCGAAGAAACGCCGTACAATGGGTATCGTAACTCCAGGCTTTGGCCTCATTTTTTGGACAACGCTGACGTTTTTCCTCCTGCTTTTCCTTTTGGCGAAGTTTGCGTGGAAGCCTATTCTCAAAGCCGTTCAAGACCGCGAAGACTCGATCAACGCAGCCTTGAAGGCTGCCGAGTCGGCTAAGTCAGAGGTTGCCGCGCTTCAAAACAGCAGCGAGCAACTCCTCAAGGAGGCTCGCGAGGCCCGTGAGGCCATGCTCAAGGAGGCGCGCAGCATGCGCGACAAAACCATTGCTGATGCCAAGGAGGCCGCTTCTGAAGAGGCCTCTAAGGTTCTAGAGCTGGCGCGCATTCAAATCGACAACGAGAAGAAGGCGGCCATGGTCGAGGTTAAAAACCAAGTGGCTCAATTGGCTATTGACATGTCGGAACGCATTTTGCGCGCCGAGCTCAAGGACGCGCAGGCCCAGCGGGCACTCGTCGACAGGGCAATGCTAGACCTTAAATCCAGCAACTAGGTTATGGGCTCAATGCGCGTTTCGAATCGCTACGCCAAGGCGCTCCTGGATCTCGCTCGCGAGCGTCAGGCGCTTGATGCAGTGAAGCACGACAGCGACTTGCTGCTTGCGGTGATTCAAGACAGCCGCGACCTGCGCAGCTTTCTCAAAAGCCCGATCATTAAGCCCGACCAAAAAATTAAAACAATCAAGGCGGCCTTCGCGGGCCAGCTTAGTGACCTGACTGCTGCCTTTTTGGAGCTGCTGGTCAAGCATTCCCGAGAGGAGGACCTTCAGGGCATCCTGCAGAACTACAACAGCCTCTACTTTGCCGAGCGCAACGTCGTTCGGGCGCGCATTACCGCAGCGAGTCCGCTCGACGCAGACCAAGTGGCGCGGCTTCTTGCCCTTCTTAAAACGCCAGAGTCTTCTGACGTGCAGCTCGAGCAGGTCGTGGACGAATCCTTAATCGGAGGCTTTGTGCTGCGCGTGGCCGACCAGCAAGTGGACGCCTCCGTAGCGACGGCTCTCGCCACCCTAGATCGTGAATTCCAGAAAAACTTATACATCGCCGATTTTTAAACTACCACCCCATGTCAAACGTAAAACCTGCAGAGATCTCAGCCATACTGCGCCAGCAACTATCTGGTTTCGCATCCGAAGCGCAGCTTGAAGAAGTTGGAACCGTACTTCAAATTGGCGACGGTATTGCCCGCGCTTATGGAATGGACAACGCCCAGTCGGGCGAACTCGTAGAGTTCGAGAACGGCCTGCGCGGAATCGTTCTGAACCTCGAAGAAGACAACGTGGGTATCGTGCTTTTGGGCCCTGCAGAGGGCATTAAAGAGGGTTCTACGGT
>DBBY01000023.1:16580-17275 GCA_002292855.1 Flavobacteriales bacterium UBA972 | reverse complement strand
GTTGATACCCTCGGAAACCCCATCGACGGCAAGGGTCCGATTGAAGGCGAGCGTTTTGAGATGCCGCTGGAGCGCAAGGCGCCGGGCGTAATTTACCGACAGCCAGTGAACGAGCCCCTTCAAACGGGCATTAAGGCTATTGACGCCATGATTCCGATTGGCCGAGGCCAGCGCGAGCTCATCATTGGCGATCGCCAGACGGGCAAGACTACCGTCGCCATCGACACCATTATTAACCAGCGCGAATTCTACGACAAGGGAGAGCCCGTGTACTGCATCTATGTGGCCATTGGCCAGAAGGGATCAACGGTTGCGGCCCTGGCCAAGAACCTCGAAGACAAGGGAGCCATGGCCTACACGACCATCGTGGCTTCTAACGCAGCAGATCCTGCGCCCCTGCAGTTTTTTGCTCCCTTTGCGGGCGCTGCCATCGGAGAATTCTTTCGCGATACCGGTCGCCCGGCATTGATTATTTATGATGACCTCTCCAAGCAGGCCGTTGCCTACCGCGAGGTATCGCTTCTGCTCCGCCGCCCTCCGGGCCGCGAAGCCTACCCTGGAGACGTTTTTTACCTGCACAGCCGACTGCTCGAGCGTGCGGCTAAAATCATCAAGGACGATGCCGTTGCCTCGCAGATGAACGACCTTCCGCCCTCGCTCAAGGGCAAGGTAAAAGGAGGCGGTTCATTGACGGC
>DBBY01000023.1:6317-16439 GCA_002292855.1 Flavobacteriales bacterium UBA972 | reverse complement strand
GTGGGTATTTCGGTTTCTCGGGTTGGAGGTTCCGCACAGATTAAGCCCATGAAGAAGGTTGCCGGAACATTGAAGCTCGATCAGGCTCAGTACCGTGAGCTTGAGGCCTTTGCGAAGTTCGGTTCAGACCTTGACGCGGCCACTATGAACGTGATCAACAAGGGTCGCCGCAATGTAGAAATTCTCAAGCAGCACGTGAATTCACCCATGAGCGTAGAGAAGCAGGTTTCTATTATCTACTTGGGAACCAAGGGTATGCTCAACGTGATCCCCGTTACTAAGATCAAGGCCTTTGAGCGCGCCTTCATTGAATTCATGGAGGCCAAGCACCGCAATGTGCTCGACGCTATTCGCGGCGGAGCCTGGAGCGATGCGGAGATTGGTACGATCGAGGCTGTTGCCAAAGAAATTATTCCAGCCTACGCCGGTTAGACTTTAAGCAATGCCGAACCTAAAGGAACTCCGCAACCGCATTACGTCGGTATCGAGCACGATGCAGATTACGTCGGCCATGAAGATGGTTTCGGCGGCCAAGCTGAAGCGTTCGCAAGATGCCATTGTGCAGGTGCGTCCTTATGCCGACAAGCTGGGAGTTTTAATGGCCAACGTGAGCGCTACGCTGGATTCTTCGGAGAATCCCTATGCCATAGAGCGGCCTCTTGGGCGGGTACTTTTGATTCCTGTTACGGCCAACCGAGGCCTCTGCGGCGCATTCAATTCGTCGGTGCTCAAGCGCACCAAGATTGTGCTCGACCAGTTTGCCAACGAGGGCGTTGCGGTCGATGTTTTTGCTCTTGGCAAGAAGGGCCGCGACCAATTGCGCAAGCTCGACAACCTTGTAGGCAGCGACATTGAGGTGGTCACTAAGGTTTCTTTTGACGCAGCGCGCAGCCTGGCCCAGGGGGTGATGAACGACTTTGCTTCGGGCAAGTACGACAGGGTGGTTGTGGTCTACAATCAGTTTAAGAATGCAGCCATACAGCTGGTTCGCGAAGAGGTTGTTTTGCCGATTCCCCAGCCGGAGGGCCGGCCATCGAGCGACTACCTCTATGAGCCCAATAAGGTGGAATTGCTCAATAGTTTGATTCCAACGCACATTCACATGCAGTTTTATAAGGCATTGTTGGATTCGCAGGCATCGGAACAGGGCGCGAGGATGACGGCCATGCACAAGGCTACCGACAATGCCAAAAGCATGCGCGACGCCCTAAAGCTTGACTACAACAAGGCGCGCCAGGCGGCTATTACCAATGAGATACTGGAGATTGTAGGAGGCGCAGAGGCTTTAAGCAGCTAAAGCGCTTGCACCATTTCTTTTTTTTTCAGGCTCCGAAAGGGGCCTGTTTTTTTTGCCTTATGGATCCTCATGCTTGTTTAAGCCGTTGTGGATTATCTTGGCAAAATGAAAACAGCACTGCGCTCCGCACTAGTTTTTGCTGCCCTTACGGTGCTTGCAATTCCGTCCAATGCCCAAGACAAGTCGGGGGCCAAGAAGAAGTCCAAAGGCAGCCCAGCAGCCCAGGCCCCGGCGCCAGAGAAGAAGGCCACGATTGCCTCCAAGCTCAAGAATGCGGTGGCCTTTGATGGCTTGATGCAGGTCTACCAAGACACTACCGACGGCAAGCTCTACCTTAAGCTCAAGGCAGACCAGTTTAATCAGGAGTTCATCTATTGGAGCTATGCCGAGAATGGCGTGGCCCGCGTGGGCTTCAACCGAGGAAGCTTTCGCTCCAATGAGGTTTTTAGGATCAAGCGCTACTTTGATCAAGTTCAGTTTGAAACGCAGAACACAGGCTACTATTTTGACCCGGCGTCGGCCCTGAGCAAGTCTGCAGAGGCCAACATCAGCCCGGCAGTTTTGCTGAGCGAGAAGGTTCTCGCAGAAGACCGCACGAGTGGCGAAGTCCTGATCGACGCAACCGGCCTCTTTTTGGGCGAGGCCCTAGACCGCATTAAGCCGCCTTCACAGCCCGGGAGCCGGGAGTTTTCTTTGGGAACGCTGAGCAAAAGCAAGTCCAGAGTGGCCAAAGTCCGCTCGTATCCAGAGAATACCGACGTGGTTGTGGACCTAGTCTACGACAACCCCAGCGCGGCCGGTGGAGGCCCCGACGTCACCGATTCGCGGTATGTCACCGTGCGCTTGCAGCACAGTATTTTGGCAATGCCCGCTGCGGATTTTAGTCCGCGCCGAGACGACCCGCGCGTAGGCTACTTTGGCCAGGAGGTCAACGACATGACGAGCCCCAAGGCCGCGAACTACCGCGACATGATTAACCGTTGGAAGCTGGTAAAAGTGAATCCCGACGAAGAGGTCAGCGACGTGGTTGAGCCCATCACCTGGTGGATTGAAAATACGACCCCGCTGGAGTTTAGAGGCGTTATTCAGCGCGCCGGAGCGGCATGGAACGAGGCTTTTGAAAAGGCAGGGTTCCGCAACGCCGTCGTGATGAAGGTGCAGCCCGACGACGCAGACTGGGATGCCGGCGACATTCGCTACAACGTGCTGCGCTGGACCTCGAGCCCCTTCCCGCCCTTTGGTGGCTACGGACCGAGCTTTACCAATCCGCGCACGGGTGAAATCCTTGGAGCGGACATTATGCTTGAGTACGTGTTTGTCGCGAACCGCCTGAAGCAGGCCGCGCTGTACAACAACCTCGGGCTGGTGGACGCATTGGCGCCCGACGAGCACCTTGCCGAGGGCGGCGACCACGCGTCGTGCATGGCCTCGCAGTACCTGCAGCAGTCGACGCTGTTTGGGCTTCAGGCCCTTGCCGCAGACGACGCGTCGGTGGAGCAGAAGCAGCGCTACCTCGACGAGTCGCTCTACTACCTAATTATGCACGAGATGGGCCACACCTTTGGCCTAAACCACAACATGAAGGCCTCGCAGCTGCACATGCCCAAAGACATTCACAATCGGGAGCTGACCGAGCGCGTGGGACTGGTGGGTTCGGTAATGGATTATCCGGCCGTCAACGTCAGCCTAGACCCCGCCAAGCAGGGCCAGTACTTCACCACCAAGCCTGGTCCCTATGATATGTGGGCCATTCAATACGGATACAGCGCTTCTTTGCCCGATGCCGATGCCGAAGAGGCACGGTTGCAGAAGATTCTGGAGCGCAGTACCGACCCCGAGCTCACCTTTGGCAACGATGCCGACGACATGCGTTCTCCCGGCAAGGCAATTGATCCGCGCGTGAACGTCAACGACATGTCGGGCGACGCCATTGCCTACAGCGTTGAGCGCTTTCAGCTCGTCAATAAATTGTACGGAACCCTGCTTGCCAACTACCGCAAGGAGGGCCAGAGCTACCAGGAGCTCGTGCAGGCCTACTCGATTTTGGGCGGAGAAATGAACAACGCCGCCGCGTCGATTAGTCGCTACGTGGGTGGGGTTTATGTCGAGCGCGGATTCCCGGGACAGCCGGGGGCTAAGGACCCGTTCACGCCGGTCTCCCTGGCAGACCAGAAGCGCGCCATGAACGCCTTGCGCCAGTATGTTTTTGCGCCCAATGCCTTTGATGCGGCCGCTCCGGTTTGGAGGTACCTGCAGCAGCAGCGCCGCGGATTCGGATTCTTCAGCCAAAGCGAAGACCCCAAAATTCATGACCGCAGCCTCGCGATCCAGCGCAACGTGATGGCGCACCTTCTGCATCCCGCGACGATGAAGCGCCTGACCGATAGCCGTCTTTATGGCAACCAGTATAGCGTTACCACCATGACGGCAGAACTGACCGATGCTGTTTTTGCGGCAGACTGGACGACTTCGGTGAACGCCTTCCGCCAAAATTTGCAGTTGGAATACCTGGGCCGGTTAATTGAAATCGCGGGTCTTGGAGAAAAGCCCGAGGCAGGATTTGATCGCCCGTCGCAGTCTGCGGCCTTGGCTCAGATTCAACGCATTGGGCAGCTAATACGCAGCAATCCTGGAACGGATGCAGAAACCAAAGCCCACCGCGCGCATTTGGCCCTAAAATTGACTAAGGCTCTGGACTAAAGTCCATCCTTTTATGCGCATCACCCTTCGTGCCCGAATTTTCATCGCCATGTTTATGGTGGTGGTTTTGGGTTTTGGCGCCACTGGGGTAATTAGCCTGCTGCACTTTAAGGCAGAAGAGTCGGAGTACCGCCGCGATCGACTCAAGCGCAAAGAAGAAGCGGTTGAAGCGCACGTGGCCTATGAGTTGAAGCGAGCCCTGGGGTCTGATATTGACCAAGCGGATTTGCTCAGCGTGCTCCACGAGGAGCTTTGTGCCATAAGCCGAATTCACCGAATCGATGTGGCGCTCTACACCATGACCGGAGGCCTGCTGCTGTCGTCTAGCGTTGATTTGGTCGACTTGGGAATTTTGCCCCCCCAGCTTCCAGAAGGCGTTTTAAGCCGAAGAGAACAAATTTTAAGCATTCCCGATTCCACCAAGCCCGAGGGCGAGCTGCTGCTGTACACCGCCGAGCTCAACGACGAGATGGGGGTGCCGGTCGCCATCATGGTTGTTCCCTACGGCGACGGCTTAGGGCGCCCCATTGAGGACATGGAATTTTTTAAGGCCCTTGCTTGGTTGCACCTGGTTCTCTTTATTGCGGCGACCTACTTTGCCTTTATGCTGTCGCGCAGCATCACGCGCGGGCTTGAGGTGGTGGGCAATGCCATGAAGGGGAATTTTGAAGACGGCTCGAGGAGTCCACGGCCGGTGGAATGGCGCTCCAAAGACGAGATTGGGCAGCTTGTAGACTCCTACAACCGCATGGTGCGCCAGACCGAAGAAAACGCCAAAGCCTTAGCACACGCCGAGAAAGAGGACGCTTGGCGCGAGATGGCGCAGCAGGTAGCGCACGAAATCAAAAACCCCCTCACGCCGATGCGCCTGATGACCCAGCTGCACGCGAGCCGGGCAAGCCAGCTCTCGGTGGACGAAGTCAAGGACTACGCCGAGGCCATGCTGGCTCAAATTGATGCAATGACTGCGGTTGCAGGCGACTTCAACGACCTGGCCAAAATTTCGTCGGTTCCTATGAGTACGGTGGATTTATCGACCGTTTTGGGCCACATCCAGATGGCCTACCCCGGCCTGGATTTGGCTATTCCCTCTGGGGCATGGACGGTTCACGGCGCCGAGGCCTCGATGCTTCGGGTCTTCAATAACCTGCTCAACAACTCCTTGGAGTCCATGCCGCCGGGGCGCAGTCCGGCGCTGTCGGTATCGCTGCGCGACGACGAGGGTGCCGTTCTGGTGCTGGTCCGCGACAACGGAGGCGGAATCGAGGCTGCGCGCTGGGAGAGCATATTTGAGCCGCATTTTACCACTAAGTCGTCGGGTTCGGGATTGGGCCTTGCCATGGTCAAGTCCATTGTCGAAGGCATGGACGGACGCATTTGGGTCGAAGCCTCGTCTGCCGAAGGCACGGAATTCAACCTCAGGCTTCAGCGCGCCTAAGCACCAAAATTTGCTGGGTTCCCCCGTAGCGCTCGGGCCGAGTGCTCCAGCTCCATCCCACGGGAGTGAGGGCCGCCCAGTCCTTTGCGCTGAAGTACACCGTTACGTAGTCCCTGGGGTCGATGGCCCCTTCGAGCTCAGGCAGCGCGGACTCTTCGGTGTACTCGCTCACGACAGTCTGCCCGGTAAAATCGTGCAGGGTGACGACCAAGGCGCCATGGGGCTTGAGGGCCTCGGTGAGGCGCAAAAGTTCGGCTCGCGCGGACTCTGGCCGAAGGTGGGTAAAGACGGATCCGGCAAGAATGAGGTCAAGCGATTGGCCGCCCCAGGGTTGCGCCCCCCAGTGCTCCTGCTGAAAGGCTACCGCTCCCGCCTTGGGGTCGTAGGCCCAGCGACGGGCATCTGGGAATTCCAAGGCCAAAAAGCGGCCAACTCGGCCGTAGCCGCATCCAAAGTCCAGCAGGTCTTGGGCCTCGGGAGCGATTGATTTAAGGGTTTGGGCGAGCTCGCGGCCCGTTGCAAAGTACTCGGTCGCGGCACGAGCCCAGCGTCCGCCCGAAGCACTTAAGGGCAGGCGAAGCATGGCGTCGGCGCGGTGAATGGCCGTCGAAACGCCGTCAAGGCCAGGGGGCAGCCAGGGGAGGGTCAGAAGTTCCGGGAGGTGCTGCTGCTGCAAGGCCGCCAATGCGTCAACCCTAAGGCGCAGAAGGGCTAAGGCGTCGCGGTTTTCACCGATGCCCGACTTGTCTTGAAACCATTTTTGAAGGCGCTTGAGCACAGAAAGTATCTTTGGTTTGGCCAAAGTACGCCATCTATCTAACCCAGTAATAAAGCCATGCCCCACGTACGCCTTGAAATCCGCGACCGCATCGCATTCTTAACCATTGACCGCCCGGAGGCTTTAAACGCTTTAAACGCTTCGGTCATTCAGGAGCTTCACGAGCATGTGGAGGCCCTTGACGCCCGCGACGACCTGCGGGTGGTGGTACTCACTGGGGCGGGCCCCAAGAGCTTTGTAGCCGGTGCAGACATTGCGGAGTTTGCGTCGTATGGCCCCGCAGAAGGCCAGGCTATGGCCCAACGAGGCCATGATTTGCTCTTTAACCGCATTGCGCAAGCCCGCAAGCCCTACCTCGCCGCCATCAACGGTTTTGCCTTGGGGGGCGGGCTGGAACTCGCCATGGCCTGCCACGTACGCCTGGCGTCGACTTCGGCCCGCATGGGGTTGCCTGAGGCTTCGCTGGGGGTGATTCCGGGCTACGGCGGAACCCAGCGCCTGGTTCAGCTGGTGGGCAAGGGCCGCGCCCTAGAGATGATGCTGGGCGCAGGAATGATTGATGCGACCAAGGCAGAGTCCTGGGGCTTGGTAAATTCCGTGCACGAGCCCGACCAGCTTCTCGAGGCCGCGGAGGCTATGGCGCGCCAGTTGATTAAGGCTTCTGGTGACGCTCAAGCGGCCATTTTGCGGACGGTAAGCGCCACGACCGAAGGCGGGCCAGGGTTCGACGCCGAAGTACGGGAGTTTGGAGCCCGCTTTGGCAGCGCGGAGTTTATCGAAGGCACGACAGCATTTTTGGACAAGCGCAAACCCAGCTTTTAGGACTTGGTATATTCTGGGTCTGTGAACTAACTTGGACTTCACCTAAGCAGTCCCTAAATGATTGAGCACGCAGTATATACCATTGGATCGCCGGCCTGGTGGTCGGGCATAGCCATTTTTGTGGCCTATGCAGCGGTGGTAATCGGGGCCGCTCGAAGGCTTAAAGGCGAAGGCTTGCGAACCTTTGAACGGGCTTGGGGCATAGCACTTGCCGCACTTTTACTGGTGAAGCACGTCTACCTCCATCAGTCGGGGCTATGGAACGTGCAAGACAACCTCGAGCTGCACTTGTGCGGATTTAGCCGAATCCTCAGTATTGTGCTTTTGATCAGCGGCGCCCGATGGGCCTTTTATCCCCTTTTCTTTTGGGGAATCGTGGGCGGATTCCACAGCCTACTCACCCCGGAACTCACCGGCGGGGACACCCCGTTCATGTATGCGGAGTACTACATCGTGCACGGAGGAATCATAATAATTCCGCTCTATTTCATCTGGGTGCGCGGCTACATGGTCGGCAAGTGGACCTGGGCCAAGGTGCTCGGCGTAAACCTGCTTTTGATGGTTCCCGTTGGAATCGTCAACCGCCTACTGGACGCGAACTACATGTTCTTATGCCAGCGCCCCATGGTAGACAATCCCTTAGTTATCGGCGACTGGCCCTACTACCTCATCGCTTTTGTGGTGGCCGGAGCCCTTCACTACGTGGTACTCACCCTGCTTTTTTGGAAGCGCATTAAAGCACAAGCATAATGGGCAAGTGGGAAATGGTGGTGGTCGAGGTCGGTGGCCCGATCTGGTGGGCTGGCATGGGCCTTTTGGCCCTGCTGTTTTTGCTCTTTTTCACTCTTGCGCCCAGCAAAAACCATCCGAAGTTTGAAGGCTGGCAAAAAGCACTCGGCTGGATCATTCTGGCCAACCAGTCCTGGTACTGGATCATGGCGCTCTCTGACGGGTCGTTTAACGTTCGCGAGTCGCTGCCCCTGCACATGTGCGGACTGAGCCAGTTTCTGCTTTTTGCATACTTGGTGCTCAAGCAAAAATGGGCGCTGCCCCTGGTCGCTTTTTGGGGCCCCTTGGGCGGAATTCAAGCCTTCTTGACTCCGGCGCTCGAGACCGCCACCACCATAGGCTATGTCTTGCAGTTTTATCTGGCGCATTCTGCGGTGGTGGTGGTTCCGCTCTACCTCATTCTGCGGGGCGGAGCGCGGTTGCCGCGCAGGCTTTTTTGGCGAATCATCGGACTCACCAACCTGGTGGGCTTCACCATTATGGCCATTAACTCGATGCTCGGATCAAACTACTGGTACGTGAACCAGCCTCCCCCGGTCAACCACCCTTTGGTGCAGGGAGCTTGGCCCTACTACCTCATAGGCCTTGAGCTCGCGGTGGTGGTCCTTTTTTGGGGCCTGTATATTCTGCTGCGCGGTCACCGAGAGCCCGCCCTGCACCGCACAGGCACCCAAGAGGCGGAGGCCGCTTAAGGGTTCGAGGCATCCATAAGTGTAGTGAGCCACCCCTTGGGGTAGCGAGTAGGGCTCCTAGGTGGGGCCTTTAGGGTCTTAGTCTACCCAAGAGTCGGCCAGGCTGATGCGTTCGTCTGCGCTGAATCCGAGTTGAACTACGCTGTCGCGGTAGCTCAAACCCAGCTCTCTGCAGTACGAAAGCATGCGCTCCTGCACAAACTGTTCGAGGTGGTCTGATTGATTCATGGTCCTGCTTCTAAATGAAGTTCTGCAAAGCAAACCACGCTGTGTAAACTCAAGGTCTCGGTTTGGTTAAGCGGTGTTAAATCAGCGTATTAAAGGCCGAAAGTTACCAACAGACTGTTTATAACTTGGTCGGTGTTGCGTTGCTTTATTTTGTCGGAACTTTAGGCATGCGTTGCTTACTCTGGTCGTTGCTGGTTCTGTTGGGATTTCAAGCGAAAGCCCAATGCTCCGTGGACGTGGTCAACGACAGCCTCTATGCCTGTGAGGGCGACAGCGTGACCCTTCAGGCCTTGGGCACGGGTCCCTTTGCATGGACTCCGGCCGCTATGTTTTCGTGCGATACCTGCGCCATCACGCGCGCTCAAATGGGTGCGGTGGCAAGCGCTGCAGCGGTAAGCACGCAGTCGAGCACGAGCCAGGCGGCGGTGAACGGTAACTTCAGTGCAGGGAACAGCGGGTTCACCTCGCAGTATGTGCACAATGCGTCAAGCATTTGGAACGAGGGCACCTATGCAGTAGGGCCCAATGCGAGCGTGGTGCATCCCAACTTTGCGGGCTGGGGAGACCACACTACGGGCACGGGGAACTACATGATCATCAACGGAAGCGTCCTCCCGAACCGCACCATTTGGCAGCAAACGGTGACCTTCCCGGCAAATTCTACGGTAACAATGTCGTACTGGGTTCTGAGTTTGGCATTGCCCCAGGGGAGTTTAAGGGTCATGATCAATGGCCTGCAGGTTGGCCTGGGCCAGGCGGCTCCGGCGACCATTGGCACCTGGAGTTTGCGCAGCCAGACCTTTACCGCGCCCGCCAACGGGATTTGCGTCATTGCCCTGCAGGGGGTGATTACTGCGGGTTCCGGCAATGATTTTGGCCTTGACGACATCAGCTTTACCTACAGCTGCACGGCATCCAAGAGTTTGTGGCTTCTGCCCAACCCTAAGCCAATTCCCTTGGCTTGGGTCAACCGCAGCAGCGGATGCGAACCTCTTTGTGTTACCTGGAACGACGTGAGCAGTGTACCTGGCGGCCAAGCGGTGGCCCGTTTATGGGACTTTGGCGACGGAACCACCGACACCGCCAAGAACCCCGTGCACTGCTACGCGCAAGCGGGAACCTACAGCACCACCTTGAGTATTTGGTCGGACTCGGGCTGCACGGCGACCACAGCCAACCTGCCCCTAATCACGGTGCATAGAACTCCAGTGGTCGATGCGTACTGGGCGTCGGCGGGCGGAGTTTTTGGGCGCGATACGCAGCTCCTGCTGCCCTTTGGCAATCCGGCCCTGTCGGTTACCGTTGGCTTGGACTCCGCTGTTATTCCCTGGACCCTGGCTCCCGGAACGTCCATGTGGGTGGATTGGGGCGACGGCCA
>DBBY01000023.1:5778-6224 GCA_002292855.1 Flavobacteriales bacterium UBA972 | reverse complement strand
CAAATTCAGTACGAAATCTGCGTGGGTATTCAGACGAGCCAAGGCTGCGCTGACACGCTGTGCTTCACAGTACTGGGAAGTCCGGGCATGGAACTGCCCAACGTGTTCACGCCCAACGCCGACGGACGCAACGATATTTGGGCACCCAACTACCTGGCAGTAGATTGGGCCGAGTGGGAGGTGCGCAACCGCTTTGGCGCCTTGGTGGCCTCAGGCACCGAGCCAGAGGAGTTTTGGGACGGCACCTGGAACGGCAGGCCGGCTGCCGACGGGGTTTACTATGTGGTTGCCAAGGCCAAGAACCGCAACGTGGCGCTGCCCGTAGTGCTCACCGGAGCCCTGCATTTGATGCGCTAAACGCCCAGAAGAGCGGCAATTTCATGGAGGTTTTTATAGGTGCGGCTCGCGGCAGACATGCTGGCTAGGCTCGCTTTGATACGGTCGCG
>DBBY01000023.1:0-5701 GCA_002292855.1 Flavobacteriales bacterium UBA972 | reverse complement strand
GTCCAGTCGCCCCCTAAGGACTGAAGTACTTGGAATTCACTGCGGAACCATAGGTCGGACTCCTGCGTCGCCTGGGGCCTCGGGTAGGACGGATGCTGGCTCAAGGTTCCGAGGCTGGTTAAGGTCCACACGCCGCGCTCAAAATTGGCATCGGGCCGCTTCATGGCGGCTGTAATTCCCGCGCTTGCAGCGCGGAGCGCTTCGGAGTCGGCCACGGGGGCGTGCACCGCGGCAAAGTCCAAGCCCAGTTTTTCGCAGGGCTTGAATCCGCTCGGGAAGGCGAAGGCAATTGCCACTAAAATTCCGTTGTGAAGAAGGGCAAGGTCTTCCGCGCAGCTCAGGGCCAGATCTTCTAAGGAGGCGCCCGGCATGCCCAGCCGCTCTGCCAGGAGCTCCAGCCCCACAGAAGCTATGCCGAGTTCGCCAATCAGGTCGGCCCGCAAAGGCCCATGAAGCTCCCGCTGCTTGGCAGCTCTGAAGTCAGGAGGGCAGTCGCCAGCGGCAAGGGGGGCCAAAGACCGCGTCAGGTCGGGTTTTACCGAGTAGGGAACGTCTGGGTACATGGGGATTTTGAAGGCAATCTAGTCCTCAAAATGCAACATAGCACTATTATTGCAGGTGCATTCGCACAAAAAATGACGAGGATAAATCGGATCAACAGAAACTCCATGGCGGCTGCGGTACTGGCGGGTCCGCTGTGGGCCTTTGCGCAAGCGCTAAGCCCGGCGTCAGACACCCTCGACCTGCGCGAAGTGGTGATTTCTGCCGCGCGCTGGAAGCAGACCGCCGAGCACATTCCCTCTCAGGTGGCTGTGGTCCTGCCCAAGCAGATTGCACAGTTTCAACCCCAAACGGCGGCAGACGTGTTGGCCTTGTCGGGCAAGGTCTTCATTCAAAAAAGCCAGCAGGGCGGCGGGAGCCCAATGATTCGAGGGTTTGCAACGAATCGCCTGATTTATTCGGTCGACGGGGTGCGCATGAACACCGCCATTTTTAGGGCGGGCAACGTGCAAAACGTCATCAACCTTGACCCCTTTGCCTTGGAGCGCACCGAGGTGGTCTTTGGGCCCGCAAGCGTGATGTACGGCAGCGATGCCATTGGCGGAGTCATGAGCTTCACCACCCTTCAGCCCAAGGTGGGCACCAAGGGGGTACATGGCAAGGTACAGGGACGGTATTCCGCAGCCAGTAAAGAGCAAACCGGCCATTTTGATCTGCACTACGGAGGCGCCAAGTGGGCTGCAATAACCAGTTTTAGTCGCTGGGATTTTGACCACCTGCGCCAGGGGAGCCGCGGCCCAAGGGACTACATCAAGGCGACCTATGTCGAGGTCAGTCCCGCCGGTGATTCGGTTCGGCTGCAAACGGACTCCTTGCTGCAGATTCCGTCGGGCTACCAGCAGGTCAATGCCATGCAAAAGCTGGTTTATGCGCCCAAAAAGGGCTGGGAACTTCAGTACGGATTCCATCATTCCCAGACTTCAAACTTCGGACGCTACGACCGCCACAACCGCATGCGCAACGGGCTACCTCGCTACGCGGAGTGGAATTATGGTCCGCAGCGATGGCAGATGCACAACTTCGCGGCGCGGCACGAGGTGAACAATGCCGCGATGGACGCATGGACCCTTCGCTTGGCGGCCCAGCGGTTTGAGGAGTCGCGCATTGCTCGCGACCTTAACTCGACCATGCGCAGCAGCCAAAGCGAGCGCGTGGCGGCCTACTCGCTCAATTGGGATTGTGCCAAAGAATGGAACCCTAAGCACAAGCTGTTCTATGGTATTGAGGGCGTTTGGAATGACGTGCTTTCGCAGGGAATAATGGTGAATTTGGCCAACCAAGCGCAGACCGCAATTAATTCGCGCTACCCTCAAGCCACATGGTTTTCTGCCGGACTCTACGCCACAGAGGCCTGGTCGCCAAGCCCTAAAACCACAATCACGAGCGGAATTCGCTGGAGCGCAGTGGGCCTCGAAGCAGACTTTAGCAACAACATGAATTTTGTGCCTTTGCTCGAACCTCAAGTGAGGCTTCGTGCGCGGGCCTTGACCAACAGCATAGGATTTACCTACCGACCCTCGCCCAATTGGGTGATTAAATCAAACCTTGGCACTGCATTTAGGGCCCCCAACGTCGACGACCTCGGCAAATTTTTTGACACCTCTCCCTCAATGGTGGTGGTGCCCAACCCCAACCTCAGGCCGGAGCATGCCAGCAGCGCAGATTTTGATGTGGCAAGGCTGTTTGGAACATGGCTCAAAATCGACCTGGCCGGCTATGCCACGCTGCTGCGCGGGGCCCTTGTACGAAGGCCATTTTCGGTGAACGGAATCGACAGCGTACTCTACGGCGGCGAATGGAACCAAATGGAGGCGCTTCAAAATGCCTCCTTTGCCCGCGTGCTCGGCCTCTACTTTGGGCTGGAGGCAAAGCTGTCTCGCGCGTGGTCCAGCAAGGTGTCGTACAATGTTCAAAAGGGCGTCGAGGGCCTCGACAACGGCCAGATTAGCCCCTCTCGCCACGCTCCTCCTGCCTTCGGCTGGGGCGGACTCACCTACCGCCGGGGTCGCTTTCGCGCGGACTTTTATTCCCAATTCCAGGGAGCCTTGCACAGCGACCAGCTCGCCTGGGAAGAACAGGCCAAGACCGAGATTTATGCGCTTGATGCTCAAGGCAGGCCACATGCTCCGTCCTGGTATACCGTGAATGCCCGTGCGAGCATGGAGTTCAAGCGCGGAATCACCATGAATTTCGGCCTCGAGAATATTTCGGACCAGCGCTACCGTCCCTACAGCTCTGGAATTTCTGGACCAGGGCGCAACGCGGTGCTTGCGGTAGCTGCTCGCTTTTAGTTCGTCTTGAGCGCAGGCTTGATGCGCTCCCCAATCAATTCGATGCTTCGCAGCAGTTTTTCGCGCGGAAGCTTCGCATTGTCCATCTGAAAGGTCAGGCGGTCTATGCCGCCCAATGCCGCTGCATGCCTTAGTATTTTTTCTCCCACCTCGTCGGGGTCGCCAACGAGCAAAGCCCCGGTGCGGCCGTTTTGGTCGTCGAAGCGTTCGCGGGAAACCGGCGGCCATCCTCGCTCGCGCCCAATCCGCGTGAAGGTTTCGGCGTACCCCGGGAAGTAGTCGTTAACCGCCTCTTCGCGGCTCGGAGCCACGTAGCCCAGTGAATGCAGGCCTACCTTGAGCTTCTCCGGCGCATGGCCTGCTCGGGCTCCTGCGGCGCGGTAGAGTTCGACGGCTCGTCTAAAACGGTGCGTTTCGCCCCCGATCACGGCTACCATCAAGGGAAGACCAAGTAAGCCAGCGCGCACGAAGGATTCAGGGGTTCCGCCCACGCCGACCCAAATGGGAATTTCAGCCTGAAGGGGACGGGGGTACACCGCTTGGTTGTTCAATGCCGGACGGAATTTGCCCGACCAGGTTATGCGTTCCTCGGCCCGCAGCTGGAGGAGCAGGTCGAGCTTCTCGGCAAACAGCGCGTCGTAGTCGTTGAAGTCAAGGCCAAACAGCGGGAAGGACTCGGTAAATGACCCGCGGCCTACTACCATTTCTGCCCGCCCTTGGCTAATGAGATCCAAGGTTGCAAATTGCTGAAAAACCCTGACAGGATCGGCCGCGCTCAGCACGGTAACGGCACTGGTCAGCCTGATCTGCTTGGTTCGAGCGGCGGCTGCCGCAAGGATTACCGAAGGGGCGGAGTCCAAAAATTCCGCACGGTGGTGTTCGCCCACGCCAAACACATCGAGGCCGACGCGGTCAGCGGTTTCAATGCGCTCGAGAAGGTGCTGAATGGCCTCTGCGGGCTGTTCGTGCTCGCGCGAGGCGAAGCTGTCGATTCCGAGTTCCATGGGGCGAAGGTAGCGGTCATCCAGCGGCTTACCCTGGCATAGCTTAGCGTTTGGTCACGCGCTGCGACACGGTCGTTTCGCCGGATTGAATGCGCGCAATGTAGATGCCTGAAGGCAGGTTTGCGGCGTTTACCACCACGTCATCGGAGCCTTCGGCAACCGAGATCACTTTGCCCTGAAGGTCGCAGAGTTCTACGCGAATGGGCCTGCCAGCGCTAAAGGTCCAGCGGTCCGAGGTCGGGTTGGGCGCCACGCGCAAGGCGTTAAGCAAGGTCAATTCGTCGCTTGAGAGCGGAATCGCTGCGTACTTCACGTCGTCAAAGTAGAAGGTGGAGTTTGCGGATCCGTTGCCAACGTTGCTGCTGCCTGCAACAAAGTCAAACAAGAAAACCAGGGTGGGCATGTCGCTCAGTGACCCTGCAAAGTCAAAAGAAAGGGTCTCCCATTCTGAGGTTTTGGTCGTTTGCACGCTGCGTTCCACGCCCCAAAAGGGCTTCTCGGTTTTGAGGGTAACGTTGGTACCGATGGGTGCCGAGGTCCAGACCTTCATCGTGAGCACGGTGTGGGTCGCGAAGTTTATAGGGCCGGTGAAGGTTATTTTGCTTCCGCCAAAGGGGGCGCCCAGGTGGCGAACAATTTTTGCGACCGTTGCGCTGGTATTCGCTGCAGTCACGTAGGGGTTGGGAACCACCGTGAGCTGCGCGCTCTCAAAGCTAAAGAAGTGGTCTGTGTTGGTGCCGGATTCGAAGGTTATCGGAAGCCCTGGCAGCGGAATGGCGATGGAGCCTCCAATTTGCTCGATGTTATCAAAATAAAACGTATTTCCGCCCCCGTTGGTGAAGGGCTGGGGCATAATGATAAGGTTGGCACTGCCGCTGGGGGCGGGAATTCCAAAGTCAAAGAGCAGCGTTTGCCATCCGCCCGAGACCGTGGTTATTGCGTCTACTTCGCTGGTGTAGGGCGCCTCAAGCTTCACCTTGATTACGGTACCCACGGGCTGGGTGGTGTAAACATCCATCGACAGAATGCTGGTTTCTGCAGTGGTGAAGTTCAGGGAGGTAACTCCGGCGATTCTGCCGCCCGCCCATTGGTTGTTTACATTGACTTTGACAATTTTAGCCACATTGCTGCTAGTGTTGCCCACCAAACTTGGGTTGGGAACAATAGTAAAGGTGGCCCCGTCGTACCCCTGCATTCCTGCTGTGGCGGACTCAAAGTCAAAGTGAAGGGTTTGCGCAAACCCAACACTAAGGGAGGCGGTGAGCAGGGAGGCTAGGAGTTTGTTCATTTTTAATGCAATGCGGGCAACAAAAGGGTCCCGGAATTTGTAGTTTTTAGCAATTGGAATAAGTACACAAGGTAGGGCCTTAAGTCGAGACTAGGGCTAGCTCCCTTCCTTGGTGCCTAGCCTGGTCGGCGGCGGGCAACTAATGCTTTTCAGCCTCCAGAATGACTTCTTCAGGAAGCATAAATGCCCCTCTTTTAATCTCCCAGACCTGTGCTATTTGATCGATGCCAAGCGGAGCATACCAGTGAGGGAAGAGTCCGCCCCGGCCGCTGCCAGCCGAAGGAGCTTCGTAAACTAAGCCTTCGGTACGTTGGCTCAGATCGAGTTTCAGAAGGAACAGGCTGTCGGTGTTGGCAAAATAAAAGTTTAGCGTACCGGGCAGTTGTCTAGCGGTCGAGAGGTGAATAAATCCGTCTTTTTGGTCAATCTCGACCTCAATCAAACCACTTTTTTGTGCGTTGGACCATTCGTTTTTGGTCAGTACTTTATAAAGTCCTTCGGCCATGATTTAGTGCGGACTGGGTTTGGGGTCCGGGGACAGGTCTTTTTTTTGGGGA
>DBBY01000029.1 GCA_002292855.1 Flavobacteriales bacterium UBA972 | reverse complement strand
TCAAAAAGGGCAGTGCCTCGTTAAGGGCCCATTCCGCATCCAATCCCCGCGTAATCCCGTCGCTTTTGGTAAAAAATACCCGTTGCCTTCCGATAACTCCTTTGAGGGTCAGGCCCTTGGATAGTCGCGCGATAATGCGGCTGCCGTCCATGGCATTGTCGAGCCCGAGGCCTCGCTCTTCGTAGGACCTAAAGATCAGTCCTTGGCCGAATTGTTCAAAAAAGTTCCCTACCGTAACGTCAAACTTGCCCTGCTGCCATTGCGCAAAGCGGTAGGTAATGCCTTCGCCCCGGTATCCGGCCGGGAAGCCCAGCAATGCATTCTGGTAGTTTTCGTAGCGCATACCCATTCGAAGGTTGCCTCGATCGTAGGTAAACAGAGCCCAGCCTTGGCCAAGAGCGCGTTCTTCGGGGTAGTAGTCGCCCGCAGGGTCGAGCACGGAGTCGCGCACATAGGCCTGAGCATCAAACTGCATCACGGCGCGGAGCGTTCCGCCCAGGGCATCCGTTTGGCCTTGCTGGGCCCAAAGGTTTGCCGAGCCGACTGCCAAGGCCATAAGTACAACCCTGCGCACAGCTACTTCAGTTTGCGGATCTCGGCGATAAGGACCTCTTCTTCGCCCGGAACGTACTTGTTGACCTGCCAGACGATTTCTCCTGCGCCGTTGAGTAGAAAGGTATGGGGAACGTTATTGACTCCCATGGCGCGACGCAGGTCGCTGTTGGGGTCGAGTACCACGGTGTAGTCCCAGCCCTGCCCGGCGGCAAACGGCCCCACCTTAGGACTGGTGCGCGAGTCGTCAATGCTCACGGCAATCAAGCTCACTCCGAATTCTTCTTGAAGTTCATCGTACCGCTCCGCAAGAGAATTCAGTTCATTGATGCAGGGTTTGCACCACGTTGCCCAAAAACTAAGGATCGTTGGCTTGCCCGTTTGGTGCAAGCTGGCAATAGGGACCTTGGTTCCGTCCAGGGTTTGAACCTCAATTTGGGGTAGGGGCTGTGCCTTTGCAAGAAAGCCGACCGCCAAGAGCGCGGAGTATAGCAACAATTTCATGCCCTCAAGGTACGGCAATTGCCAAAGAGGTTCCTAGTTCCACGGCGATTTGGACCAAAAAAGAAGCGCCGAGGCAGAACCTCGGCGCTTGAAAATTGGCTTAAAAATGCTTAGTGCTGAACCGTGAATCGCAGGGTCTCTACGCGGTCGTTAAGAGCAATCTTCACCGTGTAGACACCGTTGGCAAGGTCTCCAACTTGAAGATCAATGCTTTGCATGCCAGCTTCAACCGAAGCACTGCGGGCAATCACCGTCTGTCCGTTGAGGTTGATCACTTCCACAAGGGCTTCTCCAGCCTCCGATACCTGAAGAGAAACCTTAACGGCATCGCGAGCAGGGTTCGGGTAAAGCTTAGCCTGTGCAGCTTGAATTTCTTCTTCGCCCAGGGCGGCGGTGTTAATCCAGAAGTTGTCGAGCCAAAGGTTGTTGCCGTAGGCAGAATTGCACTCAAACTTCACGATCAGTTCCTGACCTGCAAACTGCGAAAGGCTAATGGTGTTCGGGTACCATTGCGTAGGCTGAGGGAAGAAGCGGCTCGTTGAATTGGCTGCGGTGGCAAGGGCCGTACCCGATTTATCGAACACGTTGGTCCATGTCGACCCGCAGTTCGAAGAAACAAAAACCTTCAAACCGTCGGCTTCTCCAGCGTACGATGCGTAGGCATGGTTGAAGTAGAGCTTGTGGTTGGCAGTAATGCCGCTCACTTTGGGAGTGATGATGCTCGCCTGCGCTCCGGAGGGCATGGTGAAGAAGTCCACCATAAGCGACTTCGTTGACTGTCCGTAGCCGCCGAGTTCCTGGGGTAAGCCATTGACCTGTGCCTTAGAAACTACGGTAACCAAGGGCTTGGTCGCAGTATTGTACAGAAGTACGTGACCGGCAGGAATTGAATTAAAGCTGGTAGACTCCATACCCTCAGAGTAGGGAGCAGGCGTGGCAGTATTGTTTAGAACCGCAGCAATAAGAGGTGCAGACATGTTGTTCATGCCATTGACGTCTCCGGTGCCGTTGGGTGAACTCACCGTGGCAACCAAAGAATTAGTACCTGCAGGGAGCGTTACCTGTGGGAAGCTTACTACCGCTGTGGCACCAGCACTTAGGCTTCCGGTCCAGTTTTGAGTAACGGGGGTTCCGCCATTGACGGCGTAGGCCACCGAGGCCGACGTGATGGCAAGACTTCCTTCGTTTTTGATGGTAACCATTGGGGTCGTTGTGCCGTTGCACAGTCCTGGCGTAGCTGCAGTAAAGGCATTAACACCAATATCAGGAAGCCCTGCAATGGTTTGAGCAGTAGTGCGGGATGCGTTGAGCACCGACTTATTGCTGTTGTCTTGAATGAAGGCTACCACGGCAACCTTGTTCAGATTCGCCAAGTAGGAGGGGGCGGCCACCTTAAATACAAACATTTGCGTTTGGCCTGCGGTCCAGCTGTCAGCCATGGTGGTTCCGCTTGCATCGGGAACCATTTTGCGCATGACTTGGTAAAAGTCTTTTTCGCCATTGGATCCAGGAGCAGAAGGGTAGTTCACCTCTTCTTCGATCACGGCTACATGAAGCTTAAGGGAGCCGGCGGCGCCTGAAGCGACGGTTGCGGTTCCTGCATTCGCGACAAAAACGCCAATTTGAATCGAGTCATAACCGGGTGTCCACTGATGGCTCGCGGTGATGTTCAAGGGTGCGGCGGTGTTGTACCGGTTGTTAATGGTTGAAGTGGTAACAATGGTTCCTGGCGAGCCTGGTCCGCTGCCGTCCATCACCGAATTGGGCACGCCCGTTACGTTGTAGTACTGAACTCGGGCAGCAGCCTCCGTCGGGTTAGCGGCATTCATTGGGTCGACGCCGGGCCAGCTCGTTTGGTACTTAAGGGCCACAACCTTAGTGTTGTTCGCGTCTAAAAGTGTTTTAAGTGCGGGATTTTGCGTGGCACAGGGTCCGCAAGAGGCTTGCGTGAAGTGCTCTACCAAAACCAGACGATTTTGGCCAAAGGCTGCCACACTAAAGAGGCAAACGAGTAGGGTGTTTACTATATTTTTCATGTAAGGTTAAGATTGTGATTTTTCAAGACAGAACGTGAAATTAACCTTAAATAAACGCGCGGGCAAGTTTGTGTTTGCATAAGCAGAGGAATTACCTTTACCCAATGCATAAATACTGGATTTTATCGCTTGCCTTGTGCAGTGCGCAGCTTGTAAGTGGCCAAAGTTTAATGGTTACCTCCATGGACAGCATTGCCTACGTGAATAGCCACAACGGAACCCAGGCTACGGCCCATATTTCGGTGAAGAACAATTCAGCCACCGCAAAAGACTACCGAGTGGTGCGCCGCAGAATTGGCACAACCGGATTGGTGGACTCCAACTACTTCTGCTGGGACCTCTGCTACCCCATTTGGGCGAACCAGAGCCAGGGTACCGTTACCATTGCTCCCGGGGCAACTGCCAATGATTTCTCGGGCTATGCCTACGTGCGCGATACCTCGGCGAATGGCCAAGACAGCATCTGGTACACCTTCGTGAATGCCGCAGATGCCAACGATAGCCTCCAGGTGGTTGCGGTTTTTGCCTTCAACCGCTACGTGTCTAATTCAGAATCGACGCTGCCTTTGCTGTCGGTTTATCCCCAGCCTTCCACGGCGGGTCAGCGCATTTATGGCATTCCGATGCACGCCATTAAGCTGGAGTGGATGGACCTAGCCGGTCGCGTGCACGAGGCAAGGAGTCTAAACGACGGTTCTGTTTTAGCGCCTTCTGCGCAAGGAATTTGGATTCTGAGGGCCTACTTCCAAAACGGAGTCAGGACGGCCCGAGTTATTCTGCAGTAGGCTGCATACGAATTCCGATTGTTTGACGTTTAGTCAGGTATGCTTTATCACCTCAGAGGGACCCTCGAACGCAAGACCCCAACCTATGTAGTGATGGACTGTGGGGGTGTGGGCTACCTCATTCATATTTCGCTCACCACCTTTGGCCAGCTGCCGGATTTGGGAAAGGCAGAGTTGCTTCTGCACCCAGTTTATCGCGAAGACGCTCAATTGCTTTTTGGTTTTGCCACCGAGCTGGAACGCGATGTTTTTGTGCTTCTGAATTCCGTTTCGGGAGTGGGAGCCAGCACTGCGCGAGTTATTCTATCTACCCTGCGTCCTGAGGAGGCCTTGTCGGTAATCGCCAATGGCGACTCGGGGAGTCTTCAGCGCATCAAGGGAATTGGGGCCAAGACGGCGCAGCGAATTATTATAGACATTCGCGATAAGGCCATTAAACTGGGTGCTTTAGCCCCAATGGCCTCCGGTGGCACTTCTGCCCGTCATGAGGCACTCGAGGCCCTATTGGTTCTGGGCTTCGCCCGGGTGGCTGTCGAGAAGGTTCTTGCTGCCCTCTCGGCCGAAGAGCTAGAATACAGCCTCGAAGACTTAATCAAACGCGCTCTAGCACGACTCTAATGCGCATGCGGTGGACACTGGGTCTGCTGGGATTGCTGGCAGTGCTGAATCTTGAGGGCCAGGATACCACAGGAACTGGCTGGCCAATGCCGGGCCTCCCCAATCCTCCCAACTGGAAGACTGAGGTTACCTACGACCCCGTCACAGGTTTTTACATCCTTCAGCGCACCGTTTCTGGTGTGCCCGTCGGTGCTCCGAGGTACCTCAATGCCGCAGACTATCAGGCAATGCGGTTTCGCGAGCTGGAATCGGATTATTGGCAAAACCGATGGTCCCAGAACGATGCGTCATCAGATCGAGGCGGGTCAAGCCTCGTTCCCGACATGAGCATAACGAGCCCGGTTCTTCGGGATATTTTTGGTTCTGACAAACTCGAAATTCGCCCAACCGGCAGTGCGGAGCTGCGGTTTGGTCTGCGCTACCAGCATATTAAAAATCCCATTGTTCCCGAGCGAAATCGCCGGACCCTCGCCTTTGACTTTGACCAAAAAATGCAAATCAGCGCGGCGGGCAAGCTGGGCGACCGCCTCAACCTCAACTTTAATTTTGACACCGAGGCAACCTTTGCCTTCGAAAACAAAATAAAACTGGACTTCAAGGGCCAAGAAGACGACATTCTTAAAGGTTTTGAAATGGGCGACGTGAGTTTGCCCACCAACGGTAGCCTCATCACCGGCGTTCAAAGCCTGTTTGGTCTCAAAACCCAAATGCAGTTTGGCAAAACAACGGTTACCACCGTTTTGGCCGAGCAGCGCTCCCAAAGCCAGAGCATGAACATTCAGGGCGGAGCGTCCACGCAAGAATTTCGAATTCAGGCCGACGCCTACGAGGCAAATCGCCACTTTTTTTTGGCGCAGTTTTTTAGGGACCGCTACGAGCAGTGGTTGGGCACCCGCCCGATTATTCAGTCGCCCATGCAAATAACCCGGGTCGAAGTGTGGCTGACCAACCGCCGAAACAATCCAACCGAGGTGCGCAATCTGGTCGCCTTCCTAGACCTCGGTGAGGCAGAGGGCGCGGCCTACCGGAGCCCTTCGTCGTCCCTTCCGGGCGAGGCAATTTTCCCGGGCCCTAGCGCGGACCCTTGGCCATCCAACCGCGTAAACCGCTTGGATCCCCAAGAGCTGATTGCTCGGTTTGCCTCCGTGCGCGATGCGGCTTCTGCGGGTTCTTCGCTCAACAGTTCGGGCTACGACGCCAACATCGAATACGCCCAATTGACCAACGCGCGCATGCTGCAGCCCAACGAGTACAGCTTTCACCCTCAGCTGGGCTACATTTCTCTGAATACCTCACTTAATCAAGACGAAGTCATTGCAGTGGCCTACCAGTACACCGTCAACGGCCGGACCTATCAGGTTGGTGAGTTTTCTAACGACGGCATTGTTGCGCCCAAGTCGCTCATTCTTAAACTGCTGAAGCACCAAATTTTAAACGTTCGCAGCCCGGCATGGGACCTCATGATGAAGAACGTTTACAGCCTCAACGCATTCCAATTGAGCCCAGAAGACTTTCGCCTAGAGCTTCTCTACGTGAACGACGAAACAGGATTGCCCATTCCGTTTTTGCCCAAGTCAAGCGTTAAAGATCAATTGCTGGTGCAGGTCTTGCAAACCGATAAAGTCAATACCAACGGTGATCCCTTCGCAGACGGACTCTTCGACTTTGTCGAGGGATTGACCGTCCTGTCGGCTACGGGCCGCATTTTCTTGCCTTCTCTGGAGCCCTTTGGATCCTCCCTGTCGAAGCAGCTTAGTACCGCTGAAGAACGCAAGAGGTACGTATACCAAGAGCTCTACGATTCGACCCTGTTCCGCGCTCAGGAGCAAACCCAAAAGAATAAGTTCTTGCTTCGCGGCCGCTATAAATCTGCGGGCGGATCCGTCATTCAGCTGAATTCCTTTAATATTCCGCGCGGGTCCATTTCGGTGACGGCCGGGGGGAACATGCTTACTGAGAACCAAGACTTTACCGTGGACTACGCCCTTGGTCAAGTGCGTGTAATCAACGAAGCCATTCTGCAGAGCGGAGTCCCTATTCGGGTAAGTTTTGAGAATAATTCCCTATTTAATTTTCAGGCAAAGACCTTCACGGGCGCCACAGTAAGCCACCAGCTCCGGCCCAACTGGACGGTTGGCGGCTCCATTCTGCAGCTGCGCGAGGGTGCCCTCACGCAAAAAGTGGCTGCCGGCGACGAACCAGTGCGCAACTCGATATGGGGTATGAATACGCAGTACGAGAAGACCCTTCCGGGCCTGACTCGAGCGCTTGATAAGCTTCCCTTTGTCTCCACCAAGGTGCCGTCCAGTGTGTTGCTCACGGGCGAAGTCGCGCAGCTCATACCGGGTTCGCCGCGCATCATCAGCGTCAACGGGGAGCCGACTACCTACCTCGACGACTTTGAGAGCAGCCAAACGGCCATTGACCTTCGCGGAACCATTACCTGGCAGCTCTCCTCGATTCCCGAAGGCCAGCCGGAACTCTTCAAGGAGGCGGATTTCACCAACAACTGGGCGTCCAACTACAACCGCGCCCGGCTCTCCTGGTACGTCATTGACAATTCCTTTTTTACCGGCACCAGCATAACGCCCATTAACATTCGCAACAATCCGGCTATTACCAGCGACCACCGGCAGCGCATGGTGCCCTTTGCCGAGGTCTTCCCCAACATAACCCTCGACCCAAGTCAGGCGCGCAACATCAACACCTTTGACCTGCAGTTTGATCCGACCGAGCGCGGACCCTACAACTACGACGTGCAGGGTCTAAGCGGAATCTCTTCGGGCATTAATCCCGACGGTAGCCTCAAAAATCCGCGCAGCCGTTGGGGAGGCATCATGCGCCAGCTCACTATCAACAATTTTGAAGAGCAAAACATCGAATTTGTTCAGTTCTGGGTAATGGACCCCTTCTTAGACGACCCAAGCGCCCCGGGCGGAGACGTGTACCTGCACCTGGGCAACGTGTCTGAAGACATTCTCAAAGACGGAATGCAGTCCTTTGAGCACGGACTGCCTTCGGACGGCTCTCGAAACGACGTGGACTCTTCCATGTGGGGCTATGCCTCAAAATACCAGCCAGTGGTGGATGCCTTTGACAACAGCGAAGCCTCCCGACCCAACCAAGACGTGGGTGTCGACGGACTAATGGACCAGGACGAGCGCCGATGGATTGGCGCGAATTCCCAGACCTACCTCGACAAGATTCAGTCGGCCTTTGGAGCAGCGAGCCCGGCCTATGTTAAGGCGCAGGTAGACCCCGCGGCCGACAACTTTGCCTTCTACCGAGGCAGCAGTCAGGACCAGGCCGACGCCGATATTTTGCGCCGCTACCGCTACTTCAACAACCCCGACGGCAACTCGCGCACTGACCTTATTGATGGGCAGCCCGCCATGAGCACCAACATGCCCGACAAAGAAGACGTCAACCGCGACGCAACCCTTAACCGCTCAGAGCAGTACTTCAGCTACAAAATTTCAATGCGCCCCGAGGACTTGGTGATAGGCACGAACTACATTGCCGACATCTACGAGACCACTACCGACCTGCTGCCCGACCAAACGCGCAGACCGGTTCGCTGGATCCAGTTTAAAATTCCTGTTTTTGAGCCTGACCAGCGCATTAACGGCGCGCAGGACTTTCGCTCCATTCGCTTTGCTCGATGGATTCTGCACGATTGGCAGCAGCCTGTGGTGCTTCGCATGGCCCGACTCGACCTGGTCCGAGGCGAATGGCGTCGCTACCGGTTCAACCTCGATGCATCGCGCGAAATGATTCCCGTCGACGAGTCCGTCGCAACCACTTTTACCGTCAATGCGGTAAACCTTGAAGAAAACGGCGGTCGCGTACCAGTAGCCTACCGCATGCCTCCGGGAATTCGCCGCCAGGTATTGCTCGGCAATACCTCGCTTCTTCAGCAAAACGAGCAGTCCTTGAGCATGCGCACCTGCGGACTTCGCGACGGAGACGGCCGTGCCGTGTTCAAAAACACCAGCGTCGACATGCGCATGAACAAGCGCCTGAAGATGTTTGTGCATGCTGAGGCCGCCGACGAGCCAAACCTCCTCAAGGATGAGGACGTTCGTTTGTTTGTGCGCATCGGCAACGACTACAGCCAAAACTACTACGAGTACGAGATGCCCCTCACGGTAACTCCTTGGGCTACTACGGCAGAAGACGTCATCTGGCCGAGTACCAACGACGTAGACATCGAGTTTGCTCTTTGGACCGCCCTTAAACTTGAGCGTGACGCGGCCATGCAGACCAACCCCAACGTGAGCAGCGCCCTGCCCTTTGAGCGGGTAATTGGCGACCGCACCTACCGGGTTGTGGGAACACCCAACCTGGGATGGGTCCGCACGGTTATGATTGGCCTTAGGAATCCGCGCCGCAGCGCATCGAACCAGAACGACGACGGAATGGACAAGTGCATTGAGGTTTGGGTTAACGAGCTGCGAATGACCGAATTCGACAACAGGGGAGGGGTGGCCGGACTCGCCCGCGGAACCGTTAAGCTCGCAGATTTAGGGCAGGTTGCACTCAGCGGAGGGTTCTCAACCCCGGGCTTTGGAACCATAGACATGGCGCCCAACGAGCGCAACAAGTTCAGCGCCATGAACTACGACCTTCAGACCAACCTTGATTTGCATCGCTTTCTTCCGGCCAGCAGTCGGTTGCGATTGCCGGTGTTCATAACTCAAGCGCAGGATTGGAAAACCCCAATGTTCAATCCCTACAATCCCGACATTGAAATGCCCAAGGCCCTGGCCAACCTGCTGAACCAAGAGGGAAGGGACTCCCTGCGTTCCATGGTCAGTGACTTTCAGCAGCGACGGGCAATTGCCTTCACCAACGTCCGAATTGACCGCGCTTCGGGGGGGGCTCAGGGCGGACGCGCTGCGGCAAACGGTCCGCCGGCCATGGATGGGTTCGATTCCAAGGGAGAGTCCGAGTCAGGGCTGCAGGATGGCAGAGAAGACAAGACCAAGCTGCCCAAGAAACCCCGCCCCTGGGACATAGAAAACCTCAGCGCGACCTATGCCTTTAACGAGGTGCTGCGTCGCGATGCCAATACCCTTCAGGACCTTCGCCACGAGAACCGCGGCAGCCTCGCCTATGCCTACCAGTCGCAACCGATCAATTTTCAGCCCTTTAAAAATTTGAAGCCCAAGAGTTTGGCCATCATTCGCGACGCCAACATCAACCTGACGCCTTCGCGAATCAGCGTCCGCGCAGACCTACTTAGAAGCCAGCAGATTATGCAAATGCGCAACGTAGACAACCCCAAGTTTCAATTGCCCATCACCTACAACAAAAACTTCACGATGGATCGCAACTACAACGTGATTTGGGATCCGACCAAGACCTGGAAGCTGGACTACACCGGCAGAGTGCGGCTGCGCTTTGACGAGCTACCCGGGCCCGCCTCGGCCGACAGCGTGCGCGATTTCTTGGCGCAGAGCCTGAGTTCGGGCGGACGTCCTACCGAGTACCACCACACTATTAATACGACCTGGGCCATACCGATCAATAAGATACCCCTGCTTAGCTTCGTTCAAACCCAAGTGCGCTACACGGCCGATCTGGATTGGAAGACCAACTCCCTTTGGGCTGCGCGGCCAGGACTGGATTCCCTGAATTTCGGGAACACGGTTGAATCCAGCGGCAAGTGGAACGCTTCGGCCAACGCAAACATGGTGACGCTGTACAACCTGATTCCGGGCTACAGCAAGCTTAAAAAGCCTTCGCGCACGAATACCGCCACCGCCCGAGGTGCAAAGCCTGCAGAGACGGCAAAAGGAGCAGGCGGCAAGAAGGTCGAGGCGGCAAAGCCGTCGCTGGCCAAGACGCTCTTCATTGGGGTTGTTGACCTCGCGACCATGCTCAAAAGTGTCAACGCAACCGCCAGCCTCAATACCGGATCCCTGCTTCCCGGGTTTAGAACGGTCCCCGTGTTTAGCGGACTAACTCCCGAGTCAGACTTTGCTCCTGGCTGGAAGGCGGCCCTCGGCCTGCCCCACGACCTGCCGTCTTTGGCTGCCGCCAGTGGCTGGCTGCTCGAGAATCCGCGCCAACCGATGAGGGCTACCGAGGCGACTACGCGAAACATTACGTTGAGGGCCCAGCTGGAGCCGCTGCAAGACATGCGCATCACCCTGAACGCCAACCAGACCTACGGTCGCCAGGCTTCCTATACCTACCGGTACTCCACTGGAACCGGTTTGGATTCGCTCTTTTCTCAGGGTTTCCATGCCTTTAACCCCCAAGAAATGCTGACCTACAGCGGGTCTTGGCTGTCTCTGCCCTCGGCCTTTGACGTCAGCAAAGAGCCCGACTACTCCAGTGCGGCCTACGACCGCTTTAAGTCGGCCCGACTCGAGGTATCTCGCCGAATGGCAGACCGTCAGTCCATCATTGACCCTAATTATTCCAACGCGTTTATCGACTTCTCGGACTCTTCGCGGTACGGATACGACGGGTTTTCGGTGCTCCATACCGACGTACTGGCCAACGCCTTTCTCGCGGCCTATGGTAACCGCGCCACATCCAACCTGCCAATTGGCAACTACAGTGCGCTGCCCTTCTTCCCCAACTGGAACCTGACCTACACCGGATTGATGCGCCTAAAGGCAGTGCGCAATGTGTTCACGGCGCTCAGTTTGAGTCATTCCTACGCCAGCACCATGACGGTTTCTGGCCTTCAGACCCACATGCTCCGGGCGCAGCGGCTGCAGGACAGTCCCCTGGACTTGTTCCCTCGCAACGACAACCTAGACATTATGCCCGACCGTCAAGTCGGTCAGATTTCGGTTTCGGAATCCTTTTCGCCCCTAGTTGGTGTGGATTTGCGCACGCGAAGCAATGCCTCCTTCAAGCTCAACTACGGAATGATGCGTCAGCTTAACCTAAGTATGGCCAATAACCAGCTCACCGAGAGCAAGGCCCAGGACGTAACGGTTGGTTTTGGCTACATCATAAAGGACGTTCAGTTTCGCATTGTCGAGCAGGGCGGAGCCCCCCGCACCATTAAATCCAATCTTGAGTTGAAGTTGGACGTGAAGTTCAGCGACAACCAAACCGTCATTCGGCGAATTCTCGAGGATTTCTACCAACCGACAGCGGGCCAGACGCGCACGACCATCAAGTTTACCGCAGACTACCGCATGAGCCGTCGCTTGACCACGCAATTTTACTACGATCAAACGGTTAGTTCCTTCAAAACCAGCCAGGCCTTCCCTACCAATCAATGGCAAAGCGGTATTGCCTTGCGGCTTAATTTAGGTGGGTAAATTGGCCCTTTGGCTTACTATATTTGTGCCATGGAATACCCTACGAGCCTACGCTACACCAAAGACCACGAGTGGATCCGCCTTGAAGGCGACATCGCAACTGTTGGCATCACCGACTTTGCCCAAGGGGAACTTGGTGATATTGTTTTTGTCGATATTCCAACCCAAGGCGAGACCCTCGCTGCAGAAGAGGTTTTTGGCTCGGTAGAGGCCGTTAAAACGGTAAGCGATCTTTATTTGCCCATCGACGGTGAAGTAATCGAGGTTAACCCTGCCATTGACAACCAACCCGACCTGGTCAATTCGGACCCCTACGGTCAGGGCTGGATGGTGCGCGTTAAGGTTGCGAGTGTTGCAGACGTGGAGGCCCTTTTGGACTCCGACGCCTACCGCAAGCTCACGGGTGCCTAGCCCGATTATCGATACGGTGTTGCGCATGCGGCATCTATGGCTTTCGCTCGCTCTTATATGGGCGGGCATTGTTTTTTTCTATTCCCTTCAACCCAGTGCGGAGCTCCCGCGAATGTTCCTTTACGTCCGGGATTTAGTGCTTCATTTTGGAGCCTACTTGGGCATTTCGTTCCTGCTTATGCTTTACAGCCGGTCGGCGGCAGGGCCATGGAAGGTTGCACTGTTAAGTTTTGGGTTCGGATTGGCCGTAGAAATTCTGCAACCCATTGCTGCTGAGGGTCGTATCTTTTCATGGACCGATGTGGCGGCCAATTCTTTAGGAATCGCATCGGGCACGCTTCTTGCGCTATTCCTTCGCAGACGTATCTTTAAACCCAAACTAAAGCAGTATGAATCCTCGTAAAAACTTTAAATCAGACCTTGACGCCCGCAAGGGTTTGTTCCTTCAAATTGGTTTGGTTATCGCATTGGGTCTGTCTTGGATGGCCTTTGAGTGGCGTACCTACGAAGGCGGCCTGATTGATCTAGGTGCCCTGGATGCCCTTACCGATGATGAGGACATGCTGGTTACCAACCGCACTCCGCCGCCTCCGCCACCCCCGCCGCCTGCGCCTATTGAGATTTTTAAAATTGTAGACAATAAAATTGACATTGTCGAGCTCGACTTGATTTCTACTGAAATTGATGACGACGCGAAGGTTGAGATTATGGAGGTGGAGTCTGAAGAGGTTTTCAATTTTGTCAACGTAGAAAATAAACCCATCTTCCCAGGCTGTGAAGACATGGCTACCGAAGAGGAGCGATTTAATTGCTTTAATGTCAAGACTCGCCAATTCATCGGTAAAAACTTTGAGTTCCCCGAGATGGCAAGGCAAATGGGCATTCAAGGCAAGGTATGGGTCTCCTTCATCATTGAGAAGGACGGCCGCATTACCGATGTTGCCGTAGACCGCGGAGTCGACAAGCTTCTCGACGAGGAGGCTGTTCGGGTGGTACGCATGTTCCCCAAAATGACGCCCGCTAAGGTGGGAGGTCGTTCGGTGCGTATGCGCTACTCCTTGCCCATCAACGCCCGCCTGCAATAAGGCTTAATAGGTTTAGAGAGCCCCGGTTTCGCCGGGGTTTTTCATTTAAGGCATTATGAACTTCGACAAAACAACATTGGCATGGGGCCCCAGCGTCTTAAGCGCGGTCTACCTCGCGGCCGACGCCATTCTCGAGGTCTACGAAGGCCGAAGGGAGATGAATGTCGAGTTAAAAAGCGATCAAAGCCCAGTTACCGACGCGGACCATGCAGCCAATACAGTTCTTGAGCCGGTACTTTTAGCCGCTGGATTTCCGGTCTTGAGCGAGGAAGGCCGCAAAATCCCCTTTGAGGAGCGCACGAAGTGGAATACGTATTGGGTAGTTGATCCCTTGGACGGTACCAAGGAGTTCATTAAGCGCAACGGTGAATTCACCATAAACGTGGCCTTGATGTCGGGCGGAACCCCTGTTTTTGGCATTGTGTATGCGCCCGTGCTCGGATGGCTGTATTGCGGAGGCCCGGGCATTGGCAGCCGCAAGTCCATGACGCGTTTGCCTTGGAGCGAGTTTTGGCAGCTGGGCCAGAGCCTCCCGGGCCGGCTCCCCGAGCGCACCACGGTGGTGGCCAGTCGTTCGCATGGCAATCCCGAAACCGAAGAATTAATTGCCCGTTGGGAGGCCCTGCACGGCCCAATTGATCGGGTGAGCATGGGATCTTCGCTAAAAATTGCTCTCGTTGCCGAGGGGAGGGCTCATGCCTACCCAAGGGCAGCACCAACCATGGAGTGGGATACTGCAGCGGGTCACGCCGTACTCAAGGGTGCAGGCATGGAGCTCTACCAGCTGGTCATGGGCCCCAAGGGTTTGGAGGCGGGCGCTCCGCTCCGGTACAACAAAGAAAACCTACTCAATCCGCCCTTTATGGCCTGCGGCGCTCCCTATCTTTGCGGCAATGCATGATCTTGGGCTGCTGCTGAAATTTCGCTTGGCCTTTTCGGTCGTACTCTCTTCGGTAGCGGGCTATTTACTAGGCACCCCCGAAGTACAGATCCTGGAACTCCTGATTCTAGCCTTGGGCGGCTTTGCCGTGGTAGGGTCGAGCAACGCCTTCAACCAACTCTGGGAAATTCAGCAAGACTCCCTTATGATGCGCACCCAGAACCGACCCTTGCCTTCTGGGCGGATGACGCGCCGAACCGCACTTATTTGGGCCCTGGCTTTTGGAATTCTTGGAATCGCAGCGCTCGCCCTGCTCAATCTTAAGACCGCCGGTTTTGGGGCCCTAAGCCTGCTTCTTTATGTGCTGATTTATACCCCCCTAAAAGCAAAGTCTCCATGGGCTGTCTTGGTGGGGGCCATTCCTGGAGCCATTCCCTTCATGCTCGGGTGGGTAGCGGCAACCGGCAGCTTCGGGCCCGAATCAGGCTTGCTGTTTGCCTACCAATTTGTCTGGCAGTTTCCGCACTTTTGGGCCATTGCCTGGATGGCCTACGACGACTACGCCCGCGCGGGCTACTACTTACTGCCCAACCGCAAAAAGGATGCGCAGGCCACTCGGCTCATCATTTTTTATACGGTCTGGATGATATTGATATCCCTGCTCCCCGCTTTGGGATTTGCCGGGCAAATTGAGCTCAGCAGATGGGCTGCCGCGGTAACGCTCCTTCTGGGCTTTGATGTGCTCTACCACGCCCTTAGGCATTGGAGCCGCCGCGAGGATGCCTCCGCACGGGCATTAATGTTTAGCACGATACGCTATCTGCCGCTGGTTCAAACTATTTGGGTCATCGATCGTTTTACCTCATAGATTATGGAACTAACTCCCCAACAAAAAGCGGCGCGTCCGCTCCTTTATATCGGACTAGCGAGCATCGCCATGTCTTTTGCCGGCCTGACCTCAGGCTATGTCGTAGCGCGGTCCGCACTCTCGGCCAAAGCGCAGTGGCAGACCATTGAACTGCCCGTTTGGTTCTACCTCAGTGCGGGCTTGATTGCCCTATCAAGTATCGTCTTGATGCGGGCGCAAAATCAGGTGAAGTCGGGCGGAGATGCTCGTCTGCCTATGGTTCTGACCCTAATAATGGCAGTCTTGTTTGCCGTCTTTCAGGTATTCGGATGGAATGCCCTTACCGACCAAAACATTTTCTTTACCGGCCCCGGCAGCCGCCCAGAGGCGAGTTGGCTCTACGTCATAACTTGGTTCCACTGGATCCACATACTCGTGGGTCTTATTGTGCTCGGCCGCATGGTTTGGCGCAGCGCCCGCGGCTACTATGTCGGAGCCAAAATACTGCGTTTCACCCTGGGGGCTCAATTTTGGCATTTTCTAGGGTTTCTTTGGTTTTATTTACTCGGGTTTTTGATCATCCTGCGCTAATTTTGCGCGAGCAATAAATACCATAATACCACAACACAAAATGGCACAACCCGCTGCAGCAGAATCTTGGTCTGGAGGCAATGAGCCCATGAAGGCCGAGTACGGCAAACTAATGATGTGGTTCTTCTTGGTTTCTGATGCCTTGACCTTTACTGGGTTTTTGACGGCATACGGATTCATGCGTTTTGGCCACGAAGCAACCTGGCCTATTGCCGAAGACGTGTTCACCCACTTTCCGGGCATCGAGGGCGACCAGCCCCTGCTGTATGTAGCCTTTATGACCTTCGTGCTCATCATGTCCTCAGTCACCATGGTTATTGCCGTGAACGCAGGGCATCAACTCAAAAAGACCGCAGTGGCCTGGTGGATGATTGCCACCATCGTGGGTGGTTTCATTTTTGTGGGCTCACAGGCCTGGGAATGGTACCATTTTATTATCGGAGACAAGGGAGGGATTGAACTTGCCGACGGCCGCGTGCTCAAGGTGGCCGAAGCGCAAACGGGCCAGGTGCTATCCTTGAGCCAACTCGTAGATGGCGAAGCAGGCCATGCGTCCAACCACCTCGAGAAGTTTAGCACGGACGAGGTCAAAACAGCTTTTGAGGCCAACGAAGCATTGGTGCTTCAGTCCCCAGGCAAGGGTCATGCCCAGCTGACCCGCGCTGAGTCCTTGCGCTTGATACAAAGTGCACAGGTAGTGCAGGGTGCCAATATGAAGCACAACGAATACGGTCAAGGACAGTTTGCGAACTTCTTCTTCTTTATTACGGGCTTCCACGGATTCCACGTCTTCTCGGGGGTGATTATCAACATCATTATTTTTTACAACGTCCTAATGGGAACCTATGAGCGCCGCAAAAGCTACCTTATGGTAGAAAAAGTGGGCTTGTACTGGCACTTTGTGGATTTAGTATGGGTTTTTGTATTCACCTTTTTCTACCTCGTCTAGTTATGTCAGACTCAAGCTCCCCTACCGGAACCCGTTGGATTTGGAATATTTTTTGGCTGCTCTTGGTCGTGACTGGGGTAGAGGTAGCCTTGGGCATCATCAAGCCTTCATTTCTCTTGCTTCCACTGGCCGGCACAAGCATTCTCAACTTGATTTTTATCGGACTAACTCTAGTTAAGGCCGCATACATCGTGCAGTACTTTATGCACCTCAAGTACGAAACCCAGTCCCTTCGGATGGCGATTTATTTGCCCATCCTGGTTTTGATTCCCTACCTCACCTTCATCCTTCTTTACGAAGGGGTCGAGGTTTACGGTTACTAAGGCATGGCTAGTCCCGTGGCCAAAAAGCTGGTCTTGGCGGCTTTATTGCTTTTGCCGGTTTCGATGTACCTCGGATCCTTGCTTATAAGCGGGGCGGTAACTTTTAGAACACTTGAAAACCTCGGGCCGGGTCCCACTGCGGTAGGAAGCGACCTAAGGGATTTTTCTTTAGTTCAGTCCAATGGATCCGCTTGGACCGCCGACAGCATGCAGGGTAAAATCGCGGTAGTAAGCTTCTTTTTCTCCAGCTGTCCCACCGTTTGCCCTGGGATGAACTTTCACCTCAAGCAGGCGCACGATCGCATGTTTGCCTTTAAGGACATTGTTTTTGTGAGCTTTAGTATTGACCCCGAAACCGATACTCCCGAGGTTCTCGAGGCCTACAAGGAGCGGTTTGGCGTGGGTCAAAGTCCGAAATGGAAGTTCATTACCGGCGACCGGGAGGCGATTTACCAGCTTGCCAAGGCCTACTACCTGACGGCCATGGCCGATTCCAACGCCGACGGGGGCTTTACGCATTCGCAGTCGGCGGTCATTGTGGACTGGAACGGTAACCTGCGCAGCCGGTTTGACGACCAAAACCAAATTTTGGGTGCCTACGACGTTTCGCAGCCGGTGCAAGTCGATGAACTCGTAGAAGATTTGCGTGTTTTGGTTAAGGAACACCGCCAAGAAAAAATGGGATTATGAGCCAAGCAAAGCACCCGAGAGACCGCATTTTTGTGCCCCTGATTGTGGCACTGTCTATAATTGTACCCTTAGCGGTGGCCTCACTCTTTCTGCTCCCCGAGGACCTAAAAATTCAATGGGGTAGTGCCAACGTGCGAAGCCTGCCTTTTTTTCACGCGGTGCTTAACGGAACCACTGCGGTATTGCTGCTCGTTTCGTTTGGAATGATAAAGACCAAGAATATTGCAGCCCACCGACTGGCCAACCTCACTGCATTTGCTCTGTCTGCCGTCTTTTTAGTTAGCTATGTAGTGAGTCACTTGTCCAATCCCGACGCCACCTTTGGCGGCCAAGGATGGATTCGACCGCTGTACTTCTTTATTTTGATTTCCCACATTACCCTGAGTATTCCAGTTCTGCCCATGGCGATGTTCAGCATCTACCGAGCGATGAACAACCAAATTTCGTCCCATAAAAAGTGGGTCAAATGGACGTTCCCGGTGTGGATGTACGTTGCCGTCACTGGAGTTTTGGTGTACCTCTTTATGGCCCCATACTACCCCCAATGAGCAGGAAAATGGCCTATTTCGTGGCTTCACTGGCTTGGAGTACCTGGGCTTCAGCCCAGTGCGCCATGTGCAAGGCCACGGCAGAGTCGGGTCAGGCGGCAGGCTCTTCAGAGGCAACGGGCCTGAATGCGGGCATTCTCTACCTCATGGCTATTCCCTACGTGCTTATGGCTGCGGTGGCTATTGCATGGTATTGGAGCCATAAAAGCAAATCATCTAATCCTTAAGGGTATTTTGCATAGTTTTTGCATTTCTTGGGGCATGCGCTTCTTCCCTGCACCTTTTTTGGCGGCTGTATTTCTGGCCTCCACCTATTCCTCAGGGGCGCAATCGGCCACGGGCGCGGAATCCTACAGCCTTCAGGCATGCGTAGACAAGGCCCTTGCCTACCAATTCAGTGTGAGGCAGGCGGCCAACAACGTGCGCGCTGCCGAATCAGACCGCCTTGCCTCGGTGGGCGGACTCCTGCCCTCAGTCAATGCCGGCGCCGGGAATTTTTTCAACAGCGGACTCTCCATTGACCCGGTAACCAACGAGGTAAACCGCAACGCTCTTTCTACGGCCAGCGGATCCTTGGTCGCTCAATGGACCATTTTTGACGGATTCCAAACCTGGAATACCTACCGCCAATCCCAAGTTCAGGTCGCCCTGGCCCAAGCCCAGCTCGACGAGGCGCGAAACGGCGTAGCCCTTAACGCTGCTTCTCAGTTTTTGGCCGTCCTTTTGGCCGACGAGGCCCTACGCATTGCCCAAGAGCAGGAGACGGTATCGAACCAGCTGAAGAATCGAAGCAAAAAACTGCTCGATGCCGGAGCCATTGCGGTCAACGAGTACCTGTCGGTAGAGTCGCAATGGATGGCCGACGTGCAGCGTTCGGTGGTCGCGGCAAACCAGTATACGCTGGGTCTTTTGGTGCTCAAGCAATTCATGGGCCTGCCCACCAGCGCAGAATTGGATTTGGTTCGTCCGACGAATCTTCCCAACGGGCCCTCTGCGGTACTGGCTCTTCAGCCCGAGGCCGTTTTTCAGAGCTCCGTACTCAAGCAACCCTTGGTTCGTGCGGCGGAGCATCAGCTCATGGCCAGCCACTATGGCCTCAAACGCGCTCAAGGTTCTCGGGCACCGACGCTTTCGGTATCGGGGCAGGTGTCTACAAGCTATTCCGACCGCGCACGCAAGTTCGGTGGCTACGACACCCAGGTCCTCCCCGTTGGTTTTTGGCTCGATGGGGTAACGCAGATTCCCGTGTTTACCCAGGTCCAGACGCCCAAGTTCTTGGATTTTGGATTTGCAGACCAGGTTAGCGAGAACGTGCGGCAGTTTGTGGGCCTCAATTTATCGATCCCCTTATTCAACGGGTTCCGCATCGAGAACGCCGTCAAAAGGGCGGAACTTGCTCGTGACAACGCAGAAATTCAGGTTCAGCAGCAGCGCGACACCTACCGACAGTCTGTAGAGCGCGCACACGCAGACGCAGTTGCTGCCTGGAGGCAGTACGATGCATCCTTGGCTGCCGAGCAGTCTGCCGAGCGGGCCTATCAGGACGCGACGGTTCGCTTTGAGGCGGGCAGCATTAGCGTCTATGACTTTGTGTCGATAAAAAACATTTACTTGGCTTCGGCGTCAAACCGGGTTAGGGCCCTGTACGACAGCCAGTTCAAAAATTACATTGTAGAATTTTACCTCAATAATCCCTTGCGTAATGAATAAGAAGAAGCGTATTTGGGTGATTAGCGCAGTTGCTGTGCTGCTCATAGTTCTTGGTTTGGTAGGCAAGAAGCAGGGTTGGTGGGGTCAAACCGACGAGGAGTTGGTCGTCGAGGTGGGCAAGGTAGAATCCCAGACCATCATTGAGACCGTGAGTGCCTCAGGCAGGATTCAACCGGCCGTCGAGGTCAAGATTTCGCCCGAGGTAAGCGGTGAAATTATTGAGCTTCGGGTGGTTGAGGGCCAGTACGTGCGCAAGGGAACCCTTCTTGCCCGCATTAACCCGGACCTCTACCAATCTTCGGTGGGTCGTGCCGAGGCCTTGGTCAATCAATCCAAGTCGGGATTGCTTCAGTCCAAGGCACAGTTTGTTGAAGTTCAGGCTGCATACCTGCGTAGTAAGGGGCTTTTTGAGCAAAACGTACTTTCTAAGGCAGAGTGGGAGTCCGCTCAGCGTGCGCAGCAGGTCGCAGAATTGACGGTCAAGTCGGCAGAATTTCAGGTAAAGTCCGCCGAAAATTCCCTCAAAGAAGCGCGCGACAACCTCAAGCGTACGAGCTTAATTGCGCCAATGGACGGCACGGTAACCGGGCTCAATGTGGAGCTTGGCGAGCGCGTTGTGGGAACGGCGCAAATGGCGGGAACGGAACTTATGCGGATTTCGGACCTGACCCGCATGGAGGTTGTGGTCGAAGTCAATGAAAACGACATTGTACGTGTCAAGGTTGGAGATTCCGCCGCCGTGAAGGCAGACGCTTACCTCGGGCATGATTTTAAGGCCGTCGTTACTGAAGTGCGCAACGCGGCCAACGTCAATGCTGCTGCGGGTGTAAACCAAGTGACCAATTTTAAGGTCACTCTAGAGGTTGATCCGGCGAGCTATGCCTCGCTGGTTGCAGACTACGGGCAGCAACCCTTGCGCAGTGGCATGACCGCTACCGTAGAGGTCAGGACCAAGCGTGCTGAAGGGGTTTTAGTGGTCCCCGTGGAAGCAGTAGCAGTGCGTGCCGACAGCGCCAGTTCAGCGCCTCGTGAGGTGGTGTTTGTGGTTGACGGGTCAACGGTTCGCCAGGTTGAGGTCAGCATCGGAATTCAAGACGACGAGTTTATTCAGATAATTAAGGGCCTTAAACTGGGCCAAGAGGTGGTGCGCGGACCCTTTGACGCGGTGTCGCGCAAGCTCGAGGACGGTTCCGCGGTCACCCGAGGCAAAGACGAATAAATGCCGCTGCTCCTGATAGAAACCTCTTCGCGCCTTTGCAGCGTGGCGGTTGCCGAGGGAAGCTCCATTATAGCTGAACGCGAGGAACTCAGTATTCAGGGCTATCGTCATGCAGAAGCACTGCACCCCATGATTTTGGAGGTCTTGGCCTCTGCGGGTCTTAGGGTTCGCGACCTCACTGGAATTGCGGCGGGTCAAGGCCCGGGTTCCTACACGGGTTTGCGCATTGGCCTTTCTGCGGCCAAGGGTTTGGCCCTCCCCTGGGGAATTCCCTGCTACGGAGTCAGTTCTTTAGAAATGCTGGCGGAAGCGGTACAAGAAGAACTAAAGGAAGCGCAGAAGGAGGATCAAGCCCTTTCTATTTGGACTGCAATGGATGCCCGCAGGATGGAAGTCTATGAGGCTTTTTTTGAGGGTTCCGGCAAGCGCATTAGCCAAGACCGTCCCCAAATAATTGATGCATCTTGGGCCGACCGACCCGCTGCCTGGGCTGGGGGTGACGGCGTCGAAAAATCTTTGGAGCATTGGCCGCGCCTGCGCGACACTGGGGTTCGCTTCGCCCGAGCTCGCCACGCCCTTGCGGCGGCGAGTCGCTGCATTCACGCGGGTGATTCGCTGGATTTAGCCGCATGGGAGCCTCAGTACCTTAAAGCTTTTGGGCAGGTTCTATAAAATCCTGTTGGCCTCTGGTTCGGTAATTCCGGCTTATTACAAGCAGGTCAAAGCTTTTTAACCTGAGGGTAATACAGGCCCTTGCCTAAGTCGAGTAACTTTGTTCTCCATGGACCCTTACTTTCTACTGGTTATTCTGCTGCTCTGTTTAGCAACATTAGACTTAATTGTTGGTGTTGCCAACGACGCAGTAAATTTTTTGAATTCCGCTTTGGGAACTCGCGCAGCGAGCTACCGAACAATTTTAGTAGTTGCAAGCATGGGGGTGGTCTTGGGCACACTCTTCTCATCGGGAATGATGGAGGTTGCGCGCAAGGGCGTTTTTGACCCGGCGTTTTTCTCTTTTCACAGCCTGCTCTTCATTTTTGTTGCGGTAATGCTCACTGACGTCATTCTTTTGGACGTCTTTAACACCTTAGGAATCCCCACTTCAACCACAGTATCCCTTGTATTTGAGCTGTTTGGAGCGGGTGTTGCCATCGGATTCTTGACGGCATTGGAGCGCGGATTAGATCCCTTTCTCTTCTCGGAGTACATTAATATCTCGAGTACCTTGACCATTATTTATGGGATTTTCTCTTCGGTTGGAATAGCTTTTATCGCCGGATTGCTTGTTCAGTGGCTCACCCGCTTAGTGTTCACCAACAAACTCGAGCATACCCTCCGGTGGTTCGGTGGTATTTTCAGCGGCGCAGCGGCGACGTTGATTCTCAATTTTCTAATCTTTAAGGGGCTAAAGGGAAGTGTTTTGTTTGATGCCGACTTAATCAATTGGTTAACGCTTCACCAGAACTTCCTGCTCCTTGCCTTTTTGGTCGGATTCAGTGCCATCGCTCAGATTGCGGTATACCGCGGCATTAATCCCCTTAAGTATGTGGTTCTTTTTGGCACCTTTGCTTTGTCTATGGCCTTTGCAGGCAACGACCTGGTGAATTTCATAGGTCCAGCCTTAGCGGCCATGCAAGCCTACGGTCTCTATGCTTCGAGCGGTATGGATCCGCGCGAACTAATGATGGGCGCCCTGCAAGAAGAGGTTACTACGCCGCTCTCCATTCTACTTTTAGCGGGTTTAGTAATGATTTTGACTCTTTGGTTCAATGCCAAGTCGCGCAAAGTTTCTGAAACCGAAATTAACCTTGCAAGGCAGGGGGAGGGTTCTGAGAAGTTCAAGCCCAACGTTTTGAGTCGATCCATCACTTCTTTGGTGGAGAATTTGGCAAAAATGGTGGGTTCTGTGGTGCCCCTGTCGTCTAAGGCTTGGACGGATTCACGGTTTGCTCCATCAAAGCTCGCTCGAGATCAAGAACAAGCTCAGCCGGCCTTTGATTTCGTTAGGGGAAGTGTAAACCTCATGATTGCGAGCACCTTGATTGCCTATGCGACAAGTTTGGGCTTGCCCTTGAGCACCACCTTTGTAGTATTCATGGTTGGAATGGGAACCTCCCTGGCAGACCGTGCATGGGGTCAAGAATCCGCGGTGTACCGGGTTGCAGGCGTGGTAAGTGTCATTGGAAGCTGGCTGTTAACGGCAGTAATTGCCTTCACCGCTTCCATGATTTTTGCCGCATTCTTGTACTACGGCGAGTTCATCGCCGCATTGGTTTTGACGGTCTTTGCCGCCGGACTCATTATTAGGAGCAGCATGGGATTTTCGAAGCAAATGCGGGCCGAAAATTTGCTTGAGGATGCTGTAGAAAAGCTTATAAAATCCGAGGAACCCATTGTGAGCAGCAGGTTGCTCATGGGTTCCGACATTGAGCGCACGGCCAACATCGTGGTTATGGCGGCCGATGCCTTGGCAAACAACCAAAAGCGCACAACCCGGCGCCTGGGCAAAGAAGTTGTTTTGTTACTTAAACGCCACAAGCAACTCGAGCTCAGAATGGTTCGCATCATTCGCGATTTTAAGGGCGAACGGTCAGCGTCCTACCGAGAGCACCTTTTGGCCTTTGATTTTGTCTGCGACATGACCGAGAGTGCCCGGGCTATGGTGGAATCCCAGCAGGAGCATTTGGCGAATTTGCACGCCCGTCCCAATGGTTCCTTCCTGCTTTCCTATGCCGACCTCATTGCACTATTCTCGCTCTACTCTGGCCGCATTGTATTGGCTTTAGAGAGCGGCAGGACCGAGTCCAACAGCGACCTGCTCGCGGCAAAGAGGCGCATTATCTCCGAGGTCCAGCGCATCCTTGATCGCGAGCTCATGGCCTACCGCAACGGAGAAATTTCGACGCGGCAGTCGCACCTTCAGACCCGCCTGCTCATGGAGCTTAGGGACATTACCGCCCTGATGCATCGAGTGCATCAACTCTACGTGCCCTGAGAATAGACTTGGAATTAAACTAAAAAGGCGACCCTGGGGTCGCCTTTTTGATTTCTTGCCTGCCTAGGCCTTGGCCTCCTTGGCGTAGTGGAGGTAGAACCGGGGAATGGTCCTGATCCCTTGAAAGTAGTTGTCAATGCCGTAGTGCTCGTCGGGCGAGTGAATGGCATCGCTATCAAGCCCAAAACCCATGAGTATGGACTTAACTCCCAATTCGCGCTCAAAAAGGGCAACAATGGGAATGGATCCGCCGTCGCGGGTGGGGATAGGCTCTCTGCCAAAGGTTTCGGCCATCGCCTTGTGCGCGGCGCGGTACCCCGGATGGTCGGTAGGGCAGACGTAGGCATGGCCGCCGTGGTGGGGCTTGACCTTCACCCGCACGCTCGGCGGAGCAATCTTGAGAAAGTGCTTGGTAAAGAGTTCCGTAATCTCGTCGGGATCCTGATCGGGTACCAGGCGCATCGAAATTTTGGCAAAGGCCTTAGAGGCAATTACGGTCTTGGCTCCCTCGCCCGTGTAGCCGCCCCAAATGCCGTTTACATCGAGCGTGGGGCGGATTCCGGTGCGCTCCACCGTGGTGTAGCCGGTTTCTCCGTGAATGTCACTAAGGTCAAGTGCGGCCTTATATTCTTCAAGCGTAAAGGGAGCCTTATTGAGGTCGGCCCGCTGGTCTGCACTCAGGCTTTGCACCCGGTCGTAGAATCCGGGAATGGTGATTCGGTTGTCGCTGTCGTGCAGCGAGGCAATCATTTCGGCCAGAATGTTAATCGGATTCGCCACAGCGCCCCCGTAAATTCCCGAATGCAGGTCTCGGCTCGGACCCGTTACCTCTACCTCGACATAGGAGAGTCCGCGCAGTCCAACCGAAACCGAAGGCGTGCCTGGGGCCACGATGCCGGTATCTGAAATCAAAATAACGTCGCATGCAAGGCGATCGCGGTTCTCAACCAGGAAGCGCTCCAGGTTATTGGATCCGACCTCTTCTTCGCCCTCGATCATGAACTTCATGTTGCAGGGTACGTTGCCCAATGCGACCATGGCTTCAAATGCCTTGATGTGCATAAAAACTTGGCCTTTGTCGTCGCAGGCACCGCGGGCAAAAATGGCTCCGTTGGGGTGGATCGGGGTAGTGCGCACCTCGGGCTCAAAGGCCGGGGTGGTCCACAGGTTAAGGGGGTCAGCCGGCTGCACGTCGTAGTGCCCATAGACCAGCACCGTCGGTCGACTCGGGTCCACTAGGTACTCTCCGTACACGACCGGATACCCCGGCGTTGGGCAGACTTCTACCTTTTGGGCGCCTGCTTTAATCAAAAAGTCGGCGACGGCATCGGCCGTAGCGAGCACAGAATCTTTGTAGGCCGGGTCGGCAGAAATACTGGGCAAGCGCAAAAGCGTGAAGAGTTCGTCGAGAAAGCGCTGTCGGTGCTGGGAAACGTAGGTATCAATCATACCTCTAAGGTACAATTCATGCGGACTACACTTTGTATCTTGTGCCTTGGAATCATGCCAAAAATTGCCCTGATAATTGTCTTAGTTTTTGGACTTAATGCCAAAGCCCAAAACATCGTGGTGAATTCTACTTCACCGCGCAACGACCCCATGTGGTTGGTGCAGAATGTTTTAGTTGGACCCAATTTTTTAGTCTACTCGCCCTTAAATCAATTTGGTCTCCCCTTGCCGCAGCCACCCTCGGTACAGCTCGGCAAATTCAACTGCGCCAACCCCGCCTTTGGCCTCGACAGCGGAATCGTTATGGTAACGACCGACGCAATAGACGTGGTGCCCGGCCAGACGGGAACATTTACCACCTTCCCGACGCAAACTCCGAGCGCGAATTTGACCTCGGTACTCAACGCAATTGGCTCGACCAATTCAAACCAGTACGACCGCGCATCCATTCAATTTGACTTTCTTGCCGGCGGCGACAGCGTGCAGTTTGACTACATCTTTGCGTCGAAGGAGTACACGGGCTACACCTGCTCGTCGTTCAATGACGTCTTCGGATTTTTTCTCATCGGGCCGGGAATTAACGGGGCACCGCTCTACAACCCCAACGGTTCGCTCCGCATCGATACCGTGAACCTGGCAACCATTCCAGGCACCAACACCCCGGTAGCGGTCAACACCATCAACCAAGGCTTCCCCTCTGGAGGCAATTCTGCCTCCAATTGCCTGGCGGCTAACCCCAATTATGTGGCGCATGCCTCCTACTACAACGCCAATACGGGCGGAACCAGCATTATCGCCATGGAGGGCTTCACCGACGTATTTAAGGCCAGGGCAGGGGTTGTTTGCGGAATTCCCTACACCATCAAACTAATGATTGCCGACGTGAGCGACGGCATACTCAATTCTGCCGTATTCCTCGGTGCGCGGTCCTTTAAACTGCCCGAAATCAACCTTACGCCGACCACCAACTCTGGGGCCTCCTTTGCCGACACTGCAATGGTCGAGGGCTGTGCCCGGAGCTACCTGCTTTTTAACCGCAAGGGCGCCACCAGCGACACTCTGATTGCCCAGTTTAACTACGTGGGTACGGCCACAACGGCCGATTTTGCAGGAGTGTTGCCCGATACCTTAATACTGCTTCCGGGCCAAACCTCAGATACCCTATGGTTTGAACCAATAGACGACGCAATCGCAGAACCCCTGGAGTTCTTGCGGGTCCGCATGATGCCGGTTTCTACCGATTGCGCGGTCTACCCTGCGGATTCTGTAGATATTTGGATTCGCGATAGGGTTGGGGTACAGGCCTTATTGACCATAGATCAGGGCAACGATACCCTCGATTGCCCGGGCTCGAGCACGCGACTTAGAGCGAGCATTCAAGGGGGAGAGGGCCTCAAGCGAGGCTACTGGGAGTCCGACAGTCTTCAAACCGTGCTCCTGACGGTGACCCCGGCCACGACTACGACCTACCGATACCTCAGTTGGGACGAATGCAGTACGGTTCCGCGCGTCGACAGCATCACGATTTATGTGGACCCCTACGATTCCATTCAAACGTCTTCAGACACGCTTTACCTCTGCCCTGGAGATGGCGTGACCCTCAGGGCTCGTGCCAGTTTGGGTCGGGGTCAGCTCGACTTTAAATGGATCAACGGACCTTCGGATTCCCTTTGGTCCATTACTCCATCGGCCAGCACCTGGTACCGATACCGCGTGACCGACGACTGCTTGATTGCAACGGAGGATTCCGTGTATGCTTGGGTGGTTCCGCAGCCCCGCGCATCCTTCAATTTCATACAGGCCCCAGGCAACCCCCTCGACGTTTCTTTTGCGAACTTTTCGACCGACAGCAACCGGGTGCGGTGGTACTTTGGCGACGGAGACACCTCGACGAAGGTTCATCCGCGCCACCTGTACGGCCGACCGGGAACTTACTGGCTTGGCTTGGCTGTGAGCGATACCCTGGGCTGTACCGACAGCATTGCCTTCCCTTTAAACCTTAAAATGGACCACTACGTGTACATTCCTTCGGCCTTCACGCCCAACGGAGACGCGGTTAACGAGCGCTTTGTGATTTATGCCACGGGCGTAGAAGGCTTTGAGTGGGCTCTGTTCAACCGCTGGGGCCTCCAGGTTTTTCACAGCGACGAAGACTCCAGGGGATGGAACGGAACCTATGGAGGCGAGCCCGTCCCTGCAGGGCCCTACACCTACAAGGTCTTCATTAGGTTACCCGACGGCTTGGTCGAGGAACGCATAGGAATGCTCACGGTGTTCCGCTAGCGGCTTACAAAAAAGGAATCAGCCCGAGGCCTGCCGCCAAAATGAGTTTGTAGATCCACTGTCGGGTTTTGAATTGGGGCTTCTGGCCCCTATCAACTGTGGGAATTTGACGTCGCTCCCACTGCCGGCGCCATTCTAAGACGATCATGGCAAGGGCAAGGGGAAGTCCGCGCAAAAATCCAGGCCATGAAGTGGGGTGGAGGGCAGCGGCCACGAGCAAGAGCGGCGCGAATGCCAA
>DBBY01000003.1 GCA_002292855.1 Flavobacteriales bacterium UBA972 | reverse complement strand
CCTGGCCAGTTCGTGCAGAATTTCAGAGGCCGGCGTAATCGGGTAGCTCGCGTAGAGCATCGGCCGACCGAGCTGGTGCGCCGCCGCCGCGAGCCCAAGGGCAAGAGCCTGAGAGCCGTTGATTGTTTTAAAGGTTCCGCGTTCCACCGAGTGGACGGGCAAATCCACGCGGTAGTCTTGAACCTCCAGGGTTTCGGCAAAATTCAAGCCTGCGCGGTAGGCCAATAGGTTGCTTTGACTGTTTTTGAATCGACTGCGCAGCTCGGCTTCAACTGCTTCGGCAGAAATGCCGTACATCCAAACCAGCACGCCCAGAACCAGCATGTTGCGGGATTGCATTGCTTCGCGCTGGCCGAGCTTAAGCTCGCGCAGAGCACCCAGGGTTAGGTCCTTTAGGGGCAGATTGAGCACTCGAAACTGTTCAGCCGCTTCGTCAAGAAGGTCGCGGCCTGCAGCAAGCTTGGCCAGAGCCAAACTCCGCGCGTCAAAGCCCTCTTGGGCCGCAACGAGCAGGCCACCTGGCTTGAGGCGGTCTCGGTACTTCACATAGGCTGCAGCGTTGAAGGCAACCAAGCAGTCTGCCGAACTGCCGGGCTCGTGAATGGTTTCGGATGCAATGCGAAACTGAAAGCCCGAAACGCCGTTCAAGGTGCCCTGCGGAGCCCGGATTTCGGCCGGAAAATCAGAGAACGTCCGCACGTCTCGGCCCGACTGGGCCGCAGCACGAACCAGTTCACCGCCGAGCAACTGAATTCCGTCGCCCGAGTCGCCCGCGAGCAAAACAACGACGCTAGGCTCCATAGTCTAAGGCAACAACTTCTTCAATTTCGGGAGCATGGCTTCGAATGCTGTTTTCAACCCCGAGCTTCATGGTAGTATGGTTCACGCTGCAGTCCTGGCAAGCACCGAGCAGGCGCACGAAGACGCGAGGCGCTTCGATTCGCACCAATTCAATGCCGCCGCCGTCGCTCTCGAGGTAGGGCCGCACCTCGGCCAATGCCTGCTCAATGCGTTCTTCGAGGGTCATACTTGGCGCTTTTTGGTTTGGCATCCGGCCATGGTAGTAATTCGCACTGCCTCGGTGGGCGGAAGGTTTGAAACGCGGTCTGCAAGCGAAGAAACTACGCTGCGCGCGAGTTCGGTAAAGGCATCGCGCACGCTGCCGTCTTGCTGCAGTGCAGCGGGTCGGCCCACGTCTCCGGCCTCGCGAATGGACTGCACCAAAGGCAGTTCGCCCAAGAAGGGAACGTCAAGCTGCTCGGCCAAGCTTCGAGCGCCATGGCGGCCAAAGAGGTGGTACTGCTCCTCGGGGTGTGCGGGCGGCGTGAAGTAGGCCATGTTTTCGACGATTCCGAGAACCGGAATTTGAATGGCATCCATGCGGAACATACCGACTCCCTTGCGCGCGTCGGCCAGGGCAACAAGCTGCGGGGTACTGACCACCACGGCTCCGCTCACGGGCAGGGCCTGAACCAGGCTGAGGTGAATGTCTCCGGTGCCGGGAGGCAGGTCGACCAGCAAAAAGTCAAGGCTGCCCCAGTGGGTTTCTTGAAGCATTTGGTTCAGGGCCTTGGTGGCCATGGGGCCGCGCCATACCACCGCTTGGTCGGTTGCAGCAAAAAATCCGATGGACATGATTTTGACGCCATAGGCCTCGACCGGATCCATTTTGCGCTGGCCGTCGACCTCGATTCCGCCCGGAACGGCGCGCTGCACGTCAAACATGATGGGCATGCTCGGGCCGTAGATGTCCGCATCGAGAATGCCCACGCTAAAGCCCATATTGGCGAGAGAAACGGCCAAATTGGCCGTGACCGTGGACTTGCCTACACCGCCCTTGCCCGAAGCAACGGCCACAACGTGCTCGACGCCGGCAATGGGCTTGCCGCGCAAAAGGTTGGCGCTTTCTGCCGGAGCAGGGTTGCGAACCTCAAGATTGATCGTGACCTTAATTTTAGGGTCGATGCTATGAACCGCCTTCAGCAGATCCACTTCAAGCCGTTTTTTTTGGGCCAAGGCGGCCGAGTCGCTGACCACGTCGAGAATGACCTCTCCCTCAAAAATTTGGAGGTTCTTGACGTGGCCGGAGTCCGCCAAAAGTCCTTTTCCGCTGGCATTGGCTACCGAAGCGATTGCCTCGAGCAGGATTGATTTGGTCATAGTGGTAAAGTTAGTTCCCAAGGCATGGCGCCGAAGGTGCTTTTATTCCAAAGAATTAAGTTCGGCAGGGAGTTTTTTGTTCGCGAGCTGTCCGCAGGCTGCGTCGATGTCTTTGCCGCGAGAATGCCGCACCTTGGCCAAGACCGAAATTCGCGCAAGGGCGTCGACGTAATCCTGCAGCACCTCGGGGGAGGCTTGACGAAAGCGCTCGTCGCCAATGGAATTGTATTCGATCAGGTTCACCTTGCAGGGCACGCGCTTGGCCAGCTCCACCAGGGCACGGATGTCTTCGGGCTGGTCGTTGACGTCACGCCAAACCACGTACTCAAAGGTGACCTTGCGCTTGGTTGCGGCGTACCAGTACTCTAGGCTGGACCGCAGCTCTTCAATGGGCGCCACGTCGTTGACGGGCATGATTTTGGCGCGAACCTCATCACGAGCGCTGTGGAGCGAAACGGCAAGGTTGAACTTAACCCCGTCGTCGGCCAGCTTGCGAATCATCTTCGGCAATCCAACCGTGCTCAAGGTGATGCGCTTGGGCGACAGCCCCAGCCCTTTGGGCGAAGTAATTCGGTCGATGGCCTCGATGGTGTTTTTGTAGTTCATCAGGGGCTCTCCCATGCCCATAAACACAATGTTGGTGAGGGGGCGACCAAACACGGTCCTTCCTTGCGCGTCGATGGCCCTGACTTGGTCATAAATCTCGTCGGGCTCGAGGTTGCGCATGCGCTTGAGGCGGGCCGTTGCGCAGAATGCACAGCCCATGGCGCAGCCCACTTGGCTTGATACGCAGGCGGTGATGCGCTTCTCGGTCGGAATCAGAACGCTCTCCACCACAAGCCCGTCGTGCAGGCGCACGGCATTCTTCAGTGTTCCGTCGGTCGAACGCTGCACCGACTCAATGCGCTGAGGACGGAACTCAAATTCCTCGGTCAGTTTAATCCGAAGAGCCTTGGGCAGGTTGCTCATTTCTTCGAAGCTCTGGGCGCCCTTGGACCAAAGCCAATCGTAGACCTGATCCGCGCGGTAGGCAGGCTCGGCCCACGCGGCAAAGTGCGCGCGAACCTC
>DBBY01000013.1 GCA_002292855.1 Flavobacteriales bacterium UBA972 | reverse complement strand
CGCACGCGCCAAGCCATTGCAGCAACCGTGAGTCGGATTATTGGTCCGATCGCCAAGCCGGACGAGATTCAGTTTGTCAGTGGCCTGCCCAAAACGAGATCGGGTAAAATCATGCGTCGAATTCTTCGCAAAATTGCAGAGGGAGACACGTCAAATTTTGGCGACACGACGACGCTGCTCGACCCCTCGGTGGTGGATGAGATTGCGGCGGGGCGTTCATACCCCTGAAGCTACGATTGCTTCCAGGTGCGGAGGCGCTGACCTGCTTCACGCAACGTGGCGTCCTCTTTGGCAAAGCAAAGCCTCAGCATTCGCTCCTCTTTGGGCGGAACCCTATAGAACGGGCTCAACGGAACAGTGGCTAGGCCTGCCTCCCGGGTGAGCTGTTCGGCGAATTCACGATCCGCTAGGTCACTTACTGCGGAGTAGTCCACCAAAAGAAAGTAGCTCCCCGCGCTGTGAAGCGTTCGAAATCCGCTCTCTTTCAGCGATGCGGCGAGCAGGTCGCGCTTCGCTTGAAAAAAATCCGCGAGGTAGTTGGGGTAGTCGGGGCGTGACGCAAGAAAGTCGGCCACGGAATGCTGGGCGGGCGTTGACGCCGAGAAGGCGATGAACTGGTAGGCCGTTCTAAGGCGCATACTGAGGTTTTCGGGCGCCAAGACTACGCCGAGCTTCCAGCCGGTTACGTGGTAGGTTTTGCCGAAGCTCAGCGCACGAAGGCTCCGGTGCCGCAAGCTCGGGTTATGGTGGGGGCTGGCCAAGGAAGCACCGTCAAACACCATGGTTTCGTAGACTTCGTCGCTCAAAACCACTGCACCTTCAGGAATTCGAGCTGCAAGCTCTGCCCAGTCTTGGTGGGTCCAGACCATTCCCGTCGGATTGTGCGGGCTGTTCACCACGATCATTTTGGTGCGCGGGGTCACCGCGGCGGCAAGTGCATCCCAATGGACGCTGACCCGCTCTGCGGCAATTTCAAGCGGAACCGCTACGGGTACCGCACCCGACATCACCACCGCGGGATGGTAGGAATCGTAGGCGGGCTCGAGCAGAATGACTTCGTCTCCCGGACCGCACAGGGCCTGGATGGCTGAAAAGATACCCACGGTCGCCCCAGGGACCACCGTGATTTCATGCTGGGGGTCGTAGGCGGTTCCGTTTCGCCGCAACTGGTCGGCTGCAACCGCTTCGCGCAACCTTAGAAGCCCCGGCATGGGTGCATACTGTGCGGATTCCGCGTCCAAGGCCCGGTGAAAGGCGGCTATGAGTTCGGGGTCAGGGCCAAATTCCGGAAACCCTTGGGCGAGGTTGAGCGCTCCGTAGCGTTGAGCGAGCGCCGTCATCTCGGCAAAAATGCTGAGTCCTGCAGGCGCAAACATTAGTCGAGGTCTGAAGGAGTAAAGGCGAGGGGCAATAGGTCGCTGGCGTTGCCCAATAGCCAAACAGGGCCTGTTTCGGCGGCCAGAATAAGTCTCAGGGCGTATTTTTGCCGCACGTGCTGTTCCACAAGGGCCTGACGGCACATCCCGCAGGGGGCAAGAGGACTGTGGCCTGGGCCGCTGCTCGGGCGGTAGGTCACCACCATTTCGAGGATTCGCGCCCCGGGAGCAATACTGTTTACCGTCGACAGCGCCACGCGCTCCGCGCAAATTCCGACGGGATAGGACGCGTTCTCTTGGTTGGTCCCAGTCACGATTTGGCCGTCGGCCAAGCGCGCTGCGGCGGCCACCCGGAATCCGGAATACGGCGCGTGCGCATGATCCAAGGCCCCAATTGCCTGCTCGAGCAGTTCGCGTTGGCGGGCGTTGAGTTCAGAGCGCTCAACTACCTCAATGGGGACCTGGATATTCATACCGTAAACCTAATCAATTTCAGTAGGGAACGAACAAGCTCCAACTGGTTCTGCGCGCGAACCCAATTGTGCTCTGGATAATCTATTCGGTAGTAGGTGCTGCCGTTTGCCGCATCGGTCGCAAAACGAAGGGCTTGCACCCAACTCAGATAGGCAGGCATGAGGCGCAGGCTGTCCTCGTGAACGGCAGCTTCAGGCCAGCCATTGAGGTAGCCGTCCCATAGCTCGCGCAGGATTTCGGGCTCCGCTGAATTCCCCTTCGGATCATCTTCGGCCCTGGCTGCGGCCATACTCCGAACTAAATCGGCAAAATCACTGCCGAGGTAGCCCGGTTGAAGGGTGTCGAGGTCAATTGCGCGGAATCCTTGATCACTTAGAAGCATGTTGGCACGCTTGGCATCGTGGTGCTGAACCGCCGGCAAAAGCTTCGACTCTAACTTTAAAAACGTTGGTGCAAGATCCTCTAATTCAGAGTATAGCTCAGAATGCTCAAGAGGGACCATTTGGCACACATTCGCCCATTGCGCCCATCGAAGTGCTGCGCTGTGAAAGTTGGGAAGCACCGTCCTCCACGGAGCAGCTCGCTCGTTCAGCAAGCGGTTGAATTGCCCCCAAAACTGGCCGCAGGCATAGGGTGGAGCATGCTGCGCGACTTCATTAATCCAGGGTTGGATTCGCCATCCGTCCGCGTCGTGAATGCCGCCATCAAGGCGTGGAATGGGGTTTACCACAAGCTCCGAGGCGGACGATGCCCTGAGGAGGAGTAAATTCTGCTCTATGGCACCCAGGTCGCTAAATACTCCGCGGTTGATGCGCTGCGCGAACACGATTTCGCCAGAGCCAAATTCCGCACGAAAGCTCTCGTTTATGAGGCCGCCCGAGACGGGGGTCAGCGCGACGGGCGCGGACCTGCCCCAATCGCTCCAGTTAATACTGGTCATAGAACCCAAAAATGGGCTTGCGCTCCTGCCAAGATCCGCGGGTGAAATCGGGAATTTCTTGGGGCACGGATCCCTCTGCTATGGACTTTTCTGACAAGGGCGTAATCGAGTACCACGTGGCCAGGTCGTAGACGTCAAAGGGGAATGGCTCGTTGCGCTTGAGGCATTCGATGAAGGCGTTGTCGACGAAGTAGTCCATTCCGCCATGCCCCGCGCCCGCAGCTGCCTCAGAATGCTTGGCCCAGAGCGGATGGTCATTGGTCTTCATCAACTCAGCCGTATTAGCCCAGCGGTGGCTCTGCTTCATCGAATCTTCAAAGTAAATGTGGCCTTGGTCGAGGCCTCCCCAGCCGAAGTCCTGCCAAATTCCGCGCGTACCCTGAACTCGGAAGCCTAAATTATAGGGCCGCTGAAGGGAGGTGTCGTGGGTAAGTAGAATAGTTTCGCCGTTGGCACAACCAATGGTGGTTGTAACAATGTCGCCGCAGGCAAAATTCACCTTTGCATTCGGATGATCCTTGCCCGCTTGGCGGGTAACGTAGTCGTTTAATCCGCGCGACTTGCTTGCCATAGAAGTCAAATGCGTCAAACGATTGCCCCGATTGACGTCCATCATGGCCGCTACCGGGCCCAGTCCGTGCGTCGGATAAAGCTCTCCGTTGCGCTTGACGTAGTGGTCTGTTCGCCATTGGGATTCGCTGTATCCACGTTCCATCCCAAATTCAACGCCCTTGCCGTAGGGTGATTTGCCGTCGTTAAACAGAACGCCACGCAGGTCGTGCTGGTATCCGCCTTGCCCGTGAACCAGTTCGCCAAACATTCCTTGGCGAACCATATTCAAGACCGCCATCACGTCGCGGCGGTAGCACACGTTTTCAAGCGCCATGAGTGGAGTTCGGTTGCGCTCGCTTGCCTCCACTAAATCCCAGCAATCCTTGAGGTTTATTGCTCCACTAACTTCCATGGCCACGGCCACTCCGGCCTCAAGGGCAGCGACGCCGTGGTCGCGATGCCACTCCCAGGGGCTGCTAACAAAAACGGCGTCCAATCGCTCTTTTGCGAGCATGTTCAGGTAGTCCTTGGGCCCATTGCCATAGGTCTTTGCCTCTTTTTTGCCGGACTTTGCAATCATACCCACTGCAGAAGCCAGCATATGCGCTTGGGGATCGGCAAGGGCTACGACCTCAACGTCGTCTCGTTGAAGCATGAGTTCAAGATGGTTTTGCCCCCGGAGGCCGGTGGCAATGAATCCTACACGAATGGTTTTTCGAACCTCGGGTGACAAGGCATAGAGGTAGGACGGAAGCATAGCAGCACCGGCAGTGGCCAAGCCAGTGGTCCGCAAAAAATCGCGACGATTCATGGGTTCAAGGGGTTTTAACTGCCCTTAAAGTACATCAAAACGGCCTCTTTGTCTGCCGCATGGGTCATTCCAATCCAGGTTTCGCCCACAGGTGCCACCGCGATGGATGCGCCCCTGGAAATTCCGAGGCGCAATGCATCGGGGATTCCAAATTCACGGTCGCCTTGGTGCTGCATTGGCGCTTTAGGCCACCATTGAAGCAGTTCCTTCTGAAATACCCATGCATTCATAGAAACCCAAGGGTTGTTCAATCGAGCAGCATCCTCGGGGTAAAGGTTGTGCACCTCTTCGATGCTGGTCAAAAGACGGTCTTCATTCTGGTGCAAAATTGCCCGGCTTACCGAGCCCGAGTGGCTGCACACGCTTTTAAGCGGGTAGGCGAGGGCTGCATTCAAGCCCAGAGCTAGAAGGCGGTAGGCCTCGTTCCAAATCGGACCATAGTAGTCGTCGCCGTTCGCCACGGCCCAATTGTCGTAGCCCAAGGAATCGGCCAACTTCATGCCGATGCCCAAGGCATCACCGGTTCCGAGGGCTTGGTACTGAATCGCAATAGAGGTCGGAATCGGCCAAGTTTTGGCCTCCCAAAGTGCGCGGTGCTCCTCGCGAATTACCAGAATTGCCCCCGTGAATCCAGCCAGAGCGGCATCCCTCACGCTGAGCTCTGCGATGCATTCGCCATTAGGCCCCACTGGCTCAAGCTGCTTCGGGCCACCAAACCGCATTCCTCGGCCTGCGAGCAGTACAATTAGGGCGGACTTCATTCGAACCTAAAGTCTATGGGATTAGTGCATTCAAATCGTGCAGATTCTATGACAGTCTGAGGCGAATTTGCCTTTAGCGCGATGGGGTTGTGCATGCTAGCCTAAAATTATGCGCTAATGTGCTGCAGGCTGTCGGAACCTAAAAATTATCGCCAATAATCGTTCTCAATCGCCTTTTGGGTATATATTCGAAACTTAATTCCATCCAAAAATGATTAAAAACATCCTCCGCATTGCCGGTACCATGGTGCTTCCAGCCTTACTGGTCTGGGGCTGTTCCGGCTCGGGTACCGTTCACGAATACGCCGTTAACGACCTCAACGTAACCCTTGAAGGTCCCTTATTTGAAGGTCCGAACCAAGGGCAGTACAGCCTCGAAATTGACCTAAAATCGATTCTTGGCGATGCCTATGAAGAGGGAATGCTCATCTCGGATGCGCGCCTGACAAGCGCAACGGTGGCTCCGGGCGACAGCCTAGGTTTTGCAATGGTGCGTTCTCTGGTGCTCTCTTTTGCCAGCGACGATGCCGAAGTGGCCATGCAAGAGGTGGCGTTCAAAAATCCGCTGCCTGCAGAATCCGCCTCGGTGGCCCTAGATGTCGCTCCCGACGCGGAACTTGGAACTCTGGTATCGGGTGGCACCGTCTACCTGGTTCTCGACGCGGACCTCGCCGAAGACTTCTACGAAGGCAACCGCAGCTTTAAAATAAATCTTACCCTAGACCTTACCGTTAAATCCTAAACAACCTATGCTACGCAAACTATCCCTTTGGGCCGCTTCGGCCTTAATTGCCTTCACCTCGCTCAATTTTGAGCTTCAAGAATCTCCTGGTGACAAATTGATCGGTGTCTGGGAACCCAGTAACGGCCGCTCGCGCATTAAAATTGACAAGATTGGCACCAAGTACTACGGGCGAGTGGTGTGGCTCATCGAACCCAACGACCCAGAGACCAACCTGCCCAAAACCGACAAGAACAACCCTGATGCAGCGCTCAAAAATGTTCCGCTCAAGGGCTACCGCATGCTCAAGGACTTCGTCTACCAAACCGACGGAACCTGGTCTGAGGGTACTATCTATGATCCGCTCAACGGAAGCACCTACAACTGCGTCATCAAGATGAAGGATAAAAACACCCTGGATATTCGCGGATACATTGGAGTACAGGCCCTTGGCCGTACCGACGTGTGGAAGAGGCTAGCCACTGCGCCTGCTAAAAAATGATGCGCCGCAGAATTTGGGCTTTAGCCCTCGCGTCGTCCATTGGAGGAACTCTATGGGCCCAGTCCGACTCTTCATCGGCTGCCGAAGACGACTTTAGCCAGTACGACAACCTTGGTTTTGTAGACGCCGGAGCGAAGCGCTTTTGCAGTCCCAAAATTGAGGGCCTAAGCCCTGCCAAGCTAATTTCGCTGGGCTACGACTACCAGGGGGCCTACAACCTCTCTGCTAGTAATATTTTTAAGGTAGAAGATGGTACTTATGCCTTAGACCCCAATGGTCAGCCAATGGTAGTAAGTCGTGGCAGCCAAGCTAAAGTAAATGCCACCTATGGCGTACGCGCTGGGTTTAACATACCCGTTATTTCGAAGACCAACCTGGTCTGGCAAATGGGAGCAAACTACTGGAATACCCAATATGCCTACGACGAACCGCCGACAACGGAATCGAACCTACTGCACCAGACCCTGTCGGAGCATGGTCTGCGAACCACGGGAGTTAACACCACAGTGTTTAAGCCACTCGACCGCAAGAACTTCCTGCTCTTTCAAGGCTCTGCGGATTTGAGCGGAACCTACGGTATCGAGTTCATGCCTGCTCAATACCTGCGGTACTCTGCAGCATTGATCTACGGTCGCCGTCCGACCGAGAAGAAGCAGTGGGGATTGGGCCTTGCGCGCACCTACCGCGTGGGAGAGATTAACTACATCCCTGTAGTTCTTTACAATTCCACCGATGCCCTAAACAAGTGGGGTGCCGAAGTGCTCTTCCCGGCCCGCGCCCACGTGCGCCGCACGATTAATCCGCGAAACATGATCTTTGCGGGCTATGAACTAGAGGGGCAGTCCTATCGGTTGTGGCGCGATCCGGCAAGCGGTGTTGACCTTCGCAACGAAGACCTAGAAATTCGCCGCGGAGAGGCCCGATTCCGCATGGTTTATGAGTTTTCGCTTAAGGACTTTATATGGCTTTCTGTTCAGGCAGGCTACCGCTTTCAGTACCGCTTCGACGTCGATCGGTTGGTCGATGGCGTTGAGATTTATCGGGCTTTCGGCCTCTTGAGAGACGATTCCTATGCCCAGACCAACGTTCTCGGCAACCCGCTCTACTTCAACGTCAGTCTAAACTTGGTTAGTCCCTAGTTGCCTGGCTGCAGTGCATAAAAAAAGCCCCGCCAATGGCGGGGCTTTTCGTTTTAAAACTTTGTTAAGTATTAAAGTGTTGGAGCAGCAACAACCGTGAAGGTGATTGCGATTTCGTCAGCAAGAACGTAGTCCTTTACAAAATGCTTCCAGCTAACTCCGTGCTTTTGGCGATCAAAAGTCAAGGCGCCAGTGAAGGTCAAACCGGCTTCGGTAACCTCCATGTTGGTGATTTCAAGCTCTTCGTCAACCGTAACTCCCTTTACAGTGAGTTTGCCGCTCACGGTAGTTGCAGTAGCGCTAACTACTTCAAACGTAGCAGTTGGGAACGAATCAACTCCAAAGAAGTCGTCGGTCATCAAGTGACCCACTAGGTCGCTTGCGCGGCCACCGTCTTGGTCCTTGTACGAAGCGCTGTCGGTAGGCCAAATCGTAGTCATGTCGATGGTGAACATTCCACCAACTATTGCGCTGTCGGCAACTTCAACGGTTCCAGAAGCGAGTTTGGCAATGCCATTGTGGCTGTACACTCCAACCACGTCACCCTTCCACTCTACGGTAGAAGATGCGGCATCAACCGTGTAGGCCACTGAAGCGGTAGCGTCGACGTCTTCGCCTTGTTTGTTAGAGCAGGATGCGGCGGCTACAGCAATAAGGGCTGCAGCAAAAAAGGATTTATTCATAGTTTATTTTTTTAATTGGCTGCAAAATTACTTTAAATAAAAACATCGCTGGCCTTGAAGCGATAATAAATAATCAAAAGCAAAGAATTAGCTAGATGCCTTAACACCAACAATCTAAACTGTTTATTTCTTGGCAAAAATCCGTCGATCCAACCAAATAGTACCAAAGGGCAGGAGCGAAGCCAGTCCAAAGGCGGCAACCCGGCCAATCGTCCACCGCTCGCGGACCCAAACCAACAGAAGCAAAACCATGAATGCGAGAAACAATGCTCCGTGGGTGGCTCCCACAATCTTATTGGGCCAGAGAATTCCCAATCCGTACTTCAATGGCATGGTTGCGGCAAATGCCAGGTAGCTGTAGCCTTCGCTCACAGCGACGATTCTAAAGATTGATACGATGTTCATTGCTAGTTCATCAGTGGTTAGTCATAGAAAAAACCAGGCATAAGCCAGGTAGGAGCAGGCCATGGTAATTCCATTGCTCAAAAAATTTACCCAGTGGTTGTCGAGCCAAGGCAAGCCCTTGACCAAGACTTCTTGCGGACTATTGCTTGAAACCTCACTCAACGCCTCACCCTGCCTCCATAAGGCCTGCCATTTACTGCCTAAAATACTGTCTATCAGCATGCCAATAAATCCAGTGCCCAAAACCCAAAGCAACTGAATCGGGCTTACGGGCAAAATACTACCCAGAAAAAGTACCAAAAGCAGCAAAGCAGCCAAACCTCCTGCCGTTCCGGCGAGAGAAATTCCGCCTGAAAGACCCGGAGCCATTTTGCGGAGCGTTAGCGCATTATAGGTGCGTCCGCCAACGGCAACGCCCACTTCGCTGCTAATGGTATCGCAAACACTGATCGCAAAAGAGCCCCAGGCGAGCAGAAGCCAATGGAACTGCCCAGTCATTCCATAGAGCATGTAGAGTGCCACCCCAACGAGGCCATTGGAAAACACCTGTGTCGCGGACCTTTTCTCGGACGCGTGGGTCGAACGAATCAGCTTGCCGGTGACGGATCCCACAGCCAATAGAAAAATTGGGGCAGACAGGGCCTTCCAGCCGCCGCTCATCCACAGAATCGCCGCAATCCACAAGGCGGCTAAACTCCCGGTATGGTCCAACCAGTTTCTGCGTTGAACGAACCAGGCAAGCAGGAGCACCACTATTCCGCCGGCGAGCACCTCAATCCATGACCCTAGGTAGGGGCTGTCAAGAATCAATTGAATCCAGCCAAGGGTAACTATGGGCAGAAAGAAATTATCGCTCCCGCGCCAGGAGAAAAGTTCAGTCAGGGTGGGAATCAACGAAAGAAGAAGCCACCATCCCAGATGCAAATCGGGGAATCGAAGAGCCATTACTACGGAGGCAGTGGCAAAAAAAGCAAAGGCACCTTGGTAGGACTTTGATTCCGATAAAAAAATGATCTTGGGCGCGCCCCATCGTCTGCCTATTAATCCAGCGCTGGCATCGCTCAGGGCAAGGACCCAAGCGGCGGTCGCTACCCAACTTGCCGAAGCGCCGAGCGCCAGCAAAGCGCCTAGGGAAATTGGGAACAAGGCAATTCCATAAGAGAACTCTTGCTGGAGCCACCATTTAAAATTCAGCAGAACAACCATCAAAAGAATGCCAATGGTTACCAGAACGAAGCCCAAAGTCCGCGATTCCTGGCTTAGGTCAATGATCCAGGCAGTGGTGCCGATGGCCAGCACGTGGAGCAGCTTTCTGCCTAAAAAAAAGGGCAGCCAAGTCCTGCGGATTGCGAACTCAATGAATACAGTGAAGGCCAAAACAGCAGCAGCTGCAATAGAAAAAAGTACGCTAGAAGGCATTCGGTGGTATCAGGCGTAAATTAACCACATGTTTTTGAAAGAACTGGAAGATTATTCTTGGTTTCCTCCCGTTTTGCGAAAAATGCAGCTGGAATACGTCGGATGGATCAGCGCCTCCTTAGCAGTGTACCGGCCTCTGGGTAAAATAATGGAAGGGTTCCCCTCCAACCAATGGATTGACCTCGCGAGCGGAAGCGGTTGGCCCGCCTTGTACCTTAAGAAGAAGGCTACTGATCCGATCTTTTTTAGGCTCACTGATTGGTATCCCAATTCAGCCTCAAAGGAGGTTTTAAAGTATATTAAGTACGACCCTGAGCCCCTTAACCTTCTTGACTTTCAACCTGAGGCAGGTCAGCAGTACAGCATGTTCAATGCCTTTCACCACTTCACGACTCAAGAACAAAAACAAATCATCATCAAGATGAAAGAGGCCAAGGCTGGATTTATCATTGCAGAAGTTTTGGAACCCTCTTTACTTAGCTTTATTCAGGTCACTTTGGCTGCCTTATTGGTGCAGCCGCTCAGCGCCTGGGCAATTCATCCGTTCTCTTTTTTGCGGATTGCGACCACCTACCTCGTGCCCATTCAGCTTGCTACAGTGGCCTGGGACGGCTGGCTTTCGGTGCTAAAAAGCAAGACTAGTGCGCAATACCAAGACCTTGTTCGGGGTATTTCTAGCAGCGAGTACGTGATTCACGTAGAACGGATTCCGCAACTGCGTGGCAACCTCATCGTTTTATCGGCCCAACCCATATTATCATGACCGCAAGCATTCTTTGGAGGTTCAGCCGCCCCCACACCATCATTGGATCAACCCTTAGCATCATCGTCTTGTTCTTGCTGCAGGGGGGCAGCCTATACAACCATTGGTATATTCTAGTCGTCACACTAATCTCTGCCTTAGCCTGCAACGTCTGCATCACCGGATTAAATCAAGTCATTGACGTAGAATTAGATAAGATTAACAAGCCCGAATTGCCCATAGCCTCGGGGGAGTTGGACGCAAATTCCGCAAAAAAGATTGTGCTTGCCTCAGGCATCATCGCCCTCGTTGCCGCAGCCCTTCTGCATTGGTTGCTGCTGCTGCTGATCGTGGTAATTCTGTTTTTGGGAATTGCTTATTCTCTGCCGCCGATTCAATTTAAAAAGCATCATTTGCCGGCCGCGCTATCCATAACAATTGTAAGGGGCGTACTGGTGAATTTGGGCATGGCACTGCATTTTTCGGGCATGCTTGATCCTAGCTATACCATCGAGCCGGTGGTTTACCCGCTTACCCTGTTTATTTCTGCCTTTAGTTTAGCCATTGCCTGGTATAAGGACTTGCCCGATCGAGCAGGGGACGCTCATTTTGGCTACCGAACCTTCCCGCTGCTGTATTCGCCCAAAATTGCGCTTTACTGGGGTGCTGCACTGGTCACCGCTGCCTATGCCTTCTGCATATACTGGAGCTTTCAGGAGTCCGAACCCTTATTATTGCTCAGTTTATCGGCACTAGGCCTGGCTTTTTTGATTCTTGTGCGGACTGTTCGTCTTGACGACCAGACCAGTGTCAAACGCTTTTATAAGCTGTTTTGGGTCTTTTTCTTTGCGACCTACCTGAGCTTTCTTTGGGTTCTGGTCTGAACCTCAGCAAGGCAGTGGTTGGCCAAACGAAGCTCCCAGGCTATTTGCCGATGCAAAACTTACTAAAAATGGAGCTTAGCAGGTCGTCTGCGGTAATTTCTCCCGTAATGCTGCCCAGGTGCCTCAAGGCGTCGCGAAGGTCGTAGGCCACGAGTTCTCCGCTGGTACCGGCCTCGAGGCTGGTTCGCGCCCGCGTCAAGGCTTCTAGGCTCGCCCTGAGCGCGTTGGCATGCCTGATGTTGGCAATCATTACCTCTCCCTGCACTTGATTCGCTTCAATTAAACCAATTAATGCGGACTCCAATTTATCTAAATCTCTGTCGTCAAGGCCCAGTCCGAGGTGCGCTGGGAAGTCCAAGGTGATGTCCCCAGTCCACAAATCCCGCTTGCTCAGAACCAAAAGAACCGCGGCCTCGGGGTTTTCGCGCTCAACGACCTTGAGCAGTTCGGCTGCATCACGGGGGTCGCCGTCCATGGGGTCAAACAGCACCAAAACCAGGTGTGCCTCGCGAAGCTTCATCCAAGATCGCTCGATGCCCATACGCTCCACGGCATCGGACGCTTCCCGAATTCCAGCCGTATCGATTAGTCGAAACAGGTAGTCGCCCAGCCTGAAGCGCTCTTCGACGCTGTCGCGGGTGGTTCCGGGAACATCGCTCACAAGGGCACGGTTCTCGCGCAGCAAACGATTCAAAAGCGTGCTTTTGCCTGCATTAGGCGGTCCAATGATCACTAAGGGAATCCCGTCGCGCATCGCCTGACCCTGCCTAAAGGTCGCAAGCATCTCTGCACTCTGCCTCATGGCGGACTCCAATAGGGCCAGCAGTTGGGTCCGGTTGGCAAACTCCACGTCTTCTTCAACAAAGTCGAGTTCCAATTCGATTAGGGCCGCAAAGTCCGTCAACTCACGCCGGAGTTCACTCAATCGCTTCGATACGCTCCCCTTGAGCTGCTTGAGGGCCAGTTCGTGGCCCGCGCGCGACTCGGCGGCAATTAAATCCCCAACCGCCTCGGCTTGAGCGAGGTCAAGCTTGCCGTTGGCAAAGGCTCGTTGGGTGAATTCTCCCGGAGCAGCGAGCTCTGCGCCGCTGGCGATGAGGGCCTCCACGGCTTGAGCGGCAATAAAAGGGGATCCATGAAGACCAAATTCCACGACGTCCTCTCCGGTGAACGACCATGGTCCCTTAAAAAAAGTAGCAAGGCCTTCGTCGAGCATTCTGCCCTCTGAGTCGAGAAATTTTCCTAAAATCGACTGCCGCGGGGTCCAGCCTGAATTCGATTTAAATCGCTCGGTCGCAATGCGCAGGGCCTCGGGGCCCGAGATCCGAAGGACGGTCAAGGCGCCCAATCCGCTGGCGGTAGCCAGGGCAACAATGGTGCGATCGTTCACCCCTCAAAGGTAGCGTGGTCTTGCTGTCCTAACGGCCAATGGCCCAAATGGCTGGTGCTTTGGCCTCGAGCTGCGGGGGCAGGGGAGTGGCGGACCATTCGCCGACCGTCTTGGTGCAAGACCATTCCTGGCTTGCCGTTAGGTTGAAACCCACATAAACCTTGGTGCTCGGAGCCAAAAATTGAAGGAGCTCCCCAAAAAGCTTAGCATTTCGGTAGGGGGTTTCAATAAACCATTGGCTTTCTTGGTTGGCATCGCGCTCCATGCGGCTCAGTTGCTCGCGCCGCAAGCTGGCATCGTGGGGCAAATACCCGTGAAAGCGGAACCTTTGGCCGTTCAGTCCGCTCGACATCAATCCCAAAAGAAAGGAGGAGGGTCCGGGCCAAGAAACTACGGTTATGCCCAACTGGTGGGCCTTGGCGACAACCTCAGCGCCCGGATCAGCCATTCCAGGGGCACCGGCATCAGAAATTAAACCCATCGGATCCCCGCTGAGGCAGGGTTGCAGAAGGGTCAGCGCTTCGTTGGACCCATGCTTGGACCAACTCGAGAGCTCCAAACTGGGTAAATCAATTTGAGGATTGATGGCTCGCAACTGGGCTCGAGCCGTTTTGGGCGTTTCTACAACCCAGTGCTTGATAGTACCCACAAGTTCCTCAAGTTCTGAGCCCAGCCAGCGTCCGCCTTCAGCCAGGGGCACCGGTATTAGGTGCAGTGTTCCATACTTAGCCATATGGGCACTATCGCTTGGCACTGCTTAGGCCAGGGTCAATTTTTTGCGGATGTCGTCCACGTAGATTCTAAAGCGCTTGTCGGTTTCGGTCAGGTTGGAGACGGTTCGGCAGGCGTGCAGCACGGTGGCGTGGTCCTTGTTCCCAATTTGCAGTCCAATAGATGCTAAAGAGCTCTTGGTCATCTGCTTGGCAAAATACATCGTCAGCTGACGGGCCTGCACGATTTCGCGCTTGCGCGTCTTGCTGCGCAGCAACTCGATGGGCATGTCAAAATAGTCGCAAACCACCTTTTGAATGAAGTCAATAGAAATCTCGCGGGTGGTGTTTTTGACGAACTTGTCAATCATCGACTTGGCCAATTCCACGGTAATGCGCTTGCGGTTCAACGAAGATTGCGCCAGCAGCGAGATAAGGGCTCCTTCGAGTTCGCGCACGTTGTTGGTAATGGAATAGGCCAGGTACTCAATCACGTCGTCGGTCATCTCAATGCCGTCTGCATAGAGCTTTTGGCGCAAAATAGCCATTCTAGTCTCGAGGTCTGGGCGCTGAAGGTCTGCAGAAAGACCCCACTTAAAGCGCGAGAGCAGGCGCTGCTCCACTCCTTGAAGATCCACCGGCGCCCGGTCAGAGGTTAGCACGATTTGCTTGCCCTGCTGGTGGAGGTGGTTAAAAATTTCAAAAAATACGTCTTGGGTTTTTTCCTTTCCGCCAAAAGAATGCACGTCGTCCATGATGAGCACATCGATGAGCTGGTAGAAGTGCACAAAATCGTTCTTGGTATTGTTGCGAATCGAGTCAATAAACTGCTGGGTAAACCGCTCGGCCGAAACATAAAGCACCGTTTTCTCGGGGAATCGGTCCTTGATTTCAATGCCGATTGCATGGGCAAGGTGGGTCTTACCCAATCCATTGGCTCCGTAGAGAAGCAAGGGATTAAAGGATGTTCCGCCCGGCTTTTGAGCCACGGCATAGCCAGCGCTTCGTGCTAGACGATTGCAATCTCCCTCAATAAAGTTCTCGAAACTATAGTTTGGATTCAGCTGCGACTCGATATGAACCTTCTTTAAACCGGGAATCACAAAGGGGTTGCGAATCCCGTCGTCTCCGATGCGCGCAGGCAAAGAAACCTGAGGATTCTCTACGGGGCCTCGGTTTGCCGACGGAATGTCCATGTTGGAGGTTCCTAGGTGCGCGGATTCTTGGTCCATCACAATGGAGTAGACCAAGCGGGCGTCGCTGCCCATTTCTTTGGTAATCGCTGATTTTAGAAGCTTGACGTAGTTGGCTTCGAGCCACTCGTAGACAAACTTAGAAGGAACCTGTAGGGTAATGATCTTACCCTGAAGCTTCATGGGCCTAATCGGCAGGAACCACGTCTTGAAAGCCTGTGGACTGATGTTGTCTTGAACATAGTTCAGACAGTTTCTCCATACGGCTTCGGCGGTGCGCTCCATTGTTGCGTTTAGGTTAGTAATTTGTGGTGCCGAAACAGGACTGTCGCTTGGCTTCAGGGGGCACTAAAACAGTCGCTCTTTCGGACCGCTAAATTGTCAATTAAATATGTTGAAAAAAAACCTAAGACCTATTGATTTACAAAAAATATTGTTGTTAGCAATTTATTATATGAGTTCATTTTCCCTTGATAAAAAGTTATTAATTAACTGATAAATAGATATTTAATTATTCAAAAAATGTTTGTTACAACACATAAAATGAGGGTTCGCTACGCCGAAACCGACCGCATGGGTTACGCCTACTACGGCAACTACCCGACCTACTTTGAGGTGGCGAGGGTGGAGGCATTGAGAACATTGGGCATCCGCTATGCAGACATCGAGGCAAACGGTGTAATGCTCCCGGTGCGCGACCTGTCACTTCGCTACCGAATTCCGCTTCGCTACGACGAGTTGTTTACCGTGACCACCGAAATTTCAAGCCTTCCTGAGGGAAGCAGAATCTACTTTAAGTACCAAATACACAACGAGCAGGCAGAGCTCTGCACCGAGGGCGAAACCACCCTGGTTTTTGCCTCAACCGAAACGGGCCGACCCACCTCGGCTCCTTTGGCCTTTCTTGAAGCCCTGGCTCCCTACTTCTAGGGAGTAACCAAAATGCGCCTGCCGTCCTGGCTCAGGTACCAGCCTGCGGCAGGAAGTGCTCCGAACTGCTCCAGCACCAATTCCCTTCCCATTGCATCCTGCACCCGGATGATTTGCGGAAGGGTATCCGGCCAGAGCCCGTTGGAAAGGATGATTGCATCGCTGGCCCTCTCTTCACTAAACTCCCCGTCGCCGAGGCCCGGAATCAAAATTTGCCAGGCCGCAAAGTCCAGGCGGAGGCCTGCAGCATGCTGGCCGTTGTGCTTGACGCTGTCTGCGTGAAGCACGAGTTCGGCAAATTGGCGAAAGGTGGTGCCCGAAGTCAAACCATATAGCGCCTCCATGACCAGTCCGTCCATGATGGTCCCTCCGAGGCGCTGCCTTCCTCGCACGAGCGCGTCCACCATTACCGCGGTGTGGCTGTAGGGCCCCGTGAATAGTAGGCCGGGGTACATTTTAAGTTGGCTGTTTATAGCCGATCGTCCGCTCCAGAATTCGTTATGTCCGTCCCAGGTAAATACATTCTGCCATTGGTTTGGGCTGTGCACAAGTGACCAAGACACCGCAAAATAATCGCAGATGGCCTCTTCAAGAGCCTGGCGTTGGGTATTAATGTTGGTTCCTGGAGCCGCGCCGTAGGCCATTGCATGCCCGTACTCGTGAATTACCACGTCGGCATCCTCGGCATCGTCCACTCCGCCCTCGCCAAAGTAGAGCCTGGGCGGGTTGGTTCCAAAGTCAAAGGCGCTGAGGTCTGCGCCATTGTAGGCATTCACATCAATGGGAATGGGGTAGGAGACCATGCTTGGATACCCGAGGTTGGCCATGCGCTGCTTCCATTGGTAAATGTGGTAGAGCGCGTTAACCATTTCAAATTCCGCGTCGCTGCGGCTGAAGAAGGCAGTGGGTCCAGGCAGTATGGGCACGGCAACAGTCGGAGGATCAAATTCTTGAACCACCGCTGCGGAGTTGGCCAAAACGAAGCCTGATCCGTTCCAAGTGAGTTTTAGTCCGATCAAACTTTGGTGCTGGTCCAAGACCGCCGCATTGCCGTCGTTGGCATCTACGTACTGCCCTCCGTAGGGCACGTTAGCAACCGAAAGGGGGTCGGGCAAAAAGACCTTAGAGGCAATGGTGCTGTCCAAGCTGTCCCAGCGGCGGATCAGGTCCAAAGAATCAATTGCACGGCCACTCTGGTCGTACCAGGTGCGAACCCTTTTTAAGGGACTCGGTCGATAGCATTCGCGGCGCTCTGCTGGAATCCACTGCATGCCCACCACAAGCCAAACGGGGTCGGGCGTGTAGGCCAGGGTATGGGTGCCGGCCGGCTGGTCAGGCAGAACAGGCTCTACAAGTAATGCCATTGAGCCGTCAGGCTTTACTACCCGCAGCGCTTCTGCGCCCTCAATGGGCAGCCCGTGAAGGTAGCCTTGTAGGCGCTGGTAGCGCAGCCACTGCGTTTCTCGAGTCGCGTACTCTCGCCATTCCACCGCAGGGCTGAGGCTTGTATTGCCCCAGGTAAGCCGCGAATCAAGTTCTTGGGCAAGCATCCCTTGAACGGCCAAACCGCAGGCAAGAAGCCAAAATTTCTTCATAATGCTAATTTAGGGAGTCGAGCCTGCTGCAGCTCATCCGAACCCCATTTCGCACGCGGCTCCCAGTCCCAGGATGTGGTGGGAGCGAAGCCTCCGCCTTCGGGCAGTGCTTTTCGGCTTACCAAGCGATAGGCCTCGTCGCAAAAACCGTGATCCATAAAAAGCTGCAGGGTACGCGGGCCGCCTTCTACCAAAAGGCCGACTTGGCCGCATTCCCTGAGGCTGCGCCCCAAGGCTTCACCACTGGTTTCTCCCTCACGCGGACTCCAAAGGGTCCATCCTTCGCGGTTGGCACGCTCTTGGTCGATAGCATTCAAAGGCCGTTCAGCCCATAGGTACCGCGGTATCTCGGGCCCAGCAACGGCCCGAACACCTCCTCGGGTGGCGTCTGCCAACCAGGTGCCTGCGCCCACAAGGAGCGACCCGCATTCCTGCCGCAGCCGATGCGTCCATACTTGAGCCTCTCGCCCCGTAATTGGCCAAGGGCCAGGGTGGTTTTGGCGCGGACCATCCACCTGGCCTAGGGCATCTTGGGCCCATTTGAGGGTAGTATGAGGCCTTCCCAAAGCAATGGAAGTAAAAAATCGTCTGTTTTGCACTGCGGCCTCCTTCGCTAACGTTCCAAGAATGACCTTACGTCCGGCGTCGCGCAGCATGGCGAGTCCGCGCCCTGAAACCAAGGGGTTCGGATCCTGATGCGCCACCACGATGGTGCCTATGCCGGAATTTAAAATGGCTAGGCTGCAGGGGCCAGTCCGTCCTTGATGGCTGCAGGGCTCCAGACTCACATAAAGCGTGGACTCCGGCAAAAGACTAAGGTCCTCGGCCTGCAGTTGATTCAAGGCCATAATTTCGGCATGCGCTTCACCGGCTCGATGGTGGTAGCCCTCGGCTAAAATCCGGTCGTTGTGCACGATTAAGGCTCCGACCAAAGGATTGGGCTGGGTAAAACCACTCCCCTGAGCCGCCAAATCAAGGGCTCGACGCATGAAGTACTCCTCGCGCTGCATCACCACGTGGCTAAGGTACTGCGCTACCTTTGGCGCGTGACATGGCGTGAACTTCAGCAAGCATTTCTCTTGGCCAGGAGTCATTTTCAAGATTCCGAGGCCAGCGCTCAATGGCGGCTTTGGGTCGACGTGCAATCAGGCCTAAGTCCCGGTCGCTTGTTTCTAGACGCGGAGCAGCCGGCCCCCGACGGCGTAGTCCAAGCATTTACCGCGCATAACTCCGCCCTAAATAGCGCCATGCCCATTCAGCAAATTATTGGTTTTGAGTATTTTGATGGCCTAAAAATCCAGATCAATGGCCATGTCCTCATTCCGCGCCCTGAGACCCAAGAGCTGGTGGCTCTCGCTGCGGACCGAATTCCTAAGAATGCGAGCGTTCTTGATTTAGGTACGGGTTCCGGCTGCATTGCTCTGGCGCTCAAAAACCGTCGCCCTGACTTGAGCATCACAGGTATAGACTCGTCGTTGCTCGCCCTTGAAGTGGCCGCTCAAAACGCGGGTTTGCTGGGTCTTGACCTGCTTTTTTTTGAAGCGGACCTTCGCAACGAACCGTCTGATGGCCTGCAGGCCGACGCCATACTCTGCAACCCACCCTACATCAGCCCTGAGGAGTACCTCGAGCCCGAAGTAGTGGAATTTGAGCCTTCTATGGCGCTCTATGCTCCCTCGGGGGACCCCTTATTCTACTACCGACGTGCGTTGGCTTGGGCCCAAGTTCTTGGCGCAAACCAAGTCGGCTTTGAATGCCACCGTGACCGGGTGGGTGATGTGGCAGAATTGGCCCAATTGGCGGGATACCAAACCCACGAGATGAAGGATCAATTTGCGGCGCCGCGTTGGGTTTGGGCTCAAAAGCCAGGCAGTCAGGCCCTACCTTTGAAAGCATGACCGCGATCGATCGAATTCTCCAGTTGCGCAAGGAACTGCACGAGCACAACCGTCGCTACTACGTCACCGACCATCCCGAGGTAAGCGACGCGGAATTTGATCGACTGCTCCGCGAGCTTCAGGAATTGGAGCAGGCGCACCCAGAGATAAGAGACCCCAACAGTCCGACCCAAAGAGTGGGTGGGGGCTTCACCAAGACCTTTGAACAGGTGGACCACCAGCGGCCTATGCTGAGTCTTGCCAACACCTACAGCTTCGAGGAACTCGACGAATTCATACACCGAGCCCAGGAGCTTGTGCCCGGCGATTCCATACTTTGGAACGCCGAACTCAAATTTGACGGGGTAGCGATTTCGCTGTGCTACCACAATGGCCTGCTCGAGCGGGCACTTACCCGAGGCGACGGCCTTAAGGGCGATGATGTGGCAGTCAATGTGCGCACCATCCAAGGAATTCCGCTTCAACTCCCCGCTGATGCCCCCCAGGATCTCGAAGTGAGGGGCGAAATTGTCTTCGTGCATGCGGACTTTGAGCGGCTCAATAACCGCCGCAAAAACGCCGGACTGGAACTCTTTGCCAACCCCCGAAACGCGGCTTCCGGAACCCTTAAAATGCAGGACTCGGCTGAGGTTGCCCAGCGCCGACTCAGCATGTTTGCCTACGCGGCCTACTCCAACCAAAGTCCCTTTGCTTCGCACTCCGAGGCCATGCAGGCTCTGTCTCGTTGGGGATTCCCGGTCCCGTCGCAGCAGGAGCGGTGGTCGCAGCGCTGCGAATCAGCAGATCAAGTCAAGGACTTTCTCACCTTTTGGGACCAAAAACGCCAAAACCTCCCGGTGGCTACCGATGGGGTAGTCCTCAAGGTTGATCGGGTGGACCAGCAGCAGCGACTGGGTTCGACAGCCAAATCGCCCCGATGGGCAATGTCCTATAAATTCAATGCGGAGCAGGCCTGTACCCCATTGCTCGATGTAGTGTACCAAGTTGGCCGCACCGGAGCCATTACCCCTGTGGCCCATCTTGAGCCCGTGTGGATAAGCGGCACCCAGGTTCAGCGCGCCTCGGTGCACAATTCAGACCAAATTCTCAAGCTCGACCTGCACCTTGGCGACTGGGTTTGGGTCGAGAAGGGCGGAGAAATCATTCCCAAAATCACGTCGGTTGACATGGACCGTCGCAGCCCAGGAGCTATTCCGGTTTCATTTGCCACGAGCTGCCCCGACTGTGGTTCTGCTTTGGAACGCCGCGAGGGAGAGGCGCAGCACTTTTGCCCCAACCACCAAAATTGCCCTACCCAAATCAAGGGTCGTCTGGAGCACTTTATTCATCGGCGGGCCATGGACGTAGACGGCATCGGAACCGAAACCATTGACCGTCTGGTGGATCTTAGTTGGGTGCGCACGCCCGCAGACCTATACGACCTTGGCGAACAGGGCTGGAGCCAGCTCGATAAGTTTAAAGAAAAGTCCGTAAGCAACGCCCTAGCCAGCCTAGAGGCTAGCAAAGACCGCCCTTTTTCGCGCGTGCTTTTTGCTTTAGGAATCCGCCATGTGGGCGAAACCGTAGCCAAAAAACTTGTTCAGGCATTTGCTCGCATCGAAGATTTAATGAATGCGACCCAAGAAGAATTGCTCGACGTGCCCGACGTGGGACCTCAAATTGCCGAGAGCATTCAGTCTTGGCTAGCAAACCCAGAAAACCGCCAAGAACTCGACCGACTCCAATCCCATGGAATCAAGCTGGAGCAGGCCCAATCCACGGTGTCAGGCTCTGGACTGCTTCAGGGCAAGACCTTTGTAGTGAGCGGAGTTTTTGCTCATTTTAGCCGCGACGGAATCAAAAGTTCCATCGAAGAGCACGGCGGACGCGTAGGCAGCTCCGTAAGCAGCAAAACAGACTACTTATTGGCTGGAGATGGGGTGGGGCCGAGCAAACGCAGCAAGGCAGAGGCCCTGGGAGTAAAGTGGTTAACCGAAGAAGAATATAAAGTATGGATTGGCTCTACAGACTAAGCGCTCCGCTTCAAAAGAAGGCCTGGCGCAATGCCGCCAATGAGCGACCTACAACGAACCATTGGCCCGGCTGGGAGAAGGTTCGCCGCATAGGAATCGTATTTGACTCACGGGCCGAAGAGGGCTACCTCGAGTCCATGCGCCAGGTAGTTTCTGCCTTGCAGGCCCAGCAACGATCGGTCAATCTAATTGGATGGACGGGCGAAATGCGCCCGAAAAACGCACTGTATTCGGGTCGCCAGCTCATTTTTACCGACGACTTTGCATGGAATGGTGCCGTGCAAGGGGGCAATGCCTTGGAATTCATGCAGACTGAGTTTGACCTTGTGGTGGTTCTGCACCGAAGCCAAGACAGCCCCATTGACTACATAGTGGCGCGCACTCCCTCGGGACTTCGCGTGAGTATTACGGGTGCCAACGACTTTTATGACGTGCGCTACCACAGCGCAGACCGCCTTCCTATGGACTACTTTCGTGCTTTGAGCGCATGGCTCGCTAAAATTCCTCCTCGATGAACGCTCGCATCAACCCATTTCGCGGAACAGGCATTGCCTTGGTGACTCCCTTCACGCCTAACCATGAAGTCGATTATCCAGCGCTTAAGCGTCTGGTCAACCATTGCATTGACGGCGGAGTGGAGTTCCTTGTAGCCCTAGGAACGACTGCCGAAACGGCAACCCTCACCGCGGACGAAAAGCAGCGTGTTGTGGCGGCCGTTTGCGATGCAGCCGCGGGCCGCGTCCTTGTGGTCCAAGGAGTAGGGGGTAATGATTCCGCCAAAGTGGCTGCAGAGCTAAAGGCTGGATTACCGCTCGGAATTTCAGGGGTGCTTAGTGTATCGCCCTACTACAACAAGCCTACGCAAGAGGGCATTTACCGCCACTTCAACCATATTTCAGCCGCTACGGACTTGCCCATCATTCTCTACAACGTTCCGGGCCGCACAGGGTCAAACATGGCTGCCGAAACCACGCTGCGCATTGCGCGTGAGGTTCCGCACGCCGTAGCGATTAAAGAAGCCAGTGGTAACCTCGAGCAGGCCATGACCATTGTACTCGGTGCCCCAGAGGGCTTTGACGTTTTGAGTGGCGACGACAACCTGACGCTTCCGCTAGTGGCTTGCGGAGCCCATGGGGTCATCTCCGTGAGTGGCCAAGCCTTTCCCAAAACCTTTAGCCAAATGGTGCGCGATGCCCGTGCTGGTCGCATGGAAGCGGCTCGTGACGGGCACTACGCCATGCTCAACTTCACCCAGCAACTGTTTGCCGAGGGCAATCCGGGCGGAATTAAATCGGCACTCGCGCACCTCGGCATTATTAACCCGGCACTTCGCCTGCCCTTGTGGCCCGTTTCACCCCAACTCGATGAGGCCTTGGCCCAATCGGTACGCAAATTGCAGCAGCACGAACTATGAAGAAATGGATCCTAATGGCTGCGGTTGTGGCCCTAAGCTCGTGCGGAGACTACGGGAAAGTGCTTAAGAACACCGACCCGGCTTACCGGCTTGAGCGTGCCATTAAGTACTACGAAGGGGGTAACTACAGCAAGGCCTTCCCTCTTTTTGATGAGTTAATGACCTCGTACCGAGGAACCACCAAGGCCCAAGAAGTCTACCGCTACTTTGCCAAAACCCTTTACGCCCAGCACGATTACATTCTTGCATCCTATCACTTTAAGCGTTTTGCCCAGACCTTTCCATCCGACGAGTATGCGGAGGATGCAGCATACCTGGGTGCCTACTGTGCCTACCTCGAAGCCCCTTCGATTACCCTTGACCCGGCCTACACGTACCAAGCGATGGATGAGCTCCAGCTTTTTATCAACACCCACCCGAATTCTAAGTTTTTGAGTGAGGCCAACGACCACATTGACGAACTTCGGGGAAGGCTTGAAGAAAAGAGTTATTTAATTGCGAAAGGATACCACCATCGCAATCAGTATTCCAGCGCCGTGGTCTCTTTTAACGTAATGCTTACCGAGCATCCCTCAAGCCCGCGCCGCGAGCAGGCCATGTACTTTCGTCTAGAGTCAGCCGTGAGGTATGCACAAAATTCTATTGATGCCAAGAAGGCCGAGCGTTTTAAGGAGGCCGAAACCTACGTGAAGGAGTACCGATCAACTTTCCCGGGCGGCACCTACGCCGCAGAGGTTGCATCGCTCGAGAAGCAAATCGCTACAAACAAACAAAAATAATCGTACTTTTGCCCTCCAATTTGCAACTTAGTTACCTCTATTATGGATAAAGCCCACCTCGCCGCCTCGAAGACTACCAAAACCTTGGATTTTAACGAGCTGGATGCTGCCACAGGCAACATTTATGAGGCCATCGCCCAGATTTCTCGCCGTGCAGAGCAAATCAACGAGACTTTGCGTGCTGAAATCAACGATAAGCTTGTTGATTTTGAAGTAGTTACTGATAGCCTCGAAGAGGTTTTTGAGAATAAGGAGCAGATTGAAATGTCTCGCCAGTACGAGGTGCTCCCCAAGCCCCATGCCATGGCAGTGCGCGAATGGCTTGACGGCAAGGTATTTTACCGCTATCCGGAGACCGATAGCGACAAGGCTTAATTGATGATTTTGCAGGGTCGCCGCATCCTGCTGGCTTTAAGTGGGGGCATTGCCGCCTACAAGATTCCCTTATTGGTTCGCTTGCTTCGGCAAGAGGGTGCAGAGGTTCGAGTGGCCCTTACTCCGGCCGCCGAAGAATTTGTATCGCCCTTAACGCTTGCAGCCCTATCGGGTACTGCGACCGAGCAGCATTTAGTGCTGAGCCATGGAGGCCGTACCTCCTGGAACAACCACGTTCATCTTGCCGAATGGGCTGAGGCCGTTGTCGTTGCACCTGCTACGAGCAATACCCTGGCCAAGGCCGCCAATGGACTTTGCGACAATTTGGTCCTGTCTATTGTGCTCTCGGCAAAATGTCCAGTTTTTTGGGCGCCTGCCATGGATCTAGACATGTTTGCCTACCCGGCCACCCAAGAGAATTTGGTCCGGCTGCGAAGCATGGGTCACGAAGTTTGGCCTTCTCCAGAAGGTTCGCTTGCCTCAGGGCTGAGTGGCGCCGGGCGCATGGTGGAGCCGGAATTCATGCTTCGCGCCCTGGAACTTCAATTTGCTGCTCGCCCGTTTTGGGTGGGTAAGACCTTGTTGCTCACCTCGGGACCCACTGAAGAATCCATTGACCCCGTTCGTTTTGTCACCAACGGTTCCAGCGGACGCATGGGGGAGGCCATTGCCGCCGAAGCCGAGCAGCGCGGAGCCAGGGTTCATTGGGTCCGCGGGCCTTTGCGCCGAGCGGACCGGACTTGGACCGATGCGGTACACATCGTTCCCGTGCGAAGCGCATCAGAAATGCATGCTGCAGCGGTAAAAGCTTTGCCGGATGCAGACGTGGTCATAGCCGCCGCCGCGGTGTCGGACCTTTGTCCGACTTCAGTCCGCAGCGAAAAAATTCCAAAATCAGAGCTGTCTGCGACCATAAATTTTGAGCCTACGCCCGATATTCTTCAGGATTTAGCCAAGCGCAGAATTTCGGGTCAAGTACTTATTGGTTTTGCGCTTGAAACGGGAGAGGGCTTGAGTTCCGCAAAAAATAAGCTGGTTCGCAAAGGCGCTGACGCCATAGTTCTGAACTACGAAACCGAGCAAACGGGCATGAATTCAAGCACCAACCAGATAACCCTGGTTACCGAGAACCGAGAGGAGCAGGGTCCGCTCGAGACCAAGGCCCAGGTTGCCAGCCGGATTTTGGATTGGGTTGAACGCTTCGCGACCAAGAACTAACTTCAGGGTATGAAATCAATCGTTCTTCATTCGATATTTTGGTTGGCTGGCGCGACCCTGCAGGCTCAGGAATTTTTCATTGAAGTTAAGGTTCAAGCTCCTGAGGTTCAAACCAATGATAGACAAGTTTTTACGCAATTAGAGCAGGTGGTTCGTGACCTCGTGAATAACCGAGCTTGGACCGAGGGAACCTGGGAGCAGGACGAGCGCATTCGCGGCTCTTTAGTTCTGACCATTAGAGACTACGACCAAAGCAGCGGTCAAATGTCGGGCAACCTCCAGGTCTCTTTTGCGCGTCCGGTTTACGGAGCAGACTACAACAGTACGACACTCAATTTTCAGGATCCTGACCTTCGGTTTAGGTACCGACCCAATGAAATTGTAGAATTTCAGCCCAATCAGTTTCAAGATTTGCCCTCTTTGCTCGGTTTTTACGCCTACCTAGCGCTGGGCTTGGATGAGGCCTCTTTTGACCCACAGGCAAGGGCTTCGCTGCTGTCTGCCATGCAGATAGCGCAGATGGCCCAGGCCTCGGGCGCTGGGGGCGGTTGGGACCGTTTTACCTCTACTCGAAACCGTTTTTGGCTCATTGAGGACCTGCTCAATCCGGCGAATGACGTTTTTTTGCAGTCGTGGTACCGATACCACCGCGAAGGAATGGACCGCATTGCCAGCCTAGAAACCCAGCTGGAGGCGAAGCGGTCAATAATTTCTTCTTTGCAAGCCCTGCAGCCCATTCATACCCGGCAGCCCAATATTTACTTGCTGCGCTGGTTTTTTGACAGCAAGTCGGTCGAGATTCAGCAAATTTTCTCGGGCGGACCCCCTGTTGCCCTGCAGGAGTTGATTGAGGTGCTCCAGGTAATAGATGCTTCAAACGCAAGTAAGTACTTAAACATGGGCAAGTCTCGCTAGACAGCCCTAGGTTTGCCCCATGCTACGTCGTCTGCACATTGAACGCTTTGCGCTGATCGACCAGTTGGACCTTATTGTTGAGCCGGGATTCACCGTAGTTACGGGAGAAACGGGCGCCGGTAAGTCGATATTTCTCGGCGCACTCCAGCTCGCCCTGGGCGGCAGGGCAGAGTTTGCCAGCATCGGCCAAGCGAACCACCGCAGTTTGGTAGAAGCGGAATTCTCTGTGCCCCAATCCCGTGAATCCGACCTTGGCTCGTCAGAATGGGATTGGTGGACCGACCAAGACAAAGCCCTTTTGGTGCTGCGCCGCGAAGTGGTTCCGGGTGGACGAAGCCGAGCCTTTATTAACGATTCGCCGGTACGCCTCGACGAACTACGGCGGGTTTCTGCCTCCTTAGTCGATATTCACAGCCAGCGAGACGAAGGTCTTTGGGCTCGCAGCGAGGGCGTGGTCTTGCTTCTTGAGGCTTTTGCGCACCAAGGGCAAGAGGCTCGCGAAGACTACGGCAGGGCATGGTCAGCCTACCGTGCTGCCGCCAATGATTTCGCTCTTTTGGAATCGCAAATTGGTGCGGTGTCAGACCCAGAATACCTAAGATTCATGGTCGAGGAGCTGCAGGCTTTAGCCCTTAAACCCGGTGAAGAGGCCTTCTTGCGCGAGCGCTTGAGTCTGCTGGGCAACCAACAGGAGCTCAGTGAAGCGAGCGCAGAAGCCCTCTCGCTCATTGAACGCGAAGAACTCGGATTGGATTCCATGGCAGCCCAAGTGCGCAGGCTGGGGGAGCGGGTTGCCCGTTTGAGCCCTTCTAATGAGGAACTGTCGGCCATGGGATTTGCCCTTGAAGAGCAGGTGCGGGAGTTGCAAGCTCGCTGGAGCGATCTGGTGGAACGGCTCGATTCAGACCCCATGGCACTGGAAATTGCTGAGGAACGCCTTGCCGCAATCGACCGACTGCAGCGCAAGCACCAATGCCCCGACGAGGAGGCACTTTTAGCGCATCAAGTCCTGCTGGAGCATAGGCTTGAGGTTTGGGATGCCGGTCAGGAACGGCGTATTCAGGCCCAGGCTGCTGTAGAGTCCGCGCTAAAGAAGGTGCAGCAAGCAGGCTCGGCCTGGAACCAAAATTTGATGCAGGCTGAAGCCAAATTGGCCCATGCGGTTCGGGAGGGATTGGCTGATTTGGCCATGCCCCAGACCCTGTTTGCCGTGAAAGCAGAGCTCCGGACTACGCCAAGTGCTGCCGGAACCTACAGCTATCGATTGGAATTCAGTGCCAACCCGGGACAATCCATGCAAGACCTTGCCAAGGTGGCATCAGGGGGTGAGCGGAGTCGTCTCATGCTCGTGCTCAAGCGATTCCTTGCCCAGCGACAGGGCCTTTCTACGGTGCTCTTTGATGAGATCGATACCGGGGTTTCGGGCGGAACGGCTAGCAAAATGGCGCAGATGCTTCGATCAATGAGTCGAGACGCCCAGGTGATTGCCATTACCCACCTGCCCCAGGTAGCTGCGCTGGGCAGCCAGCACTGGGTTGTGGAAAAGTCCGTTGAAAAAGACAGTACGCGCACTATGCTCAAGGTCTTAGACCAGGCTGAGCGCATTTCAGAAGTTGCCCGGCTTCTCTCTGACGGAGTCTTGAGTGACGTAGCCTTGGCGCAGGCGGAGGCCTTGATGGCGTCTGCCCAATGATTTTAGCGATATTTGCATTATGAACAACAACCTACTTCAAGGAAAAAAAGGCATCGTGTTCGGTGCCCTCAATAGCGATTCCATCGCATGGAAGGTCGCCGAGCAATGCCACGCACAGGGCGCGCAGCTCGTGCTCACCAACGCTCCCATGGCCATGCGCATGGGCGAAATCAATGCCCTGGCAGAGAAAACAGGTGCCCTGGTAATTGGGGCGGATGCCACGAGTCTAGAGGAGCTTCAAAACCTTATTCAAGGTGCCATGGATCACTTTGGCGGCAAGATTGACTTCATTCTGCACAGCATTGGAATGTCTGTTAATGTGCGCAAAAACAGGCCCTACACCGACCTCAACTACGATTTCTTGACCAAGGGCTGGGACGTTTCAGCCGTCAGCTTTCACAAGGTGCTTCAAACGGCCTACCAGATGGACGCGCTGAGTCAGTGGGGTAGTGTTCTTGCCCTGAGTTACATGGCGGCACAGCGGACCTTCCCCGACTACAACGACATGGCAGAGAATAAGGCCTACCTGGAGTCGGTCGCCCGCAGCTTTGGCTACCACTACGGCATCAGTAAGCAGGTTCGGGTGAATACGATCAGTCAATCGCCCACGCCAACCACCGCCGGGAGCGGGGTCAAAGGCTTCAATGCCTTTTTGAGCTTTGCCGACAAAATGAGCCCCTTGGGCAACGCTACCGCAGAGGACTGCGCAAACCTTTGCGTGGTCATGTTTAGCGACATGACCCGTCGGGTAACCATGCAGAACCTCTACAACGATGGCGGCTTCAGCAATACGGGCGTGAGCCAAGAAGTGCTCGACGCCTACATGAAGGGCGCCGAATAAATAATCTTGCTCGGCAGCTGGTCTGCAAAAAGGCTTTTTTTAAGCCTGCTCCAATAAATTAAAACTCGCTCTTCTCGTGAAAAGAAAGCGTGCTGAATTTTTCTTGGGTGAGCTGCAGTCCAAACTGAGAATCGGCCAAAAACACCAGGCGTCCAAACTTGTCGGTAGCCAATTGGCGGGCTTTCATGCGCTGGAACTCTTCTAATTGACTTCCTAAATCACCTTCGATCCAGAGGGCCTTATAGGCGGGGAAGGGTTCGTAGGAACATTTTGCTCCATACTCGTGCTCAAGGCGGTACTGAATTACTTCGTACTGCAGTGCGCCAACCGTACCGATTACTTTGCGTCCGTTGGCAACCAGGGTAAACAACTGGGCCACACCCTCGTCCATAAGTTGGTCGACGCCCTTTGCGAGTTGCTTTGACTTAAGGGGGTCGGCGTTGTTGATAAAACGAAAGTGCTCAGGTGAAAAAGATGGAATTCCGCTAAAATGCAACGTCTCTCCGCCAGTGAGGCTGTCGCCGATGCGAAACAGTCCCGTGTCAGGGAGCCCAACGATGTCTCCGGGGTAGGCCTTCTCAACTACCTCCCGTTTGCTGGCTAAAAAAGTCATTGGAGAGCTGAATTTCAGGCTTTTGCCCTCCCTTACGTGGAAGTAGTTCGTGTTGCGCTCAAAGGTTCCGCTAACAACCTTCACAAAGGCAATGCGGCTTCGGTGGTTGGGGTCAATGTTCGCGTGAATTTTAAAGACAAAACCGCTAAACTTGACCTCGTCGGGGCGGACCATTCGCTCCTCGGCTTGCTTGGGCTGCGGACTGGGGGCTATTTCGGTGAAGCAGTTCAGGAGTTCCCTCACCCCGAAATTATTCAATGCGGAACCAAAAAACACCGGCTGCAGCTGCCCGCTCAGGTACAAGTCACGGTCAAACTCCGGATACACTCCTCGAACCAATTCCAGCTCTTCGCGCAAGGCTTTGGCTGCCGGTTCTCCGATGCGGTTCACGAGTTCTGGGCTGCTTAAGTCGCTGAATGAAAGCCCTTCGGCTACCCTTTGCTTGCTCACTTGATTGTAGATCAATAAAGACTTGGACCAAAGGTCATAGACACCCTGGAAGTCGGCACCCATGCCGATGGGCCAGGAGAGGGGGCAGAGCCGCAGGCCAAGTTTGCCCTCAATCTCGTCAAGCAGGTCAAAGGCATCGCGCCCCTCGCGGTCCAACTTATTGATGAATACGATAATGGGAGTTTGGCGCATGCGGCAGACGCTGACGAGCTTCTCGGTCTGGGTTTCTACGCCCTTGGCTACGTCGACGACTACAATGGCGCTATCAACGGCCGTTAGGGTACGGTAGGTATCTTCGGCAAAATCTTGGTGCCCAGGAGTATCCAAAATATTGATGTGCTTGCCTTGGTATTCAAAAGCCATTACCGAAGTGGCAACCGATATGCCCCGCTGGCGCTCGATCTCCATGAAGTCCGAGGTGGCCCCCTTCTTGATTTTATTGCTTTTTACCGCACCGGCCTCTTGTATGGCTCCGCCAAAAAGCAATAGCTTCTCGGTTAGGGTGGTTTTGCCTGCGTCGGGGTGCGAAACAATTCCAAAGGTTCGGCGGCGCTGAAGCTCCGTGATTAAATTCGACATAGTCACTAATTTGCGGAGTGCAAAGGTAGGCCGTCAAGCTCTGAACCTTTTGAAGCATTATCAGTTAAGCAAACCATGGAGTCGACATACAGTATCAAGGACTTAGAGCACATGACCGGGATCAAGGCACACACCTTGCGCATCTGGGAGCAGCGCTATGATATTGTAGTTCCCATGCGAACCGAGACCAATATTCGGTACTACAGCGACGAAGACCTAAAAACCCTTCTCAATGTGTCAGTCCTTATTCAAAAAGGATGGAGAATTAGCAAGATCGCAGATTTGTCTAAAGAACAACTCTGCCAAACCGTTTTTGAAGAAGCCCTGCTGAACGGGAGCCAATCCGCCCAAGTTACCCGTATGGTTCATTCCTGCATTGACCTCGACGAAGCATCCTTCTCTGAGGTTTTGAACGCGAGCATCAAAGAGGTAGGCGAGGAGGCCACCTTCACCAAGCTGGTTGGGGAGTTTATTCATCAAATTGGCTACATGTGGCAGACCGACGCCCTGGGTGTGGCGCACGAACACTTTGCCAGCAACATCATCAAGCAAAAAATTTATGCAGCCCTTGACCGCCTTGAGGACCAGCGAATGTCTGCCCAAAACCCTGGCATTTTGCTCTACCTTCCGCAGGACGAGCTGCATGAGCTTGGACTTCTCTACCTGCATTATCTGCTAAAATCACAGGGCAAGGTCGTAGTAAACCTTGGGCAGTCCCTGCCCTTGGAGCATTTGAAGCACATTTTTAAGGACTCGAGTTCATTCAAGGTAGTCGTGAGTGTCTGGACTACCCAGCCATTGCCAGAGCAAGTAGCACAGTACGCCAAGGAGGCACGCTTAATCATGGGCTCTGTACCCCTCTGGGTTACCGGCCTCGCCACGTCGGAGTGGACCAGCACGGACTCGAACATTACCGTGTATCCGACTTTGGCCCACCTGGGCCGAGCGCTAGCCGCAATGGCCTAGGTCGGTTCCTAGCGTACTACCAAGTTTATTGTTTAGTTTTTTGGTTAAAACTTTATACAAGTGGCACGGTAATGGCATCACTATGTTTAACTTTGATTATCATTTGTTAAACAAAAGAAATGCAGCAAGACACCTTCGGTCCTCAGATTTACCAGCACCAGCAATTCTTGCGCGCGCTTGCCTACAAACTAACGCGCCACTCCGAGGACGCGGAGGACCTTGTGCAAGAAACCTTCTTTAAGGCCATTAAGAACCAGACCAAGTACCAACCGGGAACTAATCTGCGCGGATGGCTGTATACCATTCTCAAGAACACCTTCATCAACAACTACCGCAAGAAGAAGAATCAAAACACCTACCTCGACGACAGCGAGAATCAATACGTCCTTGGTGGCATGATGGCCAATAGAGAAGACGAGGCTGACAGCCCCTATGAAATGACCAACATAAAAGATAGAATTGAGTTGGTGGAGAGCACCTATCTTGATGCCTTCATGATGTACTTTAACGGCTACAAATACGAAGAAATAGCCAACCACATGGGAATTCCACTCGGAACGGTAAAAAGTAGAATATTCTTAGCTCGTCGCAAAATGATTGAGCAATTGCGCGGAATACGCGGACACGCCTAATGCCCAAGAAAGCCATAGTAATCGGTTCCGGTTTTGCCGGAATGTCGAGCGCTGCATACCTCGCTCAAGCGGGATATTCGGTAGACGTTCTTGAGATGCACGACATTCCAGGAGGCCGTGGTCGCCAGTGGATCCATGAGGGCTATACCTTTGACCTCGGGCCTTCCTTTTATTGGATGCCGGACGTCTTCGACACGTTCTTTGGCCATTTTGGCAAAAAAACCTCGGACTACTACAAGCTGCAGCGGCTGGACCCCTCCTACAGCATCTACTTTGAAGACGGACCCATGCCCATTCCAGCCAGCATGGACGAGATTGAGGCACTCTTCGATCGGCTCGAACCCGGATCTGCCGCGAAACTCAAGGTTTTCTTGAAGGACGCCGAGTACAAATACCGCGTGGGCATTGATGACCTCGTCAGAAAGCCTTCACGAAGCGTTTTTGAGTTTGCCGACATGAGAATCCTCACCGGGTTGCTTCGCATGGACCTTCTGAGTAGCATTCGCAGCAGCATAGCCAAGGTGGTTAAAAATCCCAAACTCAAGCAGCTCTTGGAATTCCCGGTGCTCTTTCTTGGAGCTACTCCAAGCAACACACCGGCCCTTTACAGCCTGATGAACTACTCGGACTTTGCCCAAGGAACGTGGTACCCCCTTGGCGGCATGTATTCGGTAGTCAAGGGCTTTCACCAACTCGCGGTGGAGCAGGGTGCACGCTTTCATTTTAACCAAGAAGTAACGGGATTCCGCTACGAAGGCAAATCCATATCGGGAGTTTATGTGGGCTCAACCTGCTACGACGCCGACGTGGTAGTAGCCTCGGCAGACTACGCCCACATCGAACAAAAGCTAATCAAGCCCGAGTTTCGACGCTATTCTGCCAACTATTGGGCAAAGCGTAAAATGGCACCGTCCGCATTCATGTACTACCTAGGCCTTGATACCAAACTGCCTGAACTGGAGCACCACTCGCTCTTTTTTGATGCGGATTTCGATACCCATGCGGACGCAATTTATACCAATCCGCGTTGGCCCGAAAAGCCTCTTTTTTACTTGAGTATTTCTTCGGCTACCGATGCATCCATGGCTCCAGAGGGCAAGGATACCCTCATAATTTTAATCCCTATGGCCACAGGCCTCGAAGACGACGATTCCATTCGCGATCGCTATCTTGGTATGGTGGCGGAGCGCATTAAAAAGCAGATCGGTATGGACATTCGCGACCACATTGTGGTTCAGCGAAGCTTTGCCTACCGCGACTTCGTCAAGGAATACCATGCGCACCTTGGCAACGCCTACGGGCTCGCCAATACGCTGGACCAAACGGCAATTCTCAAACCAAGTCTCAAGGGTAGGCTTGATAACTTGTACTTCGCGGGCCAGCTTACCGTGCCCGGGCCGGGCGTTCCACCCTGTATCATTTCTGGTGAAGTGGTTGCCCGTGAGGTTGCCAAAGAGCACCCCGCCGCCTGATGGATTTCTACACCAAAACGTCGATTGCCACGAGTAAAGAAATTACTAAGGCGTACTCCACCTCGTTTTCGCTGGGTATTTTGGGGCTGTCCAAGCCGCTCCGCCCGCCGATTTATGCCATTTATGGCTTTGTGAGGGTAGCTGACGAAATTGTAGACACCTTCCACGGCAAAAACCAACGCGACCTGCTCCAGCGCTTTTGGAGCGAAACCGACCGCGCCATCGACGAGGGCATCTCGACCAACCCGGTGCTACAGTCCTTTCAGTACGTCGTCAACGAATACCAAATTGACCGAGGCCTCATCAATACCTTCTTGAGGTCCATGGAGATGGACCTGGACGACCAAAACTACGATCAGGCGACCTACGAGCAGTACATTCTAGGGAGTGCAGAGGTTGTTGGCCTCATGTGCCTCAAGGTATTTGTCGAAGGCGACCAGGCTCGCTATGAGGAGCTCACGCCTTTTGCCATGAAGCTCGGTTCAGCCTTTCAGAAGATTAATTTTTTGCGCGACGTGGCACAGGACTTCCAGTCCCTGGGTCGGTCCTACTTTCCCAACGTAGACCTCAGCAACTTCAACGACGAAGCAAAAATGGCCATTGAGCAAGACATCGAGCGGGACTTTCGCAAGGGCTACGAAGGCATACTGCAGTTGCCCAAGGGCTCTCGGTTTGGGGTCTACATCGCCTATATGTACTACTACGCGCTCTTTCAAAAAATCATGCGGACTCCGTCGTCCGAAGTATTTATGACGCGGATTCGCATCAGCAACCGCAAGAAATACCGACTTTTTGCAAGCTCCTTCGTGAGGCACGTACTGAATTTGCTATAGAAATGGAAACTGTTATCCTCGTCAATAAGGCCGATGAACCGGTCGGGCGGATGGAGAAGCTTGAGGCCCACCGACTAGGACTTCTTCACCGTGCCTTCTCTGTCTTTCTGATCAACTCCGAAGGCCAAACCCTGCTCCAGCAGCGAGCCGCTGGAAAATACCATTCCCCCTTGCTTTGGACCAACTCCTGCTGCAGCCACCAGCGAGAGGGAGAATCCAATCTTGAGGCGGCAACCAGGCGCCTTAGCGAAGAATTGGGAATCAACAGCCAGGAACTGCACGACCTCCGCGAGTCGTTTCACTTTATCTATCGGGCAGAATTTGACAACGGCCTTATTGAGCACGAGCTCGACCACGTCATCATCGGACGCTACGACGGAGCATTGAAACTCGATAGGGAAGAGGTTGAGTCCGTCCGCTGGGTATCTATGGATGGGCTAGCTCAAGAGATGGCCGCGCACCCCGAGGTCTTCACGGCCTGGTTTCAAATCATATTCCGCGAATACCAAAGCCAACTTAAGTTATGAATTTTGAGAACCAACGCGCTTCGGTAAGTCGCCATGCGCACTTCAATGCGGCGCACCGACTCTATGTCAAGAACTGGACTGACGCCCAAAACGAGGCCTACTTTGGCCTGTGCTCCAATCCGCACTACCACGGCCACAACTACGAGCTTATCGTCAAGCTAAGCGGGCCAATTGATTCGGTTACCGGCTATGTGTTTGACTTGGGAATCCTTTCTAATCTTATCAAAAGTGAGGTTGAGGCCAAACTCGACCACCGAAACCTCAACGAAGAAGTTGCGGAATTTGCCGACCGAGTTCCGTCCGCAGAAAACATCGCGGTAGTGATTTGGCACTGGCTAAGGCCCCATTTGCCCGCGTCCCTCGACCTTCACATTACCCTGTACGAAACACCTCGAAATTTTGTGGAATACCATGGAGCCTAACAAAACCTTTCACGGAACGCTTGTAGCGAGCGGAACACGCCCGGCCAACGGCAGAGAGCGTGCAACACCGACCATTGAAGAAAATCTTCTGCAGCCCGACGACGATAAAATCGAACGCATTGCGCGCAAGTTTAGCGACATAATGGAGATTCTTGGACTGGATCTCAACGACGATTCCCTTAAGGATACCCCGAGAAGGGTTGCAAAAATGTATGTTTTGGAGCAGTTTGCTGGCCTGAATCCCCTGAATAAACCGGAGGTTACCCTTTTTGAGAACCGGTACCAGTACGGAGAAATGATTCTTGAGCGAAACATCACGCTTCACTCGACCTGCGAGCACCATTTTGTGCCAATTTTAGGAGTCTGCCACGTGGCCTACTTCTCTTCGGGTGAGGTAGTTGGCCTGTCTAAATTGAATCGTTTGGTGCGCTACTTTGCCAAGCGGCCACAGGTACAGGAGCGCCTGACCGAGCAAATCGCCGCGGAGCTCAAAAAAGTACTTAAAACCGACGACGTGGCGGTCTACCTCGATGCCGAGCACCTTTGCGTCAAAATGCGTGGGGTAGAAGACACGCAAAGCTCAACCGTGACGAGCCACTTCAGCGGCAAATTCAAGGAAACCGGAGCCCGCGCTGAATTCATGCAGGCAATCAAGGCCTAGCCATGGTTTTGTTTTGGTTTCGGCGAGACCTTCGCCTTGAAGACAATGCAGGCCTGTTTAGGGCGCTCCAAACCGGAGTCCCGGTTCAACCGGTATTTGTATTCGACCGCGAAATCCTTGACAAACTAGAGAACCGCAGCGATGCGAGGGTTCAGTTCATACATCATGAGCTGCAGCAAATCAATTTGGAGCTTGCTGCTTGGGGTGGCAAGCTTTGGGTATACTACGGCAGCCCCCTGGAGGCTCACCGGCAATGGTTGTCGGAACATCCTGAAATTCAAGGGGTTTTCGCCAACCGCGACTACGAGCCCTATGCCCGCAAGCGGGACGAGCAAATAGAGGAACTCTACCGAAGCGAGGGAAGGTGGTTCAAAGGCTCCAAAGACCATGTTGTTTTTGAAAAGTCTGAGGTTGCCAAAGGCGACGGCACTGCCTATTCGGTATTTACCCCCTACAGCCGCAGGTGGCGCGAGCGCTTAGCCCAAGAGGGGATTAATCACTTTAACTCCTTCGAGCTTCTTTCAAGCGGACTCCGCGAAGAGCCGTCGGTCAAGCCAATTCCAAGCCTCGAATCCATGAACTTTAGTCCGTCGGATCTTCCTGTTCCGCCCCGAGTGTGGAGCGATGAGGTGATTCGTGCCTATGCCACTCGACGCAATTTTCCGGCGGAAGAACAGGGAACCACACGCCTTGGCCTTCACCTTCGCTTCGGAACCCTTAGCATTCGCAAGCTGCTTCGCCATGCGGCCGACCACAGCGAGACCTTTGTCAGCGAGCTCATTTGGAGGGATTTTTACCAAATGCTCCTTTATCACTTCCCCGACAGCCCCATCAAGGCGGTGAAGCCTGCCTACGACCGGATTCAGTGGGAAACTTCCGAAGAAAACTTCAATGCTTGGTGCGAGGGACGCACCGGCTACCCAATGGTCGATGCCGGAATGCGGCAGCTCAACTCCACCGGATTCATGCACAATCGGGTGCGCATGGTGGTGGCAAGTTTTTTGACCAAGCACTTGCTGATTGATTGGCGATGGGGTGAGGCCTACTTCGCTCAAAAACTACTGGACTACGACCAGGCTAGCAACGTAGGAGGATGGCAGTGGGCAAGCGGGTCGGGCAACGACGCCGCACCCTACTTTAGAATTTTTAATCCCCAGAGTCAACTTGAGAAGTTTGACCCCAAGATGGTCTACGTCAAGTATTGGGTCCCTGAATTTGGAACGGCTAAATACCCCAAACCCATCGTGGATCATTCGTTTGCTCGCCAGCGTTGCCTTGAGCGATACAAGTCTGCCTTGTCGGCAGGTTACTAAAAAGGGTTTGATCGGATCAGGCTAGCGCACGCTATGCCTTTGGGTAGCCAAATAGACCCTTTTCTTTAATGATTTTATCGACGTAGGTCGGCAGAGAATCCTCCCAACCGGTTTCTCCGGTGCGGATTTTGCGCAGCACTTCACGGCTCCAAATACTTAGAATATCAGGATCGAAATCTTCAATGTCGCGCACCCTGCGGGCCTGCTTGAGGTAGTCAAAGATGTTTTTAAAGAGATCGTTCACTACGATGTCGCTCACGGTATTAACACTCGTTTCCCCCCGAAAGGGGTAGGCGTAAATAACCAAACTTTTACTGAAGAGCCGGCCCATAGCCTCAAGGATTCCGCCGGTTAGGTGTTCGTAGTACTTCTCGTCAAAAATCTCTTGAAGAGAGGGTATGCCCATGATTAGTCCGATGCGCTTTTTGGTAAAGCCTGCGAAGTAATCGACCAGGCGATAGTATTCCTGGTAGTTTGAAATCAAAACGGTTTGGCCAATGCTGCAGAGAATATCGGCGCGATCCAAGAAATCTTGCTCGTCCAGCGTACCGTCTGCAAGCAGGTTATTTAACGTAATCTCAAAGAGGACTACGGCATCGTCTTTTTGAACATTCTTGGATTGAATAAACTGCTTGTAGCCCTTTTTAATCATGTCCATATTCACCCTCGTTACGGGTCGAAAGCTGCCGCGCATGGCCAAGATATTCTTCTTGTACAGCAACTCCGCAGGCAGCAGGTTTTTGCCTTCGGGTCCAAAAATAACGGCGTCGGTGAAGCCATTCTTAATGAGTTGCAGCGACATTAGCCTGTTGTCGATGTGGTCAAAGTCCGGACCAGAGAAATTAATGAGGTCCACTTCAATCGCCGTGCGATCGATGCCGTCGTAAAGGCTTAGTAAAAAACTCTTAGGCTCTTCGTAGAGGTTATAGGCTGCATAAATAAGGTTGACGCCCATGGCGCCAATGGTCTCTTGCTGGTACTTGGGATTGTCTTCGTGCAGTCTAACGTGAACAATAACCTCGTTGGCCTCACGGTCGGGCCGTGTTTGGTAGCGAACGCCCAACCAGCCATGACCCTTGAAGGTTTTAGCAAAGTTTATGGTGGCCACGGTATTGGCAAAGGCAAAAAAGCACTTGTCGGGAGACGTTTCTCTATTGATGCGCTCGTGAAGAAGCTGGTACTCATGGTTGAGCATCTTGCGCAAACGGTTCTCTGTAACGTAGCGACCAGCCGCTTCTTGGCCATAAATGGCATCAGAAAACTCCTTATCGTAGGCGCTCATGGCCTTGGCAATGGTCCCCGAGGCACCGCCCGCCCTAAAAAAGTGGCGCACGGTCTCTTGTCCTGCGCCAATTTCTGCAAATGACCCGTAAATATTGGGGTTTAGGTTGGTTCGAAGCGCTTTTTGCGCGGCGCTTAACACCATATCAGCCATAGCATAAAGGTAGCGTACATTTGAATCAATGCCCCCAATTATACTTGATTTTTTTGGTAGCGGAACCAGTCAGGGAGTGCCAATTATCGGATGCCACTGCCCGGTCTGCAGCTCTCCCAATCCAAAGGATGCAAGGCTTCGTTCATCCGTTGTGGTCTCCACGGGCTCGACCTCTGTTCTAATTGATTGCGGACCAGACTTCAGGCAGCAAATTTTGCGATCGGAGCACCGCAGGTTAAACGCCGTGGTACTTACCCACGAGCACATGGACCACGTTTCGGGGCTCGACGACCTGAGGCCACTCATTTTTAGCAGCCGGACAGCTATGCCCCTGTGGGCCAGTGAACGGGTGGAACGGAGGCTTCGCGAGCAGTTTGCCTATGCATTCAGCAGCGAACGCTACCCCGGTGCTCCGGAGTTCGAGGTAAACCGCATTCACTGCGACCGCACTTTTACCATCGGTGATCAAGAGTGGCTGCCGATTTTAGGCAGGCACGGAACCTTCCCGACGCTCGGCTATAGGGTTGGCCCCATAGTCTACCTTACTGATTTATCGGGCATGGACGAGTCGGAGCGACTTAAAATCTCGGGCGCAGAGGTACTGGTAGTCAATGCTCTGCGAAAGACCCCGCATTCTTCGCATTTTAGCCTTGACGAGGCCATTGAATTTGCTCAACTAACGAAGGTTCCAAGGGTCTACCTGACGCACATATCGCATCAAATGGGCCTGCACGACCAAGTGGATGCTGCGCTGCCCGATGGAATTAACCTTGCCTACGACGGCCTACGCCTCGAAGTGTAGTTTAGGAACCAGCCTGCCAAACCGCGCAGTCTAGAACCACGCCTTCTGCTCGACCGACTTGCCGCCACTCGGGGTAGTTTACCCCTAAGCTGGCGCGCTCTTTTTGCTCGCCCTCGAGTCGAAATAGGGTAAAGTCTGCGGGACTCCCGACGTTAACCGTCACGGTGCCTAGTCCAAAAATCTTCCGAGCTCGGTGAGCCACGGCCTCAACCCACAATTCTAGTGCGTCTTTGCTGCGGTGCTTGGCCATAAACCATCCAAAGGTTCGTTCAATGGTTGCTGCGCCAAAGCTGGCGCTGCCCCATTCGCAGTTCTTTAGCTCATGATCCATAGGGTCATGGTCGCTAACCACAAGATCGATGGTGCCGTCAAAGAGTCCGGCCCAAAGTGCCATTTGATCGGACTCGCTGCGAAGTGGAGGAAGAACTTTATAAGCGGTATTATAGGATTCTACGTCGGATTCGCTGCCCACAAGGTTGGCAATGGCCACGTCTGCGGTCGCGTTTATTCCCTTGAGCTTGGCTTGGCGAACGAGGTCAACGCTTTCTTCGCACGACAGTCCAGAGAGGTGAATGGCCCCCCCGGCGTACTCTGCTATGGCCAAGTCGCGCTGCACGCGGACGGTTTCGGCCAAACGTGGAATTACGGCCATGCCTGATTTTAAGGCTGCGGCTCCTTCGTGCGCTACGCCGGTTGGGCAGAGGCTGCGTTCCATGGCGAAGCTCCAAACCCGTGCATCCAAGCCCTGGGCATACTCAAGAGCAAGCTGCAGGGTATGCGGGTGGTCGATGGGGTGCTTGTCGTCAGAGAATGCCAAGGCGCCAGCCTCCCTCATGTCTGCAAGCTCGGCTAAGCGATCGCCGCTTAGGCCTTGGGTTAGTGCTCCAACAGGAATCCATGCCAGAGAGTCGTACTCGGGAATTGCTTCAATGCTCGGCCGATTGTCTCTAGCGGGATGGGTTGACGGCATCAAGGCAACGTGCGTAAACCCACCATTGCATGCTGCGGCTACCAAAGATTCGTAGTTTTCTCGTTCCTCATGCCCAGGAGCTCCCGAACGAGCACGCCCGTCAATCCAACCCGGGCTGAGTAAAAGTCCGCGTGCCCATTCAACAATAGGCGCTTTGCTCAGGCTGTTTGCCTCATCGACGGCCCTGACCTGGCCGTCAACAACAAGGATGTCCACG
>DBBY01000017.1:8752-11510 GCA_002292855.1 Flavobacteriales bacterium UBA972 | reverse complement strand
AACAAAGGCGTCAAAGCCCAGTGGCGTGGTAATTCGAGCGGAATCTCCATCGATAAAATGGAGCTGTCCCGATTCCAAGAGGGGCATTATGTTTTCGCTTAAAAAACTGGCTTTTTCGCGCGGATTGGGCTTGGTGGCCCATTCCCAATGGCGGGAATGCGTCCAGTATCGGGCCTTAGTAAAGGCGGGGCGAAGTTGGTCGCCGTGGCGCGCCACGGCTCCGCCCACGTGATCAAAGTGCAAATGCGTCAAAAACACGTCGGTGATGTCGTCGCGGTGAAAGCCGTGCGCCGCCAAACTGCGGTCAAGCGTCGCGTCGCCGTGCAGGTGGTAGTGGCTGAAGAATTTTTCGTCTTGCTTGGCGCCGATTCCGGTGTCAATCAGGGTCAGGCGGTCGCCGTCTTCGACCAGCAGGCAGCGCATGGCCCAGGTGCAAAGGTTTTGCGAGTCGGCCGGATTCGTGCGCTCCCAAAGTGCCTTGGGGACGACGCCGAACATGGCGCCGCCGTCGAGCTTAAAAAAGCCGGTGTCAATGGTATACAGCTTCATTTTTTGCGCTTGGATCTGAAGAAATCAGTGAGCAGGTCGCCGCAGAGCTCGGCCTCGATACCGGTGCTGACCTTCGTTTTGGGATGCAGTTGGCCCCCCATGGTGCGGAATCCGCGCTTCTCGTCGCTAGCCCCGTAGACGACGCGACCCATTTGGGTCCAAAAGAGGGCTCCGGCGCACATGGTGCAGGGCTCCAGGGTAACGTAGAGGGTGCAGTCGGGCAGGTACTTAGTGGCCAAATCGTGCGAAGCAGCGGTTATTGCCTGCATTTCGGCATGGGCCGTAACGTCGTGCAGCCGCTCGGTAAGGTTGTGGCCGCGGGCAATGACGCGGTTTTGCCAGACCACGACGGCCCCGACCGGAACCTCATCCTGTTCCAAAGCCTTGATGGCTTCTTGCAGGGCAAGGCGCATGAAGCGCACGTCGTCTTCGGGCGAGGCTGGGCTAGAGGTCATGCGGTAAAAATACGGCCTGACTTAAGGCGCTGCGTTACCTTTGAAACTATGTTCCGAAGTCACTCTTGCGGCGAAATTCGCCTGGACCACGTGGGTCAAACCGTTACGCTTGCTGGTTGGGTTCAGCGCAGGCGCGATCTCGGAGGCATGTCCTTCATCGATTTGCGCGACCGATATGGAATTACGCAACTGAGCTTTAATGAGTTGCTTGACCCCGAGCGCCTCGCAGAGGCGCGTAAGCTCAACCGCGAATTCGTAATTCAAGCCCGCGGAACCGTGGTGGAGCGCGAGAACAAGAATCCCAACATGGCTACCGGCGACATTGAGCTAAGGGTGCATGAGCTGGTCCTGCTCAATGCCTCGGCCACCCCGCCCTTCACCATCGAAGACGAAACCGACGGGGGCGAAGAGCTTCGCATGAAGTACCGCTACCTCGACATCCGACGGGCTCCGGTGCGCCAAAACCTCTTGCTGCGCCACCGCATCAACCGCTCGGTGCGCAGCTACCTCGATAACCTTGGCTTTGTCGACGTAGAAACTCCGTTTTTAATTAAGTCAACGCCCGAAGGCGCCCGCGACTTTGTGGTGCCCTCGCGCCTGAACCAGAACCAGTTTTACGCGCTTCCGCAGTCGCCGCAAACCTTTAAGCAGCTGCTCATGGTGGCGGGAATGGATCGCTACTACCAGATTGTGCGCTGCTTTAGGGACGAGGATTTGCGCGCCGACCGCCAGCCGGAGTTCACGCAGATTGACTGCGAGATGGCCTTTGTCGAGCAAGAAGACATTCTAAACACGTTTGAAGGCCTGCTGCGCCACGTATTGAGTGAAGTGCACGGCGTCCAGCTCGCAGAAGTGCCCCGCATGACCTACGACGAGGCGATGAGGCGCTACGGCAACGATAAGCCCGACATCCGCTTTGGAATGGAATTCGTCGAGCTCACCGACCGCGTCAAAGGCCAGGGATTCCCGGTTTTTGACCAGGCTGAGCTCGTGGTGGGCCTCAACGCCAAGGGCTGCGGAACCTACAGCCGCAAGCAACTCGATGCCCTAACCGACTTCGTCAAGCGCCCGCAACTCGGCATGACCGGCCTTATTTGGATGCGCCTCGACGAGCAGGGCCTGCCGAGTTCTTCGGTAAACAAATTCTTTGACGAGTCCGCGCTAAAAAATTGGGCCGAGGCCTTTGGCGCCGAGCCGGGAGACCTCGTGCTGGTGCTCGCCGGCGGAGCCAACAAAACCCGCAAGGCCCTAAGTGAGCTGCGCCTGCACCTTGGCCAAGAACTCGGGCTGCGCAAGCCCTTTGAGTTCGCACCGCTTTGGGTGGTCGACTTCCCGCTGCTCGAGTGGGACGAAGATTCCGGCCGCTGGTTTGCCATGCACCACCCCTTCACGAGCCCCAAGCCCGAAGACATTGCCCTTCTTGAAACCAACCCGGGCGCGGTGCGGGCCAACGCCTACGACATTGTGCTGAACGGCAACGAAATCGGCGGCGGATCCATTCGGATTCACGACCGTAGCCTTCAGGCCCGCATGCTCGAGCTTTTAGGATTCAGCCCCGAAGATGCCCAGGCGCAGTTTGGATTTTTGATGAATGCCTTTGAGTACGGAGCGCCTCCGCACGGCGGAATCGCCTTTGGCTTTGACCGCCTTGTGGCCCTGATGGGAGGCGACGAAGTGATTCGCGACTACATCGCATTCCCAAAAAACAACTCCGGACGAGACGTAATGATTGACGCCCCCGCCGCGATAGCCGA
>DBBY01000017.1:0-8668 GCA_002292855.1 Flavobacteriales bacterium UBA972 | reverse complement strand
CCGCGAAGCAATTGACCTGATTCTCAAGCGCTTTTTGATTTGGAGGGCGCAAAACCTCGACACGAGCACCTTTATTTTGTTGGTCGCAGTGGTCACGGGGCTCATCTCGGGCCTCGTTGCGGTCGTGCTAAAAAATGCCGCCCACGCGGTTCGCGAACTGGTGGTGGCAGAGCGCCTCAGCGACATCTACCAAGTGGGGTACTTTCTCTTTCCCTTAATCGGAATCAGCATCGTCATGGTTCTTCGGCACAACCTAAAATGGCGCATGAAGGAAGGCATTCCGATGGCTCTGAGCTCCATTGCCAAAGACGGCGGAATTATTCCTCGGTCGGCCATGTACACCAGCTTTGTCGGCTCAGCCTTCACCGTCGGATTCGGCGGTTCAGTGGGCCTAGAAGGCCCGACAGTCGGTACGGGAGCCGCCATAGGCTCCAACCTCGCACGCTGGCTTCGCCTTGGTTTTAAGCAGCGGATTCTCCTGATTTCATGCGCCACCGCAGGGGCTCTTGGCAGCATCTTTGGCACTCCGATCGCAGCCCTGGTCTTTACCCTCGAAGTGTTCAGCCTGGACCTCACCTTGGGCGCACTGGTTCCGCTCCTGCTGGCCTCGGCCACCGGGTCGCTCACGGGCCTTCTCCTGAGCGACGGAACCACCCTGTTCACCGTCAGCGGAATAGGGAAGTTTGAGCCGCAGTTTATTCCGCAATACCTCGGGCTAGGGCTGGCAACGGCGCTTTTTTCGGTCTACGTCAAGCGCACCCACCTTTGGTCGATGTCGCTGCTCGAGAACGTCCGAAGGCCTTGGTTTCGCGCTGTTTCGGGCGGACTCCTCTTGGGTGGCGCAATTTTTTTGATTCCGCCCCTATACGGCGAGGGCTTCTCGAGCATCACCGCGGCACTGCAGGGAGACCTTGCCGCCCTGCTGGACCAAAGTTTTATTCCCTGGCGCAACCAAAGCGCATGGGTTATCATTGCGCTGCTGCTTGGCCTCGCCCTGATGAAGTCCCTGGCTGCCGGACTTACCATTCACGCCGGGGGCGTAGGAGGTATGTTTGCGCCTACCCTATTTATGGGTGCCATACTGGGTTTGGCCTATGTTCTATTGCTTGAGCAGTTCGGCATGGACGTTCCGTCGGTGCATTTTGTGCTTGTAGCGATGGCCGGGCTCATGGCTGGGGTCATGCACGCCCCCCTGACTGCCATGTTCATGATTACCGAAATCAGCGGCGGATACCCCCTTATTTTGCCCCTGATGCTCGTGTCGGCCCTCAGTTTTTTTGTTTCGCGCTCGCTCAGTCCCCACTCCATATACACCGCTCCTCTGGCTGCTTTGGGCGGACTATGGACTTCAGACCGCGATAAGGCCGTGCTCAGCTTGATTCACTGGGACGACGTTCTTGAACGAGGAATCGCAGATGTGGAACCCCTTCTCGGCTTCGACGAGGCCGTACAGCGCCTTATGGCCGAGCAGAAAAACATGCTCGCAGTCGTCGAAGACGGCCGTCTGCTCGGAACCCTCACCTGGGACGACGTTCGACGCGCCCAGCGGTTGAATCAGCCTCCTTTGATCGCGCGCGACGCAATGTCAGGCATATCCTACCAGGTAGACCTCAACTCCAGCATGGAGGATGCGGTAAAGCGTGTGGAACGTATGGACCAGTGGTACGTTCCCGTCATCGATAAGGGCCAGTGGGTCGGCTTTTTGTCGAAAGCCAAGCTCTTTGAAGTATACCGAAGGCGCCTGCGCGAGGTTAGTCAGGAGGCATAGAGCCTTATAATAAAATTTAATTTTCTACATAGGTGTCTGTCGGTCAACGCAATAAGTATTCATTAGAATTTCTTTGGGAGTAGAGCATCCCCGTTAAACAAGTTCAAAGCGGCCACTCTGTATTTTTACCCTATGCGAACACCAGTTACCACCTTATTTTTTGTTTTAGCTACCTCATTGTTGGCGCAGCAACCCGCTTGGCTAGAACAGTGGAACGACCCGAGCACCAACGTTTATGACGTAGTCAAAGAATTTGATGCGGCATTTGAAGGCAAGGCAACCGAGAAGGGCAAGGGCTGGAAGCAGTTCAAGCGCTGGCAAGCGTTTATGGAGCCGCGGGTATACCCTTCTGGGCAACGACCCAATCCAACCGCTCTTTCTATGGGAATGGAGCAAATTCAGCAAAGCTGGGGCAGTACTTCCACGGGAGCAAGTGGAATTGGCCAGTGGACGCCGGTCGGACCCTTCAACGGAAACCCCATTCAAGGTATTGGACGCATCAACGTTGTAGCCTTTCATCCCACCGAGAGCAACGTAGTTTTTGCAGGGGCACCTGCCGGAGGTCTTTGGAAGACTACCGACAACGGAACCACCTGGAACACCAACACCGACCTCTTGCCCAATTTGGGGGTTAGCGGCATTGCCATTGATCCTATTAACCCCGATACCATGTACCTGGCAACGGGCGACCGCGACGGCGGAGACACCTACAGCATCGGCGTGCTGAAATCAACCGACGGCGGAACCTCCTGGAAGCCGACCGGCCTTACCCTGCAGCTCACCAACTACGCTCGCCTGACGGGCATAGTAATTCACCCCAACCAAACCCAACACCTCGTAGTTTCTTCGCGAAGTGGAATCTACCGCACTACCAATGGCGGCGTGAGCTGGTCTGTGGTGCAAGGTGGTAGCTTCCAGTCCTTGAGTATGGTGCCGGGAGCCCCACACCTTCTGTACGCTGGTACAGAATCCAACGGAAAAGTTTGGTTCTCTCGTGACTTTGGGGCCACATGGAGCCAAATCATCGGCAACGGCCTCCCTTTGAGCGGACCTGCTCGCTGCGAAGTGGCTACCACCGGGGCAGACACCAACTACGTCTATGCTTTGTTTGGCGCCAGCAACAACGGCCTCTATGGCGTGTACCGCTCTACGGATCGCGGAGCAAACTGGAGCCAAATGCACGGGGCTACTCCCAACCTCATGGACTGGTCTACCAACGGAAGTGGAGCAGGCGGCCAGGCCTGGTACGACCTTGCAATTGCAGTATCTCCACTCAACAAAGACGATCTTTTGGTGGGAGGCGTCAACATTTGGAAATCCATCAACGGCGGAGCCAACTTTTCCCTTAGTGCGCACTGGTATGGCGGTGGAGGCGTGTCCAACGTCCACGCAGACCAGCACTGGTTTACCTTCAGGCCCGGGACCAGCGAGCTCTGGGTCGGCAACGACGGAGGGGTCTACGTATCGCCCAATGGTGGAATGAGCAATTTCTGGCAAATGCGCAGCTCGGGCTTGGCGGTCTCGCAATACTATAAAATCGCTACAACTCCTGTAAATCCCAATTGGACCCTCGCGGGATCCCAAGACAATGGAACCCACCTTAACAAAACGAGCTGGGCGAGAGTCCGTGGCGGAGACGGTATGGATTGCGGCATGGATCCCGCCAACGAACTCGTGATGTACGCCTCAATCTACTACGGCGATTTTGATAAATCCAACAACGGCGGCGCCAGCTTCAACGCTCCCTTCAACCTTCCGCCAAGCGGAAGCGGCAACTGGGTAACTCCCTTTTTAGTGAGCCGCCACAGCGGCAGCGTACTCTACGCGGGATTTACCCGCGTTTGGAAGTCGACCAACGGAGGGGTCAGTTTTACCGCAACGAGTACCAATACACTGCTTGGCAGCGACAACATCGACGTTTTAGCCGAGTCGCCGAGCAACCCCAACGTGCTTTATGCGGGAATCAATCAGTACCTGTTCCGCTCCATCGACGGAGGTCAAAACTGGACTCAGCTGAGCGGTGGACCCGGCAGCCACGTAATCACAGGCATCGCCGTTGACCCCACTGATCCCTTGCACATCGCTGTCTGCCGCAGCGGCTACGTTGCGGGCCAAAAAGTATTTGAATCCTTCAACGGCGGTACGACTTATTCCAACATTACCGGTCAACTGCCCAACATTCCCGCCAATGCCATTGCCTTTGAACCTGGAGGCAACAGCATGATTTATGTGGGTACCGACCTGGGTATGTTTGTGCGCGACAACCTTCTTGGTGATTGGGTTCCGTTCAATGCAGGCCTTCCCAACGTCATTGTGAACGACATCGAGATGCTAAGCGGGCCCCGCATCGTGCGCATCGGAACCTACGGTCGCGGCGTCTGGCAGTCGCCCTTTGCCGGAGACCTGCTCAAGCGTCCGACTGCTGCTCTGCGGTCTAGCCCCGCATCAACCTGCGGACTCGGCGATACCATCCAACTCCAGGATGCGTCGATTGGACTGGTAACGGCTTGGAACTGGTCGGTTTACCCTAGTGCAGGCGCCACGCTCCTTGGCGCCAATACCGCCGCCCCCAAGCTGGTGATCAGCCAAGTTGGGCTCTACAGCATTCGCCTCGTGGCAGAAAACGTCTACGGCAGCGATACAGCACTGGCTGTTCAGGCCATTGCCGCAGGCGGATTCCCCCTGCCCGCTGGCGAGGGATTCGTGCCGGGATTTGACCAGCGCTGGTCCATCGAAAATTCCGACCGCAACGCCACCTGGGAGCCTTTTGCCGCAGCCTCCAGCGACGGTGACCTGACCTCCATGCGCATGCCCCACTATGCGCTGCCCCTCACCGCCTCGGGCCAGCGCGACGCCCTGATCTCGCCGGTTTACAGCCTTGACAGCGGCTCCTCACTCACGCTCGACGTGGCCTACCGCTTGGTCTCTGCCACCCAGGCAAGCGATACCCTCACCATTTGGATTCAACCCTGCGGTTCCACAGCCTGGAATCTCTTGGCCACGCGCTTTGAAACGGGAACGCTGAACTGGGCTACCGGCAGCCCGCAGACCACCGCATTGGTTCCTGCCTCAGCGGCGGACTGGCGTCGCGACAGCATCTTCTTGGGCGGACTTTCTGGCCCTTCGCGCTTCAAAATTGAGGCACGGCACGCCGGAGGTAACCACCTCTACCTCGACCGCTTCAGGCTGCGCACCGCTAGCGCTGCGGCCCCTACGGCAGACTTCATTGCCCCTGACAGTGCCTGCGCAGCGCGTGCCGTCACCTTCTATGCCACGGGCATGCCGGCACCCGGCAGCGGGGCCTCGGGCGCTGCCTTGGGAGCAACCTATTCCTGGACCTTCTCGAGCGGAAGCCCAAGCACCAGCACTTTAACCAACCCAAGCATAAGCTTTACCTCTGCAGGCGCCCATACCGCCACCCTGGTGGTGAGCACTGCAGGCGGAACCTCGAGCGTCAGCAAGACCTTTGTGGTGAAGGCCGCCGTGGTTCCAAGCGTAAGCATTGTAAACCAGAGCGGAAGCATCTGCGCCAACAGCCCGGCCACCTTTGTGGCGACCGCGGTCAATGGAGGCAGCAACCCTCGCTACCAATGGACGGTGAACAACCAGCCACGCGGATTCAACAGCGCCACCTTCACCACGGTTAACCTTCAAAACGCCGACGTGGTCCGCTGCCAAATCTTCAGCAGCGAAGAGTGCGCCAGCCTGATGATGGTGCCTTCTAACGCAATTACCGCCGTGGTACTGCCACTGCCGACGGCCAACGCGGGCAGTTACTCCACCGCATGCGTGGGAGACGGCCCTATAGCACTGACCGGAACTCCTTCTGGCGGGCAATGGAGCGGAACCGGCGTGACCGGCTCTGCCTTCGACCCCACTGGCCTGGGCCCAGGAACCTATACGGTGACCTATTCCTACACCAACATGGCAGGCTGCACGGGCACGGCAACGAGCAGCATATCAATCAATGCGGCCCCCAACGTATTCTTGACCTTTGGCACGGACGTTCTCTGCATCAGCGACCCTGCCCTAAGCCCGAGCGGTGGTTTCCCGGGAGGCGGAACCTACCTAGTCAACGGCAGCCCTACCAGCAGCATTGTGGCCTCGCAGTTGGGAACCGGAAGGCACGAACTCAAGTACCAGTTCGTTCAGAACCAATGCGTGGGCGAGCGCGTCGACAGCTTTGATGTCGTTTCGGCCCCGCCTGCTCCGACGATTCACGACTGGAACGGCGATTCGCTCTACTGCCCTCAGACCGCCCTTAACCCGCTTTGGACGGTGCAGTGGCTCAACGCCAACCAGAGTCCGATAGCGGGAGCAACCTCGCCAAGCTTCATTGCGCCCACACCAGGAACCTATTTTGTACGACTGCGCGCCGGCAGCAGCTGCGTCAGCACGAGCGGACCATCGATTGTACTGTCCAACAGCGAGTTCCAGCTACGCGGCTTCAAGCTTCAGCCGAATCCGACCCGAGGCATCGTCGAACTGTCGTGGCTTGCGCAAGGTGGCAGCGCCTGGAACGCCGAACTAAGGAGCCTCAACGGAGCCTTGATTCAGCAATCTTCGGGTGTGGAACCGCGCTTCAGCCTGGACCTAGGAGCGCTTCCGGCCGGGATTTATGTGCTCAGCGTGGAACAGGAAGGACGCATGATCGTTCAAGAGGTGGTTAAAATGTAGGCTTCACCGCCCATGACTGCTGAACGCTAATCCGTTTAGAAACGACAAAACCCCGCTCGCGGGGTTTTTTTGTGGGCAACCTGGCTGACGCTATTGCGCAACCGGCGCTTTTGCGGCAGTGGTCCTAAACCCTAGTATAATCGAGCATGCTCTGAAAGAGGGCCAGTCCGTCGGTATTGAGCAGGTTGGGGTCTGCGGCGCGCTCCGGGTGGGGCATCATGCCCATCACGTTGCGGCTCTCGTTGCACACTCCCGCAATGTTCTGCGCCGAGCCGTTGGGATTGGCTTCGGGCGTAATTGCTCCGTCGGCCTCCGCGTAGCGAAACATTACTTGACCCTTGTCGTTCAAGGCCTTGAGGGTCTCTTCGTCGGCGTGGTATCGGCCCTCGCCATGGGCAATGGGTATTGTATATACTCCAGTCTCTGAGAGGCCAGCGGTCATGGTGCTCAGGCCCGAGGCGCGCACCAGGTGAACGTTCTTGCTGACGAATTTACCCTTTTGGTTGCGCAGCAGTGCGCCGGGAACCAGGCCCGCTTCGGTTAGAATTTGGAATCCGTTGCAGACTCCAAGGACGTAGCCGCCGCGGTTGGCGTGCTTAATGACCTCCTCCATGATGGGAGAAAAACGGGCAATGGCGCCCGACCGTAGGTAGTCCCCGTAGGAAAATCCGCCCGGGAGCACGACCATGTCGACCCCTTGGAGGTCGCGGTCTTTATGCCAAAGGCTAATGGTTTCGCAGCCCATGCCCTCTCGCAGGGCGTGGATCATGTCTTGGTCGCAGTTGGACCCTGGGAACGTTACAACACCGAATTTCACGCGGCAAAGGTACAGCGCCCGTTGGCCTTACCCAGGGCATTGGCGAGTCGATAAAGCAGCCTTGCGGCAACGTTGGCATCCCAGTCTCCCTCGGGGCCGGGGGCCACCTCGTTGAGGTCGAATCCGATGAGCTGGCGACCAGAAGCTAGCACCTGCTCGACCAGGTAGAGTACCTGCTCGACCTCGAGGCCTCCTGCCACCGGGGTTCCGGTGTGCGGACACAGTTTGGGGTCGAGTCCGTCGATGTCGAAACTCAGGTAAACCTTTTGCGGAAGCTCCGCGACAATCAAGTCCACCTGCTCTGCCCAGCTTATGCCTCGGTAGGCGGCATGCTTGAGGTCGCGGTCATAAAAAACGCTGCAGCGACCTTCCAATTCACGGGCCAGGGCAACCTCCTCGGCGCAGTAGTCGCGGATTCCGACCTGCACAATTTTGGCAACTCCGGGGTGCTGCATGGCGTTGTACATAATGGAAGCATGGCTGTAGGTAAAGCCTTCGTAGGCGGCCCTAAGGTCCATGTGGGCGTCAATTTGTAGAATTCCCATGCCCGGATTTCGGTCTGCCAATGCCTGAATGTAGCCAAGAGGAGTGCTGTGGTCGCCGCCCAACAGAACCACGAGCTGCCCGCGGTCAAGGTAGGTTTCCACTTCGCTGCGGACCCTTGCCACCATCCAGGCACAGGCCTCGTTAATCCTTGCAAGTAGCTTTTGGCTCGAAGCCATTTGCTCGGTTCCGTCTGCTAGAGCAGCCAAATAAACCTCGGCGCGTTCGCGGTTTCGCTCGGACTTTTCGGCAAGCTTGACCGAGGCTGGGGCCATGGCGAGGCCCATTTTGTAAGCATCAACCACGTTGGGGTCCCACAAGTCGACCTGGGCAGAGGCCGCTTTAACCGCCGCGGGACCCAGCGCAGTACCCGAAGTATAGCTCACGGTGACCTCCCAAGGGATCGGAAGCACCACCACTTCGGCGTCTTCAACCGCAAAGGGAAGCCCATAAATCTGACTGCCCGTAGCCAATCCGTTGGGGTCAAAATCGGTCAGCGCGAGGCCGCGGCCCTTGAGTCTAGCTTGGTCCATGCCGCAAAGGTAACGGCCTTGGGGCAGATGGTTCTTGGCTGGGGGCACTTAGTTATTGACCAATTCCGAAGCCAAAAACTAGAAGCGAATTGGGTAGGCCCTTCGAATCGTCCGGCCCTGGCTCGGGGTAAAGCGAAGCTCCCATAACCATAGGCCGCCCTGTGGCGGTTCCTCCGCTGCTTCGATGCGTTCTTGAGGAGCGACGGGCTGCGGTGAAGACCATGGGCTGGCCCAGCGGCCTTCGGGGTCGGTCCAACGGGTTTCGAGCAGCCATGCCTGGTCTGAATCCAAATCCCATTGGAGGATTGGAGGCCATTGGCGCTGAATCAG
>DBBY01000016.1:4826-5153 GCA_002292855.1 Flavobacteriales bacterium UBA972 | reverse complement strand
CAGCAACGCGCTCTTTTTGGGCCGTGGATATAATTTTCCGGTTGCTCTAGAGGGCGCCTTAAAACTCAAAGAAATCAGCTACATCCACGCAGAGGGCTATCCGGCTGCCGAAATGAAGCACGGCCCCATTGCCCTGATTGACGAGCACATGCCCGTAATCGTTATCGCTCCTTTTGGAGAGCTTTATGACAAGCTTGTGAGCAACGTGCAAGAGGTTAAGGCCCGCAAAGGACGCATCTACGCCATCACCGGCGAAGGCAGCGACGCCATTGCCGCGGTGAGCGACGAGCTCATTGCCATTCCTTCTACCGACGAGGCCTTGACGCC
>DBBY01000016.1:4418-4714 GCA_002292855.1 Flavobacteriales bacterium UBA972 | reverse complement strand
AAGAGCGTGACGGTGGAATAATCCGCCTTATTCGCTTAGAGCCTATACACTCCGCTTAGCCCTACCGACTGCCCGTTAAGGCTAATTTGCGCAGTAGGCGCGTTCCATGTTCCGTTGGATTTACTGTACCCAATCATTCCAGAGGGAGCAAGTTCAATGGAGAGGGTCCAGCGGGGCTTGACGCGGTATCGGATGCCATAAAGGAAGGCGACAGAAGGGCCAGCACTGAAATTGCCGCTTTGAGGAGGGGTACCGGAATAACTGTTAATAAAGCCGCCCAGTTCTGCTCCCCAATA
>DBBY01000016.1:0-4338 GCA_002292855.1 Flavobacteriales bacterium UBA972 | reverse complement strand
TAGTGCTTGGCTCAGACCTATAGTAGCTGATTGCGTTGGGCCCGGTGCGGAACCTAAGGGCGTATCGGCCCGACCCCTTGTCGCCTAGCGCTTTGCGCGGACTTGCCTTAACGAGCACCTGGTAGTTATAAAAGGTTCCAAACATTCCGCCTTGAGGAGGGGGTGTGCGGATTCCGAGTTCGTAGTCCCAACGCATTTGGGCAGATAGGGTGGTGGCCGCGAGAAGCGCGACGATGCTGAGGGTCTTGTTCATTCCTTAAAGATGCAGTTTTTTGACCAAAGGTTGCAGGAAGGTTTGCGCCCAAGCGGTTTGCCTCGCTCGGCAATGGATTACCTTTGACCCGTGCTCAATGTGTTTCCAAATCTAGTTGTCGCAGGAGCGCCGAAGTGCGGTACCAGCAGCCTCTTTTTTTGGCTCGCAGCCCACCCTGAGGCAGCCCCTAGCCGAGAAAAAGAAACTTTTTTTTGGGCTCCGGAGGTCAATAGGTTCAACGCCAAATGCAACGTTCAAGAGCACGGTTCTCAGGCTTATTCGCGGCTATTTGCCCATACTTCCGGCTACAAGCTTCGCTTTGAGGCGACAGCGCCCTACCTCTACTACCGGGAGGCCTGGGAGGGACTCGCCGCCCTCGACCCCAAGCCCTTGGTACTTTTTGTTTTGCGCGAACCCGCTGCGCGCACCCAAAGCCAGTTTTTGTTTGAAACCCACCGTACCGGCCGTGTGAAGGGTACCTTTCAGGAATACATTCAGGAACCCCATATTTTGGAACACGGGCACTACGTGCGCTACCTCGAGCAATGGAAGTCCGCCCTGGGAGCGGAGAATATGATAGTGTGGCAGTTTGAGTGGGTTATGAACAATCCCCGCCAAGCGATGCAAGAATTGGCCGAGCGCACGGGAATTGACCCGGCATTTTATGAGCATTTTGACTTCGCGGTGCGCAACGAGACCCTATCGATTCGCAGCAAAAAACTGCACAAGCTTGGTTTAAAAATTCAGTCCTTGATTCCCCTTGCAGTCCAGGACGCTCTTTTGCCCCTTTACCTAAAAATTAATGGCGGCGGACGGCCCAAGGCAGATGCTGCGTTGAAGGCAGAAACGGCCGCACTCAAACCCCAATTCGCGGAGTCCAATAAGGCTTTGGCCGCGATGTTTCCGGCTGCAATTGACCTTGATTTATGGAGGTAGCGGTTGGTTCTGGGGGGTCTTCGGCAAAGCCTGTATCGCGTCGCGACCAACTTATGCAGCAGCTCCCGGGCTACGCGGGCATGATTAGGCTCAACGGCCAAACGCTTCCGCACGCCTTCGTTTCGTTGAACCGGCCCACGGGCAAGTACGTGCACCGTGCCCTTCTCAAGATTGCGTCGGTCCTGCTCGACCGGGGCGGAGTCCGCACGGTAGGCCATCCGGGTGCTCCAGGAATGACACTGCCCCAGCTTGATGCGGACCGCGGATTCGCACAAATCCCTATTTGGCCCAAGGGATACTCTGCAGTCGCGGTGAATGTGCTCGGCCATCCCTCGATTCGCGAAGCGGTAACGGTTCCCGCCGAGCCTTTTATGCTGCTTGACTTGGACCCGGCATGGCACAGCATTGAGGACTACCTCGCCGCGATGAAGACCAAGTACCGAACCAGGGCGAGGCGGGTGCAGACCCTTTCGGCCCACTGCAGCCTCTCGGAATGCACTGACTGGCCCGACGCAGACTGGTTGGATTGGGCCGGCGAGCTCTTGGGCAAAACCCTAGCCGACAAGGCGGTTGCCTTACCCGACGACCTTCGCGGCCTTTTGGCAACGTTCAAGCGAGTCTATGGGGCAGACTTTCATGTGTTGGGGTACCAAAGCAAGGGTCAATGGGTCGGATTCATTACCGCGCTCCACGAGGGCAACGACCTCTTTGCCATGCACATGGGCTTTGAGCCGGAGTTTGCTCGCGAAGCCCATTTCTACCAGCGCAGCATGATGGACGTAGTCGATCTTGGCATTAGGCTCCGAGCGACCGGGGTAAACATGGGGCGGACTGCAACCGAAATCAAGAGCAGCCTGGGCGCAAAACCCCAGGCGAACAGCTACGTTTTTATTGCCAATTGTTCTTGGATGCGCTGGCTGGTCTCGGGCTACCTGCGATGGTTTCACCGGCTGCCGGCCTACGAAGTTCGCTCGCCCTTTCGCGAGGCTTAGAATTCGAGAATAAACCCGATCGTGGGCAGAGTCCGCCCCGTGTCGCTGCGCAGCAACTGCATCAGGTATCGCGAGCTGTCGTTAGGGTCCACTATGGCCTGCTTGCTTGCCGCATCGCGAACTACGGTGAGGTAGGGCATTAGGGGGTAGCTGCTGGACCCCAAATTTTGCAGGTCGAGGTACCAGGTTATGCTGTGGTTTTTGCGCGAAACCACCTTATCAATGCGAAAGTCGATTTGGCCAAAACCCGCTAGGCGGTTGCTGTTGACGTTGGCGTAGTCGAAGATTCCGCGCTGGAGGGCATCCCAATTGCCTCGCAATGAAGAACTGGACTCGTCAAAGGGCGTGAAGGGGGTGCCGGTGGAGTAGCGCGCCTTGATTCCGGCCTGCCAGCCCTTGCCCCAGACTCGCCCTGCCGTCACGGAGCCGCTGTGGCGGCTGTCCCAAACCGAGGGGGCCCATTCGCTCGTGGCGGTTTGAAATTCTGCCTTGCCGAGGTGGTAGGAGGCCATCCACCAGTACTTGCCCTTGAGCTTTTGCTGCAAAAAGATCTCGAGTCCGTAGGCGCGGCCCTCGCTAGTCGGGGTTGAGGCTTGGTCACCGACGGCCACGTAGGCTCCGATGGCGTTGGCATAGCTTATTTGGTCCTCAAGCAAAAAGGGGTACCGGCTGTAGCCCTTGTAGTAGCCCTCTATACTGACGCGGTAGGTTTGCCCGTTTTGGTATTCCACACCGGCCGCTGCTTGGCGCACCAGGGCGCTTGCAAGGTCTTGCCTTCGGCCTTGGGAGCTGTTGGCCGCCTGAATAATGGCCGGCGGCAACTGGCTGTACTGGCCTAAATTGGCGTTGGCAGTCCAGTGGCTGCTTAGGTGGTAGCTCAAGGCCAATCGGGGCGACAGATTTTGAAGCGGATTAGCAGTAGCGGCCGACAAACCCGCGGCATCCGCACGTATTCCGGCTGTGGCTACCAACCGTCGTCCCAAGGTTTGCTCCCAGGCGGCAAAGAGGGCCCCAGCCGCAAAAGAAGCGGTATCGGCGAGCTGCACGGTATCGATGGACTGCCCTTGCCAGCGCTTGCTCCACATATCAAGGCGGTAGGCACGATGCTCGAGGCTGGCGCCGTAGCTCAATGTGCCTCCCGACACTCGGCTGTTTTGACGGCGTTCCGCGCGGAGTCGCGTGTTGGTTTCGCCCGCGTCGTAGCGAAGCTGCCGGTCTTCTTCGAGGGAGCTGTTCCCGGCAAATTTTGCGGCTCGGTTGGTAATTTGGTCCTGACTGGCTACCACCGTCCATTGCCCCTGGTCGTCAAAGCTTCGAAACCTTATGCCGCCAACCAGGGTGCGTTGGTCGCCCTCGGGAATGTAGCCCACATTGTAGAGCAGGGCATCGGAGGCATTGGAGTCGGCCGGATAAAGAGAATACCGGTCCCAGCCGCCAATGGCAATCAGGGTCAAGTCGCGCTTGCGGTCAATTTGGTGCACCACGCGCACTTGGGCATCCTGGTAGGCGGGCAGCACGGGAATCTTAAAAAGCCTAAAGTAGTACTGGCTAAAAGAGTTGCGGGCGCTTGCGGTGAATCGGGTCTTTTTGCCGAGCGGACCCTCCACCGTAGCTCCGTAGTCGGTTTGACCCAGCGAAATCCGCATACCCAGTCGGTCGGACCGTCCGTTGCGGCCTTCGAGGCTCAAGGTTCCGCTCAGAACATTGCCAAAGTTGCTTGCAAAGGCTCCCGTCTGAAGCACGGCGCTTTGAACGTGGTCTAGGCTAATGAGGCTCACGGCGCCCCCGCTAGCCCCCTGAATGGAGAAGTGGTTAATAGTAGGAATATCGATTCCATCAAATCGGTAGCCGTTCTCAGCAGGCGACCCTCCGCGCAGCGAAATGGCGTAGCCAAAACTCGGCTTGGGCAAAATCCCCGGGAAGGACTGAATCACCTTAGACAGGTCGAGTACTGCGCCAGGCATGCGCTGCATTTCAGCCCATCCTATGGATTTTATGCTCAACGGCGACTCGTTGCTGCTTCGGAACGCGTCGGCCACCACGACGGCCTCGCCTAGCGTTTGGCTCTGCTCCACTTCAATGCGGATTTCATTGGGCTTCACCGCGTTAATCCAAAGCTCGTGGATGGTTTTAGCATACTGGCCGCCTTCATCGGCA
>DBBY01000032.1 GCA_002292855.1 Flavobacteriales bacterium UBA972 | reverse complement strand
CCCCGGTTGAGCACCACGCGCATGGTTTCGCCGGGGTAGCTGCGGGTGATGATGAGAATGTCGTCGCCAATGGCGCGAACGCTGGTTTGGCCGAAGCAGAGCGCGATGCTGCTGCGCCGCTCCAAAAAGACGTCCGAAGTGCGAGACCGCAGAAGGAGCTGGGCCTTGCTGAACGGAGAGGGCTTGCCTGCGGCTTCAAAAGACATATCGCGGCGGTTGTCGGGGTCGTTGGCTCCCTCGAGGCCCACCTCATCGCCGTAGTAGCAGACGGGGATTCCGGGGATGGCGCAATTGAATGCGTGCAGCAGGGCAAGGCGGTCCAGGCCTGCCTCGGTGGCCTTGGGCGTGGCGCGGGTGTAGCCGGCCAGCTTGCTGTCTTCTTGGGGCGAAACATGGCCTGATGCCAGGGTAACGAAGCGCGGACGGTCTTGGTTCCCGCTGATGTTGCCCATCAGGTGGTTGGCCCCGTAGGTTGCCAAGCTGGCTTCCAGCGTTGCCTGCAGCGCGGGAGCGCTTCCGCCCAAGTTGCCAAAGAAGGCCACGGCCGCGTCGTAGAGGTTGAAGTCGAACTGCGCGTCGAGGAGTCCGCTGCCCACATAGCTGTTGATGAGCTCAGGCGACCCATAGGTTTCGCCAATCTGAAACAGCCGTCGGCCCTCGGCATAGGCCACTCGCTCCTTGAGTTTGCGGGTCAGCGCTCGCCAGTAGAGCTGGTCCACGTGCTTCGAGGCGTCGTGGCGAAACCCGTCAAAGCCGTAGTCTTGAATCCAGGGCATGGCCGAGTCGGTCATGGCCATCACTGCGGCAGGGAGCGTGGAATTCAGGGTCGGAAGGTGCTTGTCAAACCATGTGGTAAGCCGGTGGTCGTCCCATCGCTCGGTGTTGAGCGACGAGTCGGGCAGGTACAGCGAGGTGGTCCAGTTGGGCTGCGCCTTGAGCACCGGGTGTTCCAGGTGCACGTGGTGGCCGACAAAGTCAATGAGCGTGTTGAGTCCGCGCTCGTGGGCTGCATTGTTAAAAAGGCGGATTTCGTCCTGAGTTCCCATGCGGGGGTCGGGATGCGAGGTGCTCGTGGGCCAGTAGCCGTGGTAGCCCGAGAAGCGCGTGAAGACGCCCCCTTTGGTCCAAAGGCCCCAGGCTCCTTGCGGATTGCGGTGCAGGGGCGAGAGCCAAATGGTATTGAATCCGAGGGATTGAAAAAAGCCTTTCTCAAGGCGCTGCTGAATGCCCTCGACATCGCCGCCGTGGTAGTCGTTGGCAGGCAGCACATCATCGCGGTTTAAGGGCCTGTCGTTAAGGGGGTTGCCGTTGCTGAATCGGTCAATAAGGGCAAAGTACATTGTGGCGGCCTCCCAGTCGTCGCGGCGAAACTGCTGCGCGGAACTTAGGATTTTGCCTTCGTGAAGCGGAACCATGGCCTGGCCTCCAATGCGGTCTGCGTTGTGCGTGTAAAGGTGGATCTGGCTTCGAACGGTCTCGCTCGCCTCGTCGGGAATTGCTACCAGTAGGGTTCCGTCTTCGGCCGTGGTAACGCCAATTTGGTAGGTGTTCCAGAATGCGAGCAGGCTTTGCCCTTTTGGGAGGGCCGCAACGGCAAGGGCATTGTCGCGTTCGCCGAGGATGCGCAATGGAGCGCAGGCGGTACCGGGCTCCTCGACCACCAAGACGTCGTTGCTTCCCCCCAGTCCGTTGGGCACCTTGACCGGATTCGTCGGGTCGTTTACTTCAATTCCGCCTACGGTGAATTTGTATTCGTAACGCCCTGGCTTGAGCCGGAGCTTGGTGCTAGCCAGGTTGCTGCTGTCGCGCTGCATGGGGTGGCTGCTGCGGTTCCAGGCGTTGAAGCTGCCTATGAGGTAGGCGGTTGCGGCGCTGTCTCCCTGCTGCAGGGCGAGGCGGAATTCTACTTCTTGCACGGGAGTTTGACGCAGCATCAGATGGTAGGTTCCTCCCGCTGCCTCCAAGGTGGCCACGCCAACGGCTTGGGCCATGCGTCCTTGAACCCTCCAGATGGCGGAATCTTGCTGCCACTCCACCGTCAGCCCTTCAGGGAAGGTCCACTCGTCCAGCTCGCTAAGGAGGTAGTCGGTTGCATAAATTTTGGTAATGCCTTCGGGAGCGAGGTCAACGGGGCGCCATCCTAGGCCGGCGTATTCCCGACCCAGGTCTACCGACCCCGGCTGGCTGCATGCCGTCGCGATTGCGAGGGCGAGGCAAATGGTGGCTATGCGTTTCACGATAGGGTATAGAATTGCTGGCTGCCTGCAGCGAGCTTCTGGAGGGCTCCGCCCACATAGAATTCCGCTGCAGATCCCTCTAAGTTACGTACCGTCAATTGGTTCTGCTCAACGCGGACCGAGAGCAGGGCCCCGCGCCAGCGAAGGTGAAAGGTGAGTCCGCTCCATTGCTCGGGCAAGAAGGGTTTGAAGTGCAGGTTCTCGCCAACCAGACGCATTCCGCCAAAGCCATAAACGACAGCCATCCAAGCGCCTCCCATGGCCGTGACGTGCAGGCCTTGGTAGACTTCGTTGTTGTAGTCGTCCAGATCAAGGCGGGCGGTGCGGTGGTAGAGTTCGTAGGCCTTGGCGGCGTAGCCTAGCCTGCAGGCCAGTACCGTGTGCACGCTGGGCGAGAGGGAGCTCTCGTGCAGGGTCAGGGGTTCATAAAAGTCGAAGTGCTTTTTAAGCGTTTCAACCGGAGTGCGGTCTTCAAAAAAGAACATGCCCTGAAGGGTGTCGGCCTGCTTGATGTAGGGCGAGCGAAGGATGCGGTCCCAGCTCCATTTTTGGTTGATGGGGCGTTCGGCGGGGTCCAGCTGCGCGGCGGGCACGAGTTCCTTGTCGAGGAATCCGTCCTGCTGCAGGTACACGCCGTGCTTCTCGCTGTAGGGGTAGTACATGCTGCTGCGAATCGCTTCCCATTGCTCGAGTTCGTCAGGCTCAAGGTCCATTTTAGCCGAGAGCTCCGCGAAGTCCTTGGGGTAGTTTTGGGCCACGTATTCGGCGCATTCGGCCGCGTACTCCATGCACCAGGCGGCCATGAAGTTGGTGTAGTAGTTGTTGTTGACGTTGTTCTCGTACTCGTTGGGTCCGGTAACGCCCAAGATCACGAACTGCTCTTTGTCGTCGCTCCAGTTGACTCGCTGGGCCCAGAATCGGGCGATGGCGACCAGCACCTCGAGCCCACCCTTGGCTAGGTAGCCGAAATCGAGGGTGTGGCGCAGGTAGGTGTAGATTCCATACGAAATCGCGCCGTTGCGGTGGATTTCTTCGAAGGTAATCTCCCACTCGTTGTGGCACTCCTCACCGTTCATGGTCACCATCGGGTAGAGCGCGGCGCCGTCGGTGAATCCGAGTTTGGCGGCGTTCTCGATGGCCTTGTCGAGCTGCTTGTATCGGTAGATCAGCAGGTTGCGGCCCACTTCGGGGTCGGTCGACGCGAGGTAGAAGGGCAGGCAGTAGGCCTCGGTGTCCCAGTAGGTTGAGCCTCCGTACTTCTCGCCGGTGAAGCCCTTGGGGCCGATGTTGAGGCGCGGATCCACGCCCGTAAACGTTTGAAGCAGGTGAAAAATATTGAAGCGGATTCCTTGTTGGGCGGAATCGTCGCCGTCGATCACGATGTCTGCGAGGTCCCACTTGGCTCGCCAAGCGCTGCGCTGCTCCGCGAGGAGTGCTTCGTAGCCAGCCTTGTGCGCTTCGGCGGCTTGGGCCTTCGCTCTGGATTCCACCTCGGTGGCCGGGGCGTTCATCGACGAAACCACGCCCACGTACTTGTGGAGGGTAATGGCCTTGCCTGCGGTGGCCTTGATGGTGAATACCTGCGACGCATAGCCTTCGCGGCCTACGGCCGCTCCGCCCCCGCCATCCAAACGGCACTCCATGGCTGCTGCCACAAAAAAGTCGAGCTTCTTGGTTTTAGCCTTGACCCACGAACCCGCACCGTGGCCCTCCTGAGCCCAGAATGACTCGTCCCAGTTGGCGTCCGAATTCACCACATTAAAATCCAGGTAGGGCTCGAGCACCACCTCGGCGGCGCGGTCGACCGTCACCCGGAACTGCTGGGCCGAAACCTCGTCGCGCACAATGCTCAAGAAGCGCTGGGCTTCGACGGTCACGGTGGCTCCGTTGGCGAGCGCAGCCGTGAAGCGGCGGCTGAGCACCCCGTGCTCCATGTCGAGCTCGCGGTAGAAATCCGAAACCTTGGCCCTGTACAAATCGACCACTTCCCCGTCGACGCGCAGGTCTATGCCGATGTAGTTTACCGCGTTCAGGACCTTGGCGAAGTACTCGGGGTAGCCGTTCTTCCACCAGCCCACCTTGGTCTTGTCGGGGTAGTACACCCCGGCGATGTAGCTGCCTTTGAGGTGCTTGCCGCTAAAGGCCTCTTCGTGGTTGGCGCGGTGGCCCATGCGTCCGTTGCCGAGCGCAAAAAGGCTCTCGCTCATAATGTGCGCTTCGGGATTCCAGGACGTTTCAATAACGCTCCAAGGGTCGATTTGAATGGGGGGCTTCATAGCTAGTTGCTAGTTGCTAGTTACGGGGTTAAAGCTGCAGAGCCTGCTCCGGGGTGAGTTGATCCAGTCCGCTGACGAGCAGGTCGGCGTCCAGTCCGTGGCCGATGCCAACGACCTTCATTCCGGCACGGCGGGCGGCCTCGACTCCGGCTTCGGAATCTTCGAAGACTAGGCACTCCGAGGGCTGAAGGTTCAGGCGGCGCGCTCCCTCGAGAAAGACCTCGGGATCGGGTTTGGATGCAGACACGACGTTGCCGTCCACCAGGGCGTCAAAAAGCGGAATCCAGCCCAAGCGTTCCAGAATGAGCGGAGCATTTTTAGAGGCGGATCCTAGGGCAATCTTGAGCCCCGCGGCGCGGCTTGCAAGCAAAAAGGCATGCGCGCCCGGCAGGTAGCCGTCGGCCGGCATGGCGCTCATGAGCTCGAGGTAGCGTTCGTTTTTAAGGGTCATCCAGTGCTGCTTCTCGGCGTCGGAGCATTGGAGTCCGCCCCAAGAAAGGATGCGGTTTAGCGACTCCGCGCGAGAAACCCCCTTGAGTTGCTCGTTTTGGGCTTCGCCAAAGGGAATGCCCAGTTCGGCAGCAATGTACTGCCATGCCTCAAAGTGGTAGCCTGCTGTGTCGACCAAAACTCCGTCCAGGTCAAAGAGCAAACCGCGAATCACCGGACTTCGGGCTCGAGTACCTTAAGGACGTCAACGTGGTACTCCACCAGCCGGTTGACGGGTTTTGCTTGCGTGCGGCCGTAGCGCACTCCTGACTCGGCGCAGGCTTTTTGAAGAAGCTGCTCAAAGGCCTTGGCGACCGAGCCCACAAAGTTCACTTGCGCACCCTGGCGGGCTTCGGCAAAGCAGAGCACATGAAACTCAATAAATGCCTTGAATCCCTCGAAGACTATTTCTTGAATGTAGGGGTGCTCGGCATGGTCTCCTGCAAACCGCGCGTAGTTGGCCAGGTAGACGTTGGCGTTGGGCTCGTTGTAGACCGAGTGCAGGATTTCGCTCTTGGTAACGCCATAGGCCGCCACAAAGGCAGCATGCAGGTCGGTCGGGAGGCGCTTGTACATAAAGTCGCGCACCAAGCGCTTGCCGATGTAGCTGGCGGAGCCTTCGTCGCCCAAGACATAGGCAAGGGCCGGAACTTCCTCGCGCACGGTGCTGCCGTTGAAGTAGCAGGAGTTGGATCCCGTACCTAAAATGCAGGCGATGTGCGGCTCGCCAAAGTAGGTGGCGTATGCGGCCGCGAGCAGGTCGTGCTCCACAGACACTTCGGCGTCGGGGAATACGCGCTCAAGGCCCTCTGCAATACGGGCGTTCAAGGATTCCGACGAGCAGCCCGCTCCATAAAAGAATACTTTGGTGACCATGGGCGCCTTGCTCATGACGGCATCTTCGGCCCTCAGGGTGCGCTCTACCTCATCGGCATCGTGAAAGTAGGGGTTAAGGCCCTTGACCGACCAGCGTCCGACCTCGGTGCCGGAGTCGGCAAGAAGAATCCAATCGGCCTTGGTAGACCCGCTTTCAACGATAAAAACCATGGTACTAGGATTGAGCGGCAAAGCGCTCAGCCATGTCGGCCATGCGCGCAGAATAACCGGCTTCGTTGTCGTACCAGCCCAAAATTTTCACCAGGTTGCCGTTGGCAGAGGTAATTCCTGCGTCAAAGATGCAGGAGTGCTTGTTGCCCACGATGTCGGCCGAAACAATGGGGTCTTCGGTGTACTGCAAAATGCCCTTGAGCGGACCCTCTGCGGCGGCCTTCATGGCGGCATTGATTTCAGCGGCCGTGGCGGAGCGCGAAAGTTCTAGGGTAACGTCGGTTGCCGAGCCCGTGAGCGTGGGGACGCGCATGGCGTAGCCGTCTAGCTTGCCCTTGAGCTCGGGGAGTACCAGTCCCACGGCCTTGGCGGCTCCGGTAGTGGTTGGAATCATGCTCACTGCCGCAGCGCGTGCGCGACGAAGGTCGCGGTGGGGAGCGTCTTGAAGGCTTTGGTCGCTGGTGTAGGCGTGCACCGTCAGCATGTAGCCCTTGACCACTCCAAAATGGTCGTTGAGGACCTTCATCATTGGGGCCAGGCAGTTGGTGGTGCAGGACGCATTGCTAAAGACATGATCGTCTGCGCCAAGAACGCCCTCGTTAACCCCAAGCACCACGGTCTTGACGTCGTCGCCTTTGGCGGGAGCACTAAGGCCCACTTTTTTGGCGCCTGCCTGCAGGTGCAGCTCGAGCTGCTCCTTGCTGGTGAATATACCGGTGGATTCAACCACCAGGTCAACGCCAATCTCTCCCCAGGGAAGTTCCGCCGGATTCTTAATAGCCGTTACACGAATTGATTTGCCGTTGACAATGAGGCTGTCTGGTCCGTGGCTGACGGTGCCCGGGAATCCGCCGTGGGCAGAGTCGTACTTGAGCAGGTGGGCGAGGGTCGCGGTGTCGGTCAGGTCGTTGATGGCGACGATTTCGACGTTGGCGCGCTCCATGAGGTTGCGAAAGGTCAGGCGGCCGATGCGTCCAAAACCGTTGATGGCTATTCTTTTCATAATGGCTGCAAAAATCGGATATAAAAAGTTAAATCGAAAGGATTCGTGCAATGCGAATCAAATCTTCGTCGAGCGCTGCCTTGTTCAGGATTGCCATGGGCAGGTGGGTATGGGTAAGTTGGCCGTTGACAATGCCGACCATTACGTCGTGCTTCCCGTTGAGCAGGGCCTCTACGGCAGAAACCCCAAGCCGACTGGCATTGACGCGGTCGAGCATGCTGGGCGATCCGCCACGCTGAATGTGCCCTAGAATAGTGACTTTGACGTCGAGGTTGGCGTTGTGCTTTTGGAGCGCGTCGGCCAATTCAAAAGGCGTTCCCAGCCGGTTGCCCTCGGCCACCACCACGATGTTGCTGGTCTTTTTGCGTTCCGCTCCCAGGTCGATGGCCGCAAAGAGCTCGTCAATGGTAGTGCTGCGCTCGGGCAGAATGATGCTGATTGCGCCGGTTGCAAGACCGGAGCTCAGGGCGATAAAGCCCGCGTCGCGGCCCATGACCTCCACCAGAAAGAGGCGGTTGTGGCTGTTTGCCGTGTCGCGAATTTTGTCAATGCTTTGCACGACGGTGTTGCTGGCCGTGTCGTAGCCAATGGTGTAGTCGGTGCCAAACAAGTCGTTGTCGATGGTTCCCGGAACTCCGACCACGGGAATCTGGTGTTCCTCAAAAAGTTTGTGGGCGCCGGTGAAGGTTCCGTCTCCGCCAATCACCACGAGGCCTTCGATGCCCTGTGCACGCAGGTTGGCGGCGGCTTCGGCGCGGCCTTCAGGGCTGCGAAAGGCATGGCTTCGGGCGGATTTCAGCATGGTTCCGCCTTGAGAAAGAATGTTGCGCACGCTTTTGCTGTCAAGCGGAATAAAGTCCGCCTCGATAAGGCCGTCGTAGCCGCGATACACCCCCAGGCATTCTAGGCCATAGAAACTAGAGGCGCGAACCACTGCGCGAATGGCGGCATTCATGCCGGGCGCATCTCCTCCAGAGGTCAGTACGGCAATGCGTTTCATAGGTTTTACGAAGATAGTGCTCGCCCTAGGCAAAGTGACGGGCACGTTAGTGTCCGAAGTACATTTGTGGCCTATGCAAAACCCCAATGTTTCGGTAGACTGCGCTGTTTTTGGTTTTGATGGCCAAAAACTCAACGTGCTGCTCATTGAGCAAGAGGACTTTGGTCAGGTTTGCCGCTTGGCCCTGCCGGGCGACCACCTCGAGGACGACGAGAACCTCGACGAGGCCGCAGCCCGTGTGCTTCGGGAACTAACCAGCCTCAGCGGTCTTTATTTGCAGCAGTGCGGAACCTTTGGCGACCCCGGCCGCGTCAAGGACCCTAAGGACCTTCCGTGGCTGACCCACGTGCGTAAGGACCCGACCGCCCGAGTCATTACGGTGGCCTATTTTGCGCTCGTGAAGATGACGGACTTTAACCTTTCGGCCTCGAGTTTTGCGGCCCGGGTTTTTTGGCACGATGCCTACGATATTCCGCAGCTTGCATTCGATCACAATGCGATTTTTAAGCAGGCCCTGCAGACCCTGAGGCGCGAGCTGAGCGAACTGCGCGTTGGCTTTGAATTGCTGCCTCATAAATTCACGCTCAGCCAGATGCAAGCGGTCTATGAGGCTATTTTAAACGCGAGTTTTGACAAGCGCAACTTTCGCAAAAAGGCCCTGAACGACCAGTGGGTTCTTCCTCTGGACGAGAAGCAAACCGGTGTGGTTCACAAACCGGCACAACTGTACCAGCGCAATTCCGAGCGCACTGATTCCTAAAAACATGGCAAATAATCAAGCTTCGGCACCGGCATCCAAGGCAAAAGCACCCCTTCGCTTTTGGCAGATATGGAACATGAGTTTTGGTTTCTTGGGCATACAGTTTGGCTTTGCCCTGCAGGGTGGATTCATGTCGTCCATCTTTCAAAATCTCGGAGCCAGCAAAGACGAATTGCCGGGCCTGTGGATTGCCGCACCCCTGACGGGCTTGCTGGTGCAGCCCATCATTGGCTACCTCTCTGACCGCACTTGGAGTCCGCGGTTTGGGCGTCGCCGTCCCTATTTTTTGCTCGGAGCGGTGCTGAGCACCCTGGCCCTCTTTTTCATTCCGAATTCGTCGGCCCTTTGGATGGCGGCCGGGCTCTTGTGGATTTTGGATGCGTCCATCAACATTTCTATGGAGCCCTTTAGGGCCTTGGTGGCCGACAAGCTGCCTGACGAGCAGAGATCCTATGGCTTTGTGGCTCAAACACTTATAATTGGAATCGGCACGTGGATTGCCAGTAATTTGCCCTGGCTTATGAGCACCTTGGGGGTGTCTACTACCGCGCCGCAGGGCGAAATCCCCCCCTCGGTGCATTGGGCCTTTGCCATTGGCGCCATGGTCTTTATGGCGTCTATTCTGTGGACCGTCTTTACCACCACCGAGGATCCGCCCGAAGACATGGAGGCTTTTCGCGCCCATCGAATGCAGACTGCGGGATTAGTGGGTGCTTTTAGAGAGATCACGTCGAGCTTTAAGTTCATGCCCAAGGTCATGTGGAAGCTCGGGCTGGTGCAGTTTTTTAGCTGGTTTGCCTTTTTTACCATGTGGAATTTTGCCGGCCCTGCCTTGGCCGAGCACGTGTACCAGGCTGCCATGCCCGCAAACGGCGCCGTCAACTACCTGGCGGAGAAGGCGGCCTACAACAACGCGGCGGCATCCGTGGGTTCGTCCATGGGCATGTATGGCCTGAGTTCCATGGCCTTTGCTTTTTTACTTACGATTTATGCCTCCAAGCGCGCGCTGAACCGACGCATGGTCCACCTGCTTTCTCTGGCTGCCGGCGGCTGCGGATTCCTTTTGATGGGGCAGGCTACTGCGGCCAACGACGGCATTCTAAACGCCTCGTTTGCCTTGGTGGGGATTGCCTGGGGCAGCATTTTGTCGATGCCCTACGCCATTCTTTCGAGCGAGGTGAATCCGGCCAAGATGGGCATTACCATGGGGTTGTTTAACATGTTTATTGTGATTCCGCAAATAGTTGCGGCATTGGGCGGAATCAACTGGGCCTACAAGACCTTTTTGGGAGACGCCATAATCAACACTATGGTTTTGGCCGGAATCTGCCTGCTGCTCGGCGCCGTGTCGTCGCTGGCTCTGCCCTCTAAGCGGGGATAGTTCGTCTGCGCCCCTCGAAATCGGGGCCCAGCTCTTGGTTTTTAGGCTTCGACTACCTGTACTACAACGCCCTCGCGGCCGCAGATGCGCACCTTGTCGTTGGTGGCATAGTCGCGCTCGGCTTCAAAAGCCCAGCTGTCGCCGTCGATTTTGACGTAGCCTCGCTGGCCCGCCTTCACGTCAGACTCCACGCGGCCGACTGCGCCAATCAGCGCGTCATGGTTGGTCTTGGCTCCGTTGGCTGCAAACCAAGTGCGCAGCAGCGGACGAAGCAGCCAAAGCGAAAGCACACTAAAGGCCGAAAAAAGCGATAACTGCAGTTCAATGGACCAGCCCAAGGCCGCGGCCGCGGCCGCGCCTACAGCACCCACCGCGAGGCAGGCCAGCAAAAATCCGGGAGTAAACATCTCCACCAGAAGCAAAGCAGCGGCGGCAATAAGCCAAGTAGTCCAGTTCATAACTTCGATTTGCGGTATTGTCCTAAGATAAGCACCAAAGAAGTCGCGCTTAGCAGGGCCCCCGCCACAAAGGGCGCTCCCGGAAAGTACAATCCAGTGCCCTCTTGGGTGAAGGCCGCAAAAATGCTGGTCATCAACACGGGACCCACAATACTGGTTGCGCTCATCATGCTGCTCATGGCCCCCTGAAGCTCGCCCTGCTCGCTCTCAGAAACGTTGTTGCTCAGCAGTCCCTGCAGGGCCGGGCCGGCGAGGCCGCCCAGGGCATAGGGAATTAAAAAGGCATAAAGCATCCATTGCTGCTGAACCAGGGCAAAGAGAATTAGGCCCACAACGTTGCAGACCATACCAAAAATCAAGGTGCGCCAAGCTCCGAGCGCCGGAATCGCCTTGCGAATCAAGAATCCCTGAACCAATGCGCTCAAAATGCCGACGACGCCCAGCGAAAGCCCAATGTCTTTGGGAGACCAGGCAAACTTTTCAATCACAAAGTAGGACCAGGTGCCCTGAACGGCGTGGCTGGCAATGTATAAGAACACGAGGGAACCGATTAACCCAAGAACCTGGGGGTAGCGGCGCAGCGCAACCAGGGCGCCAATGGGGTTTGCGCGCTTCCATTCAAAGGCCCGACGGCGCTCGACCGGCAGGGACTCCGGCAGCACAAAATACCCGTAGGCCATATTGAGCAGCGACAGAGCAGCCGCTACAAAAAACGGAACCCGCGGCCCAAATTCGCCCAAAAGTCCGCCCGAAACGGGACCAATAATAAAGCCGAGGCCAAAGGCAGCCCCCACTAAACCAAAGTTTTGCGCGCGCTTCTCTGGGGGCGAAACGTCGGCGATGTAGGCAAAGCCCGTCGAAAAACTCGCTCCAAAAATGCCAGAAACCACGCGAGCGATAAAGAGCCAGGCAAGCGTAGGCGCCAGGGCGAGCACGATGTAGTCCAGGCCAAAGCCCAAGAGCGACAAAAGCAGCACCGGGCGGCGGCCGTAGCGGTCGCTTAGGGCACCGACCAGCGGAGCAAAAAGAAACTGAAAAAATGCGTAGGCAAAAAGGAGCCAGCCTCCGTAGCGCGCGGCCTGCGAAACGTCAGAACCCGTTAGCTCCTGAATAAGCTGGGGCAACACCGGTATAATGATGCCCAGGCCCGTAATGTCGAGCAGAAGTGTAACAAAAATAAAACCCACCGCGGCGGGGCGTGCTGAACCGGCCATGGGATGCAATTATGGGATTAATCCTGACTCTTAAGCAGCTCTTTGATGCCGCCCAAACTGCTGAGCACTCCGGTGGCCTCAAAGGGAAGAAACACCGTCTTTGTTCCGGTGCCCGAGGTCATCTCACTGAGTGTTTCGAGGTAGCGCTGAGCAATAAGGTACTGAACGGGGTCGCCCGCGTAGCCCTTGACCGCCTCAGAAACCAGCCTGATGGCTTCGGCCTCTGCCTGAGCAACCCTAATCCTTGCCTGCGCCTGGCCTTCGGCCTCGAGAATGGCCGACTGCTTTTGGCCTTCTGCGCGCTGAATGTCTGACTCGCGCTGGCCTTCTGCGGTGAGAATTTGGCTGCCTTTCTCGCCCTCGGCCTCAAGAATGGTAGCCCGACGCGTGCGCTCGGCGCGCATCTGCTTCTCCATGGCGTCGCGAATTGCCAAGGGCGGATTGATATCTTGAAGCTCTACTCGATTGACCTTAACGCCCCACTTATTGGTGGCATCGTCAAGGATGGCGCGCAGCTTCGCATTAATGGTGTCGCGGCTGCTCAAGCACTGGTCAAGGTCCATCTCTCCCACCACATTGCGCAGGGTGGTCTGGGTGAGCTTCTCAATGGCGTTTGGCAGGTTGCCAATCTCATAAACGGACTTAAGCGGGTCAATAATTTGAAAATAGATCAGGGCGTTGATCTCAGTGACCACGTTGTCGCGGGTAATAACGTTTTGCTTGGGGAAGTCGTAGACGTTCTCGCGCAAGTCAATGCGGTCCTGAAGCTTAAAAACGCTGATGATTTCGCCGTTGAACCCCGTCTCGGTGTAGCGCCAGTTAATTTGCCGCGGACGATCAATAACCGGAATAACAATGTTGATGCCCGACTCCAGCGTGCGGTGGTACTTGCCAAGGCGCTCGATGAGCATGGCTTCGGACTGCTTCACGATGCGAATTCCCTTGCCGAGAAGCACCACAACCAAAAGCGAAATAATAGAGAATAGGATCAGTGTAGCCATATTCTAAAGGTAACTAGTAACGAGCTACTAGCAACTTGTTATTCGGGCAGGCTTCCTCCGCGCGGAACCCTAAAGTAGTCGCTGTCGGCGCCGGGAGCACCGCGCAGGGCCTCGGCATGGCTCAAGGGCTCGGTGGGAAGGTCTTCGCGCAGCACGTTTTCTCGGTCGGTCATGTAGACCAAGGGCTCAATTCCGTCGAGGTCAAGGGCGCGGACCTTGTCGACAAAGCCCAGCATCTTGTCTAGGTCACCCAGCAGGGCGTCGGCCTCGGTGTCGCTGAGTTCGAGCTTGGCGATGTCGGCGAGCTTGAGCACGTCTTGGCGGGTGAGGTTCATGATTGCGATGCGTAGCGATTGAGTTCGGCCAAAATTAGCGCATAAACCTGGGCGTTGAGCGCGTCGGCATCGGCACCGGCCGTCTCAATCGGGCTGTGCACGGTGGCGCGGATTCGCCCAGGGAATCCGCCCTTGGTAAAATCAGGAAAGTGTCGGCGGTTGTCGGCGAAGGTTATGGGCAAAATCGGAACACCAGCTTCTACGGCCAATTGAAACGCGCCGTTTTTGAACGGACCCAGGCGCACCTTGGGGTCCTTGGGAATTCCGCCCTCTGGGTAGATGCACATGCTGCTGCCGCGCGCCAGACGCCTGCGGGCTTTATCGAGAACCTGCCGCTTGGACGCCAAGGAGCTTCGGTTGACCACGATGCAGCTCCGCTTAAAGAAGAAGCCAAAAAGCGGAAGCTTCGCCAGTTCTGCCTTGCCAATGAATACCGTGGGCGACTTGATCAGGCGGTAGCAGTACATTATGTCGAGTTCAGAGCTGTGGTTGCTCACAACCATATAGGCTCGGCTCCAGTCGATGCGGCTCTCGTAGCGGACCTTGCGAATAAGGCCCATTCCGTTGAGAATCCAGGCGGCCCAAAGGCGTCCGTATCGGTAAAATTGGGGGAACTGCTCGACCCTGCGGCTGTACCAAAACAACCAAGGGAAGAGGGCCAAAATGCTTAAAAGCATCAGGGCGTAGTACCAAATGTGGTAGAGGATTCCGAAGGCGCGATTCACAAATTCAGCTTCTGGTTTCTAGCTACAAGTTTTGGATTCAGGCGAAAGCCAGAAAGAAGGAACGCGCAGCAGCGCCGCTTACTTCATCTCCCAAGACTCCATGAACTTGGTCGTGTAGTTGCCCGCGACAAAGTCAGGGTGGTCCATGAGCTGCCGATGGAAGGGAATGGTCGTCTGAACGCCTTCGATAATGAATTCGTCGAGTGCTCGCTTCATGCGCTCAATGGCCTGCTCGCGGTTGCGGCCGGTGCAAATGAGTTTGGCAATCATCGAGTCGTAGTTCGACGGTATGGTGTAGCCCGCATAAACGTGGGTGTCGATGCGCACGCCGTGGCCCCCGGGGGCGTGGAACGCGGTAATCTTGCCGGGGCAAGGTCGAAAGTTGTGGTAGGGATCCTCGGCGTTGATGCGGCACTCAATGGCGTGCTTGTTCGGCTCGTGGTTGCGTCCCGAAATCATAACCCCGCTGGCAATTTTAATTTGCTCCCGAATTAGGTCGTAGTCTGTGACCTCCTCGGTGATGGGATGCTCTACCTGGATTCGGGTATTCATCTCCATAAAAAAGAAGTTGCGGTGCTTGTCTACCAAGAATTCGACCGTTCCGGCGCCTTCGTAGCTGATGTATTTAGCCGCTTTTACCGCAGCGTCGCCCATTGCCTTGCGAAGCTCGGGAGTCATAAAGGGAGAAGGAGTTTCTTCGAGCAGTTTTTGGTTGCGGCGCTGAATGGAGCAGTCGCGCTCGCTCAGGTGGGAGGCTTGCCCAGACTGGTCACCAACTACTTGAATCTCAATGTGGCGAGGCTCTTCGATGAGCTTCTCCATGTACATTCCGTCGTTTCCGAATGCCGCTGCAGCCTCTTGGCGGGCGGATTCCCATGCTTTTTCGAGGTCTGCCTCCGCCCAAACGGCGCGCATTCCCTTGCCTCCGCCTCCGGCAGTGGCCTTCATCATCACGGGGTAGCCAATTTTTTTGGCCGTCTTTTTGGCGTGCTCCAAAGAGTCGAGCAGGCCTTCAGAGCCCGGTACGCAGGGCACTCCAGCCTCGTTCATGGTGGACTTGGCTGTGGCCTTGTCGCCCATTTTATCGATTTGCTCGGGCCTTGCTCCAATGAACTTAATACCGTGCTCGGCACAAATTCGAGAAAACCGTGAATTCTCCGAAAGGAATCCGTAGCCCGGATGAATCGCATCGGCGTTGGTGATTTCTGCCGCTGCAATCAGATGCGAAATTTTAAGGTAGCTGTCTCGCGATGGAGCTGGTCCGATGCAAACGGCCTCGTCGGCGAACCGAACGTGCAGGGAGTCGCGGTCGGCCTCGGAGTACACGGCAACCGTTTTAATACCCATCTCTCGGCAGGTGCGAATAATGCGCATCGCTATTTCACCCCGGTTGGCGATGAGGATTTTATTAATCATGCTGCAAAATTTAGAGCGGGCGCTTAGGCCGGATCAACTAAAAAGAGGGGCTGGCCGTACTCGACTGGCTTCATGTCGTCGGCCAGAATCTTAACGACGGTACCTGCGACTTCGCACTCGATTTCGTTAAAGAGCTTCATGGCTTCAATGATGCACACCGTTTGCCCGACCGTCAGCACGTCGCCCACATTCACAAACACGGGTTTGTCGGGGCTTGGCTTACGGTAGAATGTTCCGATCATCGGGGCCGTCACCGTAACGTACCTGGAGCTGTCGTCGGACTCAGCGCTTTGCTGTGCCGCCGCCGGAATGGAGGACTGGTTAATGGCGGGAGCAGCAGCCATGGGAGCCTGTGCGTATACCACTCCCTCAGGACCGGTCTTTACGGTAATCTTATAGTCGTCTTTTTCAAGGGAAACTTCTTGGGCTCCGCTCTTTACGACAAAACGAATAAAATTTTGTAGGTCTTTAAGATCCATAGTTGGGTTGTTATTGAGGCAAAAGTGCAATTAAAAAAGCAAAACCCGGCATCAAGACAGGGCTTGCTCCGGGTTATTTATTCACAAAAGTGCGCAGAACGCAAATTAGTTCTAGGCTTCTGCAGCTTCGGCTGCGGCAGTGTTGTCAATGACGACCTTGCCTTTGTAGTACATCTTGCCTTCGTGCCAGTAGGCGCGGTGCATCAGGTGGGCTTCACCCGTAGCCGAGCACACCGTGAGCGTAGGCATGGGAGCCTTGTCGTGGGTGCGGCGCTTGTCGCGGCGGGTACTGGATTGTCTGCGTTTAGGATGTGCCATGATTACTCAATTTAAAAAATTACCTTCTCTTTTAGCTAACTACGTTCTTACTTCGTTCTTATTCTTCTTCGCTCGAATCGCCCCAATCTGAATCATCCCAGGCGCCTTCGGCGTCTCGTTCTTTGCGGAGCTCGGGCTTAACACGCTGCAGCGGAACCGACAATGCCACTAGTTCATAGAGGTATTGCTTGAGGTCTGCTTCGTAGGATCCGTGCGGAAGAACCAGCACTTCGGGCTCGCTGTCGTCGAAGGCTTCGCCAAACTTTACCACCACGCGGAAGGAATTCTTCAGATCGAGCACGAAGGGATCGTCGCTCAGGTCGCAGGTGCAGTCCATGGCTCCTTCGTAGGCAAAATCCAGTTCCAGCATGTGGTTGGCTTTGCGAAGGGTCACCTTGACCGTTGCCGGATGCAGGCCTTCAAGTTCCTGCAAAGGGAATTCAGAAAAGAACGTTTCGTCGAGGACGAACTCAAATTGATGTTCACCAAGTGCAAGACCCGAGAACTGGAGTATGGTTTCACGTGGTCTCACGACGAATTTCGCATTGAGCCTGCGAAGGTACTAAAATATCTTTAAAGCTCAGCGCGTTTTGTGGCGATTCTTTACCACCTCGACCGCGGTGCCCAGGGCGGCAAGCATGCTCCCTTGGTCGGCCAAGCCTTGGCCAGCGAGGTCCCAGGCGGTTCCGTGGTCGGGCGAAGTGCGCACCAAGTCAAGTCCTGCCGTGCAGTTGACGCCGTCGTGAAAGGCAAGCATTTTGAACGGAATCAGGCCTTGGTCGTGGTAGAGCGCGAGCGTTGCGTCAAAGCGACGGTAGCTGCGGGCCGCAAAAAATCCGTCGGCGGCAAAGGGCCCTTGCACGTCCAAACCTTCGTGGCCTGCGGTGTCGAGTGCCTCGGCAAGCCAGGTTTGCTCGTCGGGGCCGATGCGCCCGCCGTCTCCGGCGTGGGGGTTCAGGGCGAGCAGGGCGAGGCGCGGACTTGCCACTCCATAGTCCTGGCGCAGGGCGGAATCTAGGGCGCGGAGCTTGCGCAGCACAAGGTCTGCCGAGAGCGCTCCCCGAACGTCGGCAAGGGCCATGTGCTCGGTGGCTAGGGCGACCGTGAGTTCAGCGCCCCGAAGCATCATGAGGGCTTCGCCTCCCGCAGCGTGAGCCAGGTAGCCGGTGTGGCCAGTAAATCCTGGCAGCGGAACGTGCTCTTTGCTCAGCGGCGGCGTGACCATCGCGTCGATCTGCCCGGCCCGCCAGGCGTCCAGGGCGAGGTTGAGGCTGTCGAGGGCAGCTTGGCCAGAGGCTGAGGTTCCGCGACCAAAGGCCCAGTCCACGGCCGGCAGTGGCCAGACGCAGGGGACGGACAGCACCGGCAAACCCAGCGCCGCAGCTTGGTCGGCGATGAGCACCGGGTCGGCAAACCAGACGAACTCGACGTCTGCCGAGCGATCGAACTGCGCCAACGCCTTCAGCACCACCTCGGGCCCGATGCCGTTGGGGTCGCCTGTGGTGATGCCGACGCGAACCGCCACTATGCGCGGGATTGAGCAGTCAAGAAGTGGGTGAGCAGGCGCACGCCGACTCCGGTTCCGCCCTTGCCGTAGTAGGTGACGGGGCGGTCCAAGAAGGCGGGTCCAGCAATGTCAAGGTGCACGTAGGGGTAGTCGATGAAGTACTCCAGGAACTTACCGGCGGTAATCATTCCGGCCTCGGCGCCCCCGATGTTTTTGATGTCGGCAATCTCACTTTTAATAAGGTCCTTGTAGTCGTCCCAGAAGGGGAACTCGACGAGGCGCTCGTGCGTCATGCCGGCGCTTGCCTGCAGGGCGTCCCAGGTGGCGCGGTCGGCGGTTCCCATGGCTACGGTGGCATAGGGGCCGATGGCGCGCGAAGCGGCTCCGGTCAGGGTGGCCAGGTCGATGACGAGCTTGGGCTGGTACTTTTTGGCGTAGTGCAGCGCGTCGGCCAAGATCAGTCGGCCCTCGGCGTCGGTGTTGAGCACCTCTACGGTCACTCCGTTCGAGATCGTAATGACGTCTCCCGGAACCAACGCATTGCCGTTAAGGCGGTTGTCGGTGGCCGGAATCAGGCCCACCACGTTCACCGGAAGCTTCGCAGCCGCCACGGCGCAGAAGGTTCCGATCACGGCTGCGGCGCCCGACATGTCGCACTTCATGTCTTCCATGAAGTTGCTGGGCTTCAGGCTGATGCCGCCGGTGTCGTAGACGACGCCCTTGCCCACCAAGACGGTGGGATGATCCTGGGTAGCGCCCTCGCCACGGTATTCGAGCACGATGAAGACGGGAGGATCCACCGAACCCTTGTTCACGCCCAGCAATCCGCCCATTTTTAGGGCTTCAATTTGGGCCTTGTGGAGCACGGTGCACTTGAATCCGTGCTCGAGGGCAAGCTCTTCAGCGCGGGCTGCGAGTTCAAGGCTGCCAAGCTGCAGCACCGGAGTGTTGATGAGGTCGCGGGCCTCTGAGACGCCCTCGGTAAGGGCCTGCCACTGGGCGAATTCTGCGCGGTCTGTGCCGACCACGTCGAGCTGGTCCAGGCTCCATTGGTCCTTTGCCTTAATGCCAAAGAGCTTAATGAATCGGTAAGCGTTCAGGGCCAGACCTTCAGCCACGGTTAGGGCGGCGGGCTGGGCGTCAAGCGTCACGTGGCGGAGCTTGTTTTTGGCCAAAATTCCGCCCAAATCGGCACCGAGCTGGCGCAGCGCATGCAGTCCTTCGGGGGTCGTAGCGTCGGCGTCGCTGGTGGCGAGCAGCAGGTCACCTTGTGCACTGGCCGCGTGCATCCAACCCTTCACCCCGCGGTCGACGCGGTTTTGGAAGGCACTTAGTGCGGAATCTTCGATGCCTGCAGCGCGCAAAGCATCGACATTGGGGCGGAGCAGGGCGCGCACGGCGGCGCCGGCAGAGGAGGGAACAAGGCTGCGTTTCATGCCTACGAAGGTAGCACTCGTACCTTTGCCCCATGTTCACCGGAATCATCGAAAACCTCGGCCAAATCGCGGCCATTACCCCCGACGGAGGCAACGTGCACTTCGACGTTACGTCGACCCTGGCGCCCGAGCTCAAAATTGACCAGAGCGTGGCCCACGACGGGTGCTGCCTGACCGTAGTGGCGCTGCACGGCGAGGGGGTTCCGCACGGATTCCGCGTCACGGCCATCGCCGAAACCCTCGACAAAACCTGCCTCGCAACCTGGTCCGTCGGCCGAACCGTAAACCTCGAGCGCGCCGCCCTGGTCGGAAGCCGCCTCGACGGCCACACGGTGCAGGGACACGTCGACTCGGTGGGCCGCGT
>DBBY01000044.1:56303-79713 GCA_002292855.1 Flavobacteriales bacterium UBA972 | reverse complement strand
AAAATTGAGCGTTTTTGGCATGGACCACACTAATCATATCAACCTCAATTGAGGCTGGGGAACAAGTTCGTTTTCGGTGTCGCTTACCCGGTAAATGATCTTGCGGTTAATCCGCTTCGAGACCCGACCTACCAGATCATCAACCACCTCAGCGTGCAGCCGACCGACTAAAATTAACTCAATGGTTCCGGAATCAACGCCGCGGGCATAGTCGCCTACCACGTAGGCCTCCTTTAAATCTCCGACCTGCTCCAAGAGTGACTCGACGAGCTCATCAAAACCCAGGTACTTCGACACCATCGAAACCAAGTTAAAATAAAAGGGATTGGACTTGTTGACCTGGTAGAGCATCTTCTGGCCGCTTACCTGGCGCTGGAGAAGACCAGCCTCCTCGAGCTTATTGAGCTCAATGCGCACGGAATTGGTAGAATCACCAAACTCCTCGGCTAGCCCGCGCAAATGACCTTTAGCGTCGGGGTGAGTAAAGAACTTGAGCAAGAGCTTAAGGCGGGTCTTGCTGGTGATTAGGGAGGCTAAAATACCTTGGGTATGTTTTTGGTTGCTGGCAGCTAGTTGCTGTTTGGGACGGCTTCGCCCGGTTACTCCCAGTTGCGACCCTTGAAGTGCACAGGTGAGTAACAAACTTGAACACAAAGAAACATGTTGATTGTTAAGCCACCAACAAATGCTAAAGTTAAAATGGTGCAATTAATAGCTTAATAGAGCCAATGGTCGGCAAGGCAGTTGGCTGCCTCGGCCCAGGCCTCGGCAAAGCCAATAATGGCCGTAATTTTGACTTATGAAAAAAGCCCAAACACCCGATTCGCAGCACGGAATGGACGCCCCAGACGCAAAGAATAAACCGCGCAGGCAGCCTAACGAGCAGGCCAGCAGGCAGGCCTACCCGGAGTCTGGGGGCGATCAAGGCAACCAAGACGAGATTAGCTTGGCCGAGCTTTGGCTTAAGGCCAAGTCGGTTATTGCCTACCTCTGGAGGTTTAAGTTTTTAATCATGGCGGTCGGCCTGCTCTTTGCCTTGGGCGGGTACTTTAAAGTCAAAATGGCCAAGCCCAGCTACAGCGCCTCGTTGAATTTTGCCTTGGAGCAAGGCGGCGGCTCAGGCGGTTTGGGCGGTTTGGCTTCGCAGTTTGGCTTCTCGATGGGCGGGGGCGGCGAAGGCCTAGGTGGAGACAATTTGCTCTCGCTTATGAAGAGCCGACGCATCGTGCAAGATGTGCTGCTCAGCAAGATTTATGTGGCGGGAGACTCCGTGCTCCTTCTTGACCAGTATTTGCGCTCCAGCGATAAGTTATTGGCTAAATGGGACTCCCTGGGCATCTACCCCGTGGACCCCTTAAAGTGCTGCGACCCCAAACAAGATTCCGCAATAGGAGTAGTGGTAAAGGCCGTCTCAGAGAAGTCGCTTGCGGTGGCTAAGGTTGATAAGAAGCTAAGCTTTGTAACGGTCAGCTACACCGGCAGCGACCCGGTCTTTACCGGTGCCTTCGTGGAGCTGCTCACGGCAAAGTCTACCAACTTCTATGTGCAGACCAAGATGGCCAACGCCAGGGCCAACATAGACCTGCTGGAGCGCAGGGTGGATTCGGTTTCGGCTGAAATGCAGGCCGCCATGGTCGGCTTTGCTTCGGCCCAAGACCAGAACTCGTTCACGGTGCAGTCGGTAGCTAAGGTTCCGTCGGTTCAAAAGCAGATGAAGGTTACCATGCTGACCACGCTTTATGGAGAGTTGGTGAAGAACCTCGAGCTCAGCAAGACCATGTCGGCCCGCGAGGAGCCCCTGATTACCATTATTGACCGCCCCCACTACCCGCTGCGCGTGCGGGAGTCCAAGCTTAAGTCTGCCGTTATTGGCGGGTTTTTGGGTGTGTTTTTGACCCTGCTGTTTTTGGGCGGTCGGGCGTTTTTGAGTGATTTGAATAAGCAGGCGGCGGCGCTGAAGCAGTAAGTGCTGTTTTAGCTAGCGCAGAACCTCGGTCTTGCTGAGGTCGATGCTGATTTTTACCTGAAGGTCCTCTAGCAAGAGTTCGAGTTTGGTTCCGCGCTGCTCGAGGACAGTGCCTTCACGGCCCTGAAGGGGTCCGCTTTGCACGTGTACCTTGGTTCCGGGCGCAATGGCCTCCACCGTGATGGCTTCGTGGTCAAAGTCATTGAGCCAGCGCTTGAGGGTGTCGATTTCGGTTTCGCGCACCTGGGCGGGCTGCTTGTTCCAGAAGAGGAAGCGTACGAATCCGGGCGTGAAGTACACCGCGTCGCGGCGCTCGGGCTCCATGTGAATGAAGATGTGGCTGCTGAACAGGGGCTGATCGATCCACTTCGTGCGGTCGCTCCAGCGGCGCTTGACGCGCTGGGTGGGGCAGTAGACGCTGAAGCCCTTGGCGGTGAGCTGGTCGGCCAACTTCTTCTCCCAACGGGGCTTGGTATAGATGACGAGCCAGGCCAGCAGCGAAGCCGCCTGGCCCGCTTTGGGCGGTTGGCCGTTGGCTTGTTCGCTCATGGCAATTAGCTAATGGCCTTGGGCGCTGATTACCGCGTCAACAAGATGTACAAGGTCGCGAAGCTCGTGAGCGATGCCGTAACCGTCGCCACGGCTTGGTTCATGTCAAAGGGCTTGCGCTCGCGCTTGTCCCTCTCGTCTTTGATCTTCTCGGGGGTCATGGCGATGTTAATGGTTGCGCCCGGCTTGACCCTTGGGTAGTCCTTAAACAGGCCAAAGTTCTTGGTGCGGTCCACGTTGCCGTTGGGATACTCCACATAAATGCCGGCGCGGTCGGCCTTCTTGGCAAAGCCCAGGGCGTGTTCCTTGATGTAGCGGCGCGCTGAAGTTCCGGGAACGTAGGGCACGTTGATTTCGTCCTTGAGCGCGTTCTCGTAGTACTTGTGGCCGGTGCCGACGATGCTGATGAGGTTGTCGACGCGCGGCAAGAAGATGCGGTCGCCCGGCAGCAGGATGTAGTTGTAGGGCGAGTTGGCTCCGCGCACCGCCTTGAGCAGGTTAACCACCACGTTAGGGGTGCTGTCGCGCTCGAGCTGGGCGTTGCGAATGTCAGCGTAGCGGGTGGCTCCGCCGGCACGATCTAGGAGGCTGGTAAGCTTCTCGTCGCGTCTCATAATCGCGTAGTAGCCGGGGTACTGCACCTCACCGCCGATGTAGACCATCTGCTGAAGCTTGTACTCGGGGATTTCGCGCACGATAATCTGGTCGTAGGGCTGCAGGGCAAACTTGAGGGCCTTGCTGTCAGCGGTCAGGTCGCGACTGAGCTCCTGGGGCACCTCAGTGAGTAGGGCGGTGGTGCGCACCTGGCGATTGGTGCCCTTCTGAAAGTCACTAAAGGCGTTGAGACGGCTCACCTCTACGCGCGAGTAGTCCGCATTGGGCAGGAGTCCGCCCGCGAGGCGCAAAGCGTCGCCTAGGGTCATGCCGTCAGCGTAGGGAGTGTTGACTGCGCTGCGAACGGCTCCGTCAACGGAGATGTTGAGGCCCTCGTCGTAGTCGGGCTTGGCCACAATAGTGATCTTGTCTTTGTTGGACAGCACGGGGGTCGTGGCGCTGAGGTCAAAGGGAATGAACTCGAGGGTAAGGTCGGACTTGACGCGGGTAAGGTAGGCCTTGTCAAGCACGACGTCAGGCAGGAGCCCTCCCGAGCTTGCGATGGCCTGGTTGACGGTCATTCCGGGCGTATAGGACATGCGCTGGGGCAGGTAGACGGCACCCTCGACATCAACGTACTCACTCATTCGGTCGGTGATTTTGGCTACGGCCACTTGGTCGCCGCGCTCAAGGGTCGTAGTCGCGAATTGAGCCGCGTCGACGTCAATGAGCTTATACTCTTTGCCCGACACGCGCTTAATCTGAAGCTTGCCGCGGTAGGCGTCTGAAGCAAATCCGCCCCCAAGATCGAGAAGATTATTAAGGTTTTCGTTCGCCTTCAGTTCGTACATCATGGGGCGCTGAATGGCTCCGCCCAGGGTCACAAGGCGCTCGGCCATGCCCACGGCAATGTAGTCGTTGTCCTGTAGGTAAAAGTCAAGCTTGCTGTTAGGGTAGAGCATGAACTCGTAGACGTCAAGGGTCTTGACCACTTTGCCTTCGCGCATGATTTTGATGGCGCGCAGGGTTCCGAGGTTGGTGGGGCCGCCCGCCGCCATAAGGGCGTTGAACGCGGTATTGATCGCGGGAAGCTTGTAGCTTCCAGGGTTTTGTACCTCGCCCACGACGTTCACCGTCAGGGTGCGGCTGGTCGCCAAGGTGAGGTTGAACTGGTTGCTGCCGAAATCGATGCGGCGGCTCAGCATACCCTTGACCAGCTTGGTGGCTTCTTCAAAGGTTATTCCACGCAGCTGAAGCTTGCCCATGCCCTCTAGGGTGATGAATCCGCGGCTGTCGATGGTGTAGGTGTTGTTAAAGAAGGCGCTTCCATAAGCACTTACCCCGAGTACGTCGCCTTCTCCGAGGATGTAGTTACTAGGGGGCGCAATGTCTTGGCTGCGCTCAAAGATTTTGAGGGTTCCGTTTCTGAAGAGCTGCTGGCCGTAGATGGTGGCGGGGCCTGCAGATTGTGCGGCGTTGGGGTCTTCATTGCCCGCCTCAGCGGCGGCTTTGGCGTTTGCGGCGTCGTTTTTCTCAGCTACCTCAGTGTCAACGGCTTTGGTTGGCGCGGCGACTCCAGCGGTTTTGGCGGTTCCGCCGCTGTTGAGTTTGGCAACGCGGTCTTTAAACTTGGCGGCCTCGGCGGCGGGCAGGCCCATGCCGAGCGCAAGCTGTTCGCCCTGGCTGACGTCAAGGCCTTTTGCTTGACCCTGGTTTAAAATGTTGCGTATGTCGCTGTCGCTAAGGTTATCAACTTTGATTCCGCCCAAGTCTTGAGCAGAGAGGGTGGCGCTAAGCGCGAAAGCCAAGACGGCATAAAAACGGGATAAACGCATGGTTTGGGGCATTTGGCGGCAAAGATACGGGTTTTTAATTGCGTCTTTGGCGGCAATCTTTGAGCAAAAAACTAAGAAATCGGAGCACTATCAAGAGCTTTCTTGGTTTGAGGGCCCAGGCCAGCGCGCAGTCCGCGCCCAATAGCCCTAAGGCGCTCGCGGCGCTCGGGCAGAATGCTCAGGGCATAAAAGAGGCGTAGCAAAAGGTAGCCCAGGCGCAGCAGAGCCCAGCCCGAGAAGGCCAAACCATAACGCCGCAGAAGCCACAGGTTGTTGCGAAACTCATAGTACTCGCGGTAGGGCTTGTGAAAAGAAATTCCTGACTTTTTGTGGCGGTGCAGGGCAAAAAGCCAAGACGGCAGCGGGTGCAGGTCGCCCAGTGCATGACTCAGACGGGCTTGGGGCCACTCATAGACTCCGTAGCCGCTGAGGCGGGCGCGCAGGCAGTAGTCGTGGTCTACGCCGTCGATAAAGAGCGACTCGTCAAAGGGACCAATGGCCTGCCAGCTGGGCAGGTGCACGAGGGTTCCGCTTTGAATCAAGAGGTTAACCGGGCGAGGGCGGGCAGCGCTGCGACCCTGGTCGAGGTAGTCAGGGCCTAGCAGGGCGGCCTTGGGGTCGAGCAGGTTTAGGGCGCCCCGCAATTCAGAGAAACCGTCGCCAATAAAGCGGGAGTCCTGGTCCATCGTCAGGAGCCAAGAAAATCCCTGGTCGATGGCGCGGCGGGTTGCCTCGTTGAGGGCGCCAGCAATACCCACGTTGTCGGGGCTGTGGATCCATTCTACGCGGTTGGCCTCGATGGGGAATTCCGCAATGGGAGCATTGGCGAAGACGTAGAGCAGGTCAAGGCCCGAGGCGTAGCTCGCCAAACCCTGACTAAGCTGTTCAAGATCAGGATGGTAGAGCACCACTACCCCTGCGATGCGGGGTTTATCGGGCACGGCGCAGGTAGCTGAAGGTGCGCAGGAGCAGGTAGCATTCCACCAGGACCGCGGCCGAGGTGAGCCAGGTAACGCGATAGTACCCAAAAGCCACTAGAGAAAGTACAAAACCCGCATAAAGCGCGACGGATTCCAGAGTGAAGCGCATGACGGCCCGCTCGTGGTTTTGCGCCAGGGCCTGCTGCACCACGACGATGCTCTCGAGGCCCACCACCAAAATATTGAGCGAGAGAATCTGCATTACCGACACTGAGATAAAGGCGCCCTCGGCGCTGAGTCCGGGCGATAGAAGGGCAACAATTAGCGGAGCACCCGCAAAAACCGCCGCGGTGAGTACTGCGTTGGCGACCACGGAATAGGGAGCAAAGCGACGCACCAGGGCCTTGTCGTCGGCGGAAGCACTGATCTTCGGGAAAAGGCTGAGCCCCAAAATCTGCTGCGGTGCCTTGGCGAGCTGCACTACTCGGTCGGCGAGGTCGTAGTAGGCCACCTCGGCCATGCCCACCGCGCCAATGAGTACGCGGTTTGCGTTAACGTAGAGCATGCCCGCCAAGCTGGTAACAAAAAAAGGCCAGCCTCCGCGAAGGTGAATCATGATTCCGCTCAGGCTCGGCGCAGCAATACCCCCAAGGCGGCGGTAGAGCATAAAGGTGGCGATTACGATCATGAAAAGCGCCGCGGCGGTGTTTGCCGTGGGCACCAGCCATGCATCTTTTTGAACGATGACCCAACTCAAAAGCAGGACTGCACCCAAAATTTTGCTGCCCACATTGAGCAGGGTAACCTGGTGCACCTTGTCGATGCCCTGGTAAAACCAAACCGGGAAGAAGGCCTCATAAAGCACCACGTGCAGCGAGAATACAAAGACATAAATGTGCGGATGAGTAAAAGGCCAGAGCGCCAGCAGCAGGCCGTAGGCCAGCAAGACGACCAGGAGAAGGAGGACCTTCATCCACCAGAGCTGGCTGACCTCGTGGCGCAGGGACTCGGGCTGGTCCTTGAGGCGGCTAACCAGGCGGGTGCCGTAGGTTTCGGTCGCGTAGTTGACTCCGACCATAAAGTAGGTGGCCACGGCCTGGGCAAAGACCACAAGGCCTAGGAGTTCGGCTCCGAGTCGGTGCAGCAAAACCGGATACAACGCCAATGGCAGCAGCACGTTGACGGCCCGAAGCATTGCCAGGGCGCTAAAAGTCTTGACCAACTTCTTAGTACTGGCCATTAGAGCATCGCAATACGGTAGTCTGCTGGGCAGTAATCAAGGGCCTCAGGGGGGCGCTGAGCGATGACGGTGGCGGGAATTCCGCCCACCACAGTGAGCGGGGCGACGTCTTTGGTGACTACGGCCCCTGCGGCGACGACGGCTCCCCGGCCCACGGTCACTCCGGGCAAAATGATGCAGCGGGTCGAGAGCCAGGCGTAGTCTTCGATGGTGACTGACCCACCGCTGTTGGGGAAGCCGGGCAGGCGGTAGTCGTGCTGCAGGGTATAAATTTTAACCTCCGACGATATGTTCACGTTTTGACCAATGCGCAGGCCCTCGCGCCCGTCGAGTTCGCAGCGGTCGCCCACGACGGTTCCGCGGCCAATCGTGATGCGCTTGGGTCGGCGAAGCTCAAACCGGCCCATAAGGACGGTTCCGCGCTCGAGGTGCAGTCCATAGGCATTGCGCAGAATGAAGTTGCGCAGGTGCATGCTCGGCAGCGACGCAGTGAGGCGCAAACCCAAGTAGTAGAGGCCGACGGCGTAGGCGCGAAGCATTAGAGGCGGTAGATGGCGTTGAGGTTAAACTGGGGCGTGAGCGAGTTTTGGCCGGGCTGGCGAAAGGCGTTGCCCGGTTGGGTGAAGTCAAACTGCCAGTTGAAGTTCCAGGTCTGCATCATTTGCACCTGAGCCTGTATGATGAAGCCATAAAAGCGCTGCTGGTAGCTCAAAAAAGCACTGAGGTCGACCCAGCGCTTGGAGATGTCGCGAAAGGTGCCGCCAACGGGGTACTGTATGTAGGGTAGTCGGTAGTAGTAGGTCTCGCGGTTGTGCTCGTAGCGCTCTAGGCGCAGGGTCAGTTTTTTGTCTTTGGAGCCAAGCCAGCTGAGCGCCCCGGTCTGCAGCGCGCCACCAGGGCCAATGCCAGCCCCTAGGACTTGACCGGCGTGGGTGTAGCCTCCGTTTAGGGGGTGGGTGTACCAGCTGTAGTTATAGGCACGGGCCGTGCTCGAGAGGCCTTGGGCGATCTCGGTCATTTCGTACTCGAGCATGAGCCAGTTACCCGGCTTTTTCATGGGGGTCATCTTGCGGAATCCCATCATGTAGGCCCGGGTGTGGTTAATGTCGCTTACAAGGTCTTCAAAGTCCCAGGCGGCGTCCTCGCGGCCGAACTCTACGTAGAATTCTGCATGGGATTCTGGCATCACGTAGCGCAGGTAGATCGAAACCAACTGGTTGCGCTCGCCCCCGTCTTCGCCAGAAACGTTTTTAAGAATGGGTCTGAAGATTTCGGCCAGCGAGCCAATGGTCAGGGAATCGGCCGTAGTCATGATGGCTCGGTTGGCCCCAACATACAAGCCAGGAAACATTTTAGGCTGAAAATTGACCGCGAGGCCGGTAAAGCCCTTGCGCTGGTTGTCTAAATCGGTGGTGCGCTCAATTGGTGCGGTTACCCAAGGCCAGAACTGCGTGGTGGCAAGCCCGTAGGGGTAAAAACCCGAATAACTCAGCAGGCCCGACACTGCCTGAAACTCAATGGCGCCTGCAAAGGTCTTGATGGGCTTATTGCTGTGCGCCGTGAGGTGAAAAAATCCCGGGGCATTGTTGGTCATCAGCAGGGAATTGTAGTGACCCGGCCCCCACCAGAGGTTCTCGGTACTGACTCCCAGGCCCACCTGCTTGGTGTTGAACTTGAGGTAGCTCTGGCCCCAACCCTGGTAGCTAAAGGGCTCTTGGCCAAAGTGGTCGGGCATGTCAATACCAACCTGGCGAACGGGCGGCTGGTCAAAGGCCTTGTTTTGAGCAAAGGTCTGCTCGGGGCGGAACTGGCCCTCGAAGGGCCCTAGCTTGGCGTAGGCTCCGACCGAATAAAACGTTTGGAGGCCCACGTTGGGAACCATGGGGCCGTCTTGCCAACCGTAGGGGTGGTGGGTATTGTATCGCACCCGAACCTCAGCGGGGAGCACTACCGCCTGCACCGCCCCCTTGAGGTAGCGCACCTGCAGCGGAAGGTTGGGCAAAAGGGCCGCGTCTTCAGGGTTGCCGGCGTTGATGCTGCCCTTGGTGCTGTCGCGAAGGAGTCCGTACTTGTTGAACGACTGGCTGAGGTCGGCAAAGGGGTTGTCGTGCGCAAAAGGCATTTTGGCATTGGTCGCATAGGAGTGGTGCACGGGGCGGATGCAGTAGCTCACGCTCAAGGGCTGCTCGCCGGTGAGCTGGGCCATGCGCACCCGATCTTCATAAAAAGTCATACCAACCGGTATGCTTTGTGCCCCGGCCTTAAGGGCTAAGAGGCTAAGGACTAGGAATCGGTAAGGGTTCATGGCTTGGTGGTGGATTGATTCGGCGGTAGGCCAAAGCTAAAAATAAGAAAGGCAGGGGGTCGCCGATGGTGCCCAAAATAATCATATTGAATAAAAACAGCACCACAACGGCCCGGGTGTTGGGATTTTGCCACATAGCTAAGGGGCTAATGTAGGGGTACATCGCGACGGCAAAAAGGATGAATCCGACCACGCCTGTTTCTAGAAAGAGGTCCGCGCTAAAGGCCGTGGGGCGAAACCCGTCGTAGGGAGAGTAGTACATTTCAAAAAAGGCGACTTCGATTTCGCTCAAACCCAGGTCAAGCAGCGAGGTTATGCTGGCCTGCGGCCAGGACCCCAATCCCCAGCCAAAGGGGTGCATAATGCCAAAGGGGTAGCTGCCCATGAGGCTGACGGTGCGGATTCCGCCCTCCCACATGACGTACTCAAAGAGGTCTTTGTAGCGTTCTTCGTAGACCACGTTGTACACGAATTCAAGGGACCGCGGCAGCTCAAAATTCTCGCCGTACCAGCCCAAGCCAATTATAAACGCCACCACAAAGGCAAGAACCGGCTTCCAGGCCTTGCGCCAGTCTTGGTGCGAAATCAGGTACACCGACATGATGATTAATCCGGTGAGGGACCGCACAATTACCAGGTCATAAAGGGCCATTAGGGCGGTTAAGATCAGCCCCTTGGGAGAGCGCTGCTGAATATTCATCAGTAAAATTGCATAGGCAAAGTAGTGGTGCACGCCAAAGGCGTGGTAGGACGGCTCGGCAAAGAGTCCGCTGCAGCCCCGGCCGTATTCCCAAGAGACCGGAACCCAGCGGTCAATGAAGAAATTCATGGGGCGCACTAAGAAGTCCGGAAAGATGGCGAAGTACTGCATCAAGCTGACCGCAACATTGAGGCCAAACATGACCCAAAATGCTCTGTTGACGTACTTAAGTTCTTCTTCGCCCACCGTGAGGATGGTAAAAAACACCACCGATGCGTTGAGCAAGGCCATAAGCGAGCGCAGGCCAATCATTGCGCTGCCGCCCGTGGCTAAGAAGTAGAGGTAGCTGAGCACTAGGTAGCTCGCAAAGAGCAGATAGGCAAGGCTGGGACGCAAATCCTTGCGCAGGGCATAGGCTGCCGTCCATGGGAATATCTCTGGCCTACCCAAAAACGGGGTTGTAGTACCCAGGGTAATGTTGGGTACGAAGATTAAGTAGGCGAGAATTTTGCGGTACCAGGGCATGGTGAATTCAGCGTTCAGCTCAGAATAATTGGTGGCGTTTGCGGAGTTAGGGTAAAAATATCGGCTTAAAGGTAGGCTTTTAGCCATGGGCTCTGCCCCTGCCGGCGGTTTGCAGGCGGCGCAGAAGCCGGTCTACTAAACGAATAAAACGATACTCCCAGCCCTGAAATGGCCGAAGGAAGCCGAGGGATTGAAGCTCGCGGCTAAGCGCATGCTCCCAGATAATGGTTTGCCTCTTGCGGGCGAGGTCAGCGGGGCTTCGCGGCCCCTGGTAGCCGACCCCGGGAACCGGGTGGTAGAGCCACCGGCGCAAGAAGGCCTCGTAGGCAGGGCTGAGTTCTGGGGTAGCCGCAGTACCCGAATTTGCCGATTCGCCCGAGGCGACGGGTTCTAAAGTCCGCCGGACTGCGGCACTGAATGCACTGAGGTCGGCCTGCGAAGGGAGGTAGAAAATCCAGCTCGAGGCATAGGGGTCGGGAATCTCTGCGGGGCGCTCTCGGGGGGCGGGGTATACATCGCAATACACGCCGGGCGTCGGTAACCAGTTACTAGTTGCCAGCAACCATCGGGCCCAAAGGCCGTGGGCATGGCGATCGAGCAGCGTATCGTTCACCACAACAAAGGGGCCTGAAGTGCGAGCATGGTCCGAGGCCCTGGCATAAGCGCCGAACTCAAAGTGATCGTTGCCCACAAAACAAGGATGCTCCTTGCGGTCGGGATGGGTATGCAAGAGCGTCAGTTCTGCCCCCAATTGGTCGGCCCAGCCCTGCCATTGGGCCTGGCGAGCAGGCGTCCAGTGAAAGGCGACGCCGATAACTTCCATGGCTAGTTCTTTCTGACAAGGGCCAAATAGGCACCCAATGCCGCACCAGCTGATGCACCCAAAAGCAGCCACTGCCACCATTTGTAGCCGGTCCGACGCAGTGGGAAGCTCGGATGCTCTACAATTTGGATCAGGGGTGTTTGCTTGCGCAAACCAATCTCTGCCAAGGTCAGGTTTTTGGATATCTCCACATACAAGGCGTTGGCTACCTGAAGGTTGACATAACTTTTGTACTGGTCAATCTGGCCGCTTTGAAAGAGCGGATCCACCAAATTATCGTAGGCACTTGCGTTGGCAACCAGAGCCCGAACCATGTCTGACTTGGAACTGTCGCGCTGGGCCCGAAGCACATTGAGGTTGCCTCGCGCCTTCTCGGTAATGGACTCCAAAAAGTAGGCAAGCGTATTGGCCACTATAGCCTCGGTAAAGGCCTTGGCAAAGTACTTGTCTTGGTGGGTGACGTGCACATTAATGAGGCTGAGCTTCTTGTCGGGCTTGTACACGTCGAGTAAATCGCTCGCCACATGCCCCTTGATTTCAAGCAGGATCGAGTCATGAAGCGGACTAAAATCATCCCTGCGCTCCGGGAAGACCAGCGTCGCGAATTCTTCGTCGGTTCCCCACTTGGTGTATGGGTATAAGTAGTTGACTATCAGTACACTGTCTCCTTTGATGTAGGCCTTGTCCATCAGGGTTCGCTCGACCATGTAGCGCGTGCTAAACAGCTGTACCAGGGATTCTCCCTCAAAAATTCCGCCCGGATTAAGGCCGCCTACGTCGAGGCCAAACTGCGCGAGGAGGTTTTGCCAACCGGAACTTTCGCCTTCTTCAACGGCAATCATCATGGTTGCCTGAAACCTTTGGGGCTTTAAAACTAGTCCTAGTAGGCCAAGCAAGCCCCCTAGAAGGGCAAGAAGCAGGATGCGCCTCCAGCCAGAGGCTATGCGGCCTAGGGTCCAAGCGGCGAATGCGCGCAGGTCGTACAGGGTGATTCCGCGCTGCAAAAGTTCCGTCAGGTTGCTCATGGTCTAGCGCAGTAAGAAAAATAGGGTCATCGCTAGGCTCGAAGTAGAGCCAATGATGCTGCTCAATGCGGCCAACTGTGCAGGGTTAGACTGGTTGGCCTCTGGGTCTTTTATCGCAATACTAACGGTGGAATTGCTGTAAACCCTTGGGTAGATTGGAACGACTCCCAAAACATAGCGAATGGGAGCGGACCGACCGTTGGCGTACTCCACCACCAGCGAACGGCGCATTCCTAAAGGCGATATGCCACCTGCACCCCGCAGGTAGTACAATGCCCTGCGGTTTTTATTTAGGGTCAAGCCTGTGGGATTCTGCACGCCTCCCTTGACGTATACCGTGTTGATTCGTCGGGGTATGATGAGCGTATCGCCGTCTTGAACCCTAAAGTTGTTAAGCGCCCAGCGGCTGGTTAGGTCAACCGCAATGGTGTCAGAAACACGAATTTTTTGCTTGCTGGCGGCAAGGTAGTAGGTGCTGTCAGAGATCATATTGGGCTCTAGTTGGTCCTTGTCAAGGGCTTCAACAAAGCCCTTGTTGCGCACAACCATGGCAAACTGGGGCATGCCTTCTTTTTCAATGCGACCAATGCGGTCCACCAGGCCACCAATGGCCTCGCCGTTGCTGGTCAAGGAATAGCCTCCCGCTACCGAAACGGCACCCTGAACAAATACCAGCCTTGACGTTTCTACGTTAGCCCGCTGCCGAACGCTCACCGTGGCGCCAGGGGGCAGAAGGGTTCCCGATCCGTTCCAGTTCAATTCTACCCTGCGAATGACCGCTTTAGCTAGAAATTCACCTTGCTGATTGAGCTCCGGGAAGGACACCTCCACATTGCGAAGGTCTCCCGTGGAGCGTATGCCTCCGGCCATTATGATGGCCTGTTCCACCGTGAGGCCCTGATAATGAACATAATTTTTAGGCTGGTTCACAAATCCGCGCACTTGAACGGAGTCATAAATCATAAGGTCCGTGGCTAGGGGAATGTATATAGAGTCATTGGTCTGCAGCTCAATGCCCGCCTCTAGGGGAGCAAATTCCAGATAGCTCCCCACTTTGCCCTCGGGGCGACGGATCAAAAGGGCTTTGGATTGCAGTGCATTGCGGTCAAGACCCTGAGAGCGCTCGATCAACGTGGCGGTAGTCATTCCCTCGCTCCAGGCATAGTAGCCCGGGCGGACCACCCCACCCGTGACGCTCACACGGTTCGTGTAGCGGTTGCGAATGGGATTGGCAATGACCACATCGCCCTGAGAGGGCCGGAATGCCTCAAACTCCTGAGAAACTACGTCTGCGACGCGGAGCTCGGTTTCGCCCACGCGAAATACCAAAACCTGCCCGCGGTAGCCTCCTTCGGTGAATCCGCCCGCGTACTTGATTGCGTCGGCCATGGATTCGCCCTCGCGGAGCTCAAAAAGACCCGTGCGCTTGAATTCGCCCATAAGGTTTACGCGGGATTCGTAGACGGGAATCCGCACCACGTCTCCGTCGCGCAACGTGGCATTGGACTGCGTAGACCCGTTAATGAGCAGGTCGTAGAGGTCAAGGGTAGCCACCACCTTACCCGACCTGATTACTTGAATGCTTCGGTAGGAGCCCAAGTCGCTGGGGCCGCCGGCCTGGTGCAGAACGTGCATGGCGGTGGCAATGCTGGGCACGGTGTAGGTTCCGGGCTGCTTGGCGCCCACCACGTGCACTTGGATGCTGCGAACCTTGCTCAGCACCAGATTGAGCTCGGTTTGGCCGCCTTGCAAGAGGCGGTAGCCCTTGTCAATCAGTCGCTGGCGAATTTTGGCTTCTAGCCCAGCCAGGCGCATGCCGCTGGCCTGAATGAGCCCACCGTAGGACAGTTCTACGAAGCCGTCAGCGCGCACAACCAACTGATAATTAGCTGATTGCATGCCGTAGATGGTGAGGTCTAGCTCGTCGCCCGGGCCCACAATATAGTCGGGTGAGTAGGCCATTTGCAGGTTGGGCGCAAAGTCTAGCTTGCCTTTTTCTCTAAAAAGTTCGGAGCCAAAAATCAGCGTGTCGCGAAATATGCTGCGCTCTACATAAGACATGGCATTCATGGAATCCATTAAAACTGCCGACGGCAGGCGGCTTCTCAGGCCCTTAAAGTCTTCTTGGCTAACTGCTTGCTTTTTGAGCAGTTCTGCTGCGCGGCTGTCGTTTAGGTTTTTACCCGACAGCTTCGTGCGCATGAGCTGAATGTCGTTCTGGGTAATGGTCTCAATGTCGAGGTTGCCCATAGTTCTGCGGCCGAGCACTCCCTGTGCCAGAGACGTTAGGGTCAGGCCCAAGGACAGGACTAAGGCGAGGTTCTTTGCGTTCATTGGGTAGTTTGAGTGATAAAGGTACTACTCCTTTAAAAACTCGTCGGCTTCTGCGTGAAAACGTTCCCAGGTGTAGCCGTCTACAAGGTGCTGGATGCGTTTTTGATGCCAAACATAGCGGCCCGTGCGAATGTCTTCAAAAGCCTGAAGCCAGGCCTCGGATTTGTCGCAGACCAAGGCATGAATGCCGTTCTGAATGTTCTTAAACCCTGTGGATGCGCGCGGACTCATTATCACGATGCGTCCGGAATGAAACGCCTCCAGGCATTTATTGAGCAGGCCGCCGCCGCTAATCATCGGAGCGATGCAAATTCCATAGTCCTTGAGCGTGTAGCTTAAGTCCTCAGCATACTCGACGTAGTTAATACCGGCTGTTTTGAGTTTGGTTTTAAGGGACTCTGGGGCGTTGACACCCACAACGATTCCCTCAAAGCGGCGCGAAAGAAAGGGCTGCACGTTGTCGAGGAACCACTTGAGCCCGTCGTAGTTGGGTTTGTAGCTCAGCGGGCCGAGAAAGTACCAGCCAAAACGGGCCTGGGGGCCGGCACTCGCGAGTTCCACGTTGATGCCGTTCTCGAGGGACTTTATTTTGCGGGCGTCGCCGTTGAGTCTTCGGGCCAGCATACGCGCGAAGTACTCGGTTACCAAGAAGGTTCGGTCGCTCTTCTTGGCCAGCTTAATGTCCCAACGGCGCAGCAGGGGCCACTCGAGCCAGTAGTAAAATTTATAAAGCGACCAATTCATGCGGGCAGCCCCGGTTTTGTAATTATCGTCGACCAAATCGCAGAGGTCGATCCAGTTTTGGCGGGCCCGAACGGAGCGAATGTAGTCCCCTACCCTGCGCTCACTAAAAAAGGCCAAGTCGGCTTTGGGCAGGGTGGCCAGGTGGGCACGAGCGCGTCGGTCAGCATAAAAACCGACCTGAAGGGGCATGCGCCGCAGGAACAAATACCACAGTGCATTAAAGGCTCCACGAATGGGATTTATCGTAAAGTGCTTAAAACTGCTTACCCCGAGACTCTGCAGGTATTCTTCGGTACCGGGATTCATTTGCCGGGCATTCACAAAAACCACGTGCACATGGGCCTTGCCAGCAAAAGCCTCAAGCCAACGGCTGGCCCTAAGGGGGTATCCGCTGGATTTGGGGTAAATGTTTCTTTGAAATACGAACGTGACGGTTTTCACGAGGCGGTTTGGCGTTGAATCCTGCGAAAATAACTCAATTCGCTGGGCCACGCGTTATTTGAATGATTCTGGTGGTCATTTGCGACGCAGGGCGTGAACCAGTTAAGTGCAACTAGCTAGAGGCTTTAGCTGCCTTTTTGGTCTTTTTGGCTGCCTTTTTCTCCGTCCTTCTCGCCTTGGCGTTCTTGCGGTAGGACTTATCGTAGAGCATCCAATGCAGGCCGACGTTGGCATTGAGGCGGTCAAGGTTGGCGGGCAGACCCACGGTGAGGTCGCCGTTGGCGGTCGTTACGGGTTGCGGAAGCATGTTGGCCGAAGAGGTTCCGAAATTCAGGGCAAGTCCCGCGGCGAGGCGCACCGTCGTTTGAACGCTCAAAGAGGGGCGCATGGCAACGCTCCCGGTAAGGGGCTGGGTGTAGCTGGCGCTCAGCTGCAGACGACGGCCGTAGAATCCGTGGTATTCGGCGGCAAGGGCCTGGTAGCTCAGGGCCGGACGGCTGCGGGCCAGGTAGTGCAGGCCGAGCTGGTGGATCTTTTTGGGGCTGCGCCAGTTGGCAGCAAGGTCGACCCGGCGAATCGGGCTAAAACTAGAAAGACCTACAGGGCTTCCTTGGGCAAGACTTCTGACTTGAAAAAGCAGGGAGTCAAAGTAGGCGCCGGGATTGAGGCTAGTATCGATGCCCGAATTGTACGAAAATCCGCTAAAAGGAATGCGTCCGTCGAAGCGCAGTGCGCTGTCTTGCTCGATGGCCATCGTTCCGAGCGGAATGCCTTGAACGCTTGCGGCAAGCCTCCAACGCTTGCTGGCGTCGTAGGATCCGCCAAGATCAAGGCTCCAGAGGCTGTTAGATAAAGCCTCTTGAGCGTCGAAGTCTAGAGTTCCGTTAAAAATATCAAGCCCAACGCCCGGGTTGGTAGTGAGGGCCAGCCCGCCCTGGCTGTAGAGCAAAAGGTCGTTAAAACCGTTGCCCCGGTCAGTGCTTCGCAGGCCCAGGGAGTCGAAGCCCAATTGGGCTTGAGCGAGCATTTGGCTGGCATTGAGGGTGGCGCCCAATCGTAGTTTTTTGAATTCACGCTGAATTCCAAGGTGTAGGTTGCTGCGCGCACTCAAAATAGAACTCGTTTGACTGAAGTTCCCGTCGTAGTTAAGGTCAACCTGACCGCTGGCGTCTTTCATGCCCCAAAGCGCAAAGCCAACGAGATCCCGGTCAAGCAGGATGCCTGCGTCGAGGTTTAGGCTTGCGCCCAGCCAGAGGGTGGTTTTTTTGGCTTTAAAACCCATGCTAAACAAGTTGAGGTCGGTCTGGCTTCGTATTCCGGCGGACTCGCTTGGGAACTGCCTCCACAGGGTTCCGAGGTCGTCGCCAAGCACGTCGCCAGCTGCAAAAGAGGCTTGAAGGTTGGCATGAAGGCTTGGCAAGGCCAACCAAATGCGCGCGTCCAGGTCAGCAGCGGGGTTCACGAGCAGCGCAGAGGGGTTGCCGCGCTGCGCATAAAGCAGGTCTTGAGCGCCGAGGGATGCGCTTGCCAGGCTGAGGGCCGCGAGCCAAAAGCGCTTCAAAGTACTTCGAGGTTAAGGTCGAGCATTAGGCCCAGACGAACTAAAAGCTGCGCGTCGCTAAGCAGCTTGACCGGGTGGCTCGAAGAGCCCGCAGCAGTGCCGGTGCCCAACTCGGCAGTGAGCTGAAGCCAGCGCCCACGGGCAAAATTCGGAACCTGAGAGGCATCAACAACCAGCACGGCGGTGTTGGTGGAGGGGGCCACTACGAGCCCGGTGGTCGCGTCGAGCTGGCCGCTGACCATGAGGGCGAGTTGGTCGCTGAAAACCACCTGGCCTGCATCGTCAAACAGGGTCAGCGACAGGGTCGTGTTTAGGGGCAGCGTGGTGGTGGTTTCAAGCTGCAACCCAAGTTCGTTGACCACGGTGTCGAGTGCGCGCAGGGAGGTGCCAAGATCAATACTGTCGGTCAGCCCGAGGCCCTGGGCGGTGAAGTAGAAGGGGAGCTCCATGAGCACGTCGGCAGAGATGGCGCTGGTGCTGGTAACAAAATTCTGAACTCCCGTGGCCAGGGTGTCGGCGTTGATTTGAACCTGGCCTCCGTAGGTGAAGCGCTGCTTGGGGAGGGTCAAGAAGCCGACAATGCTCGTGTTGGACTTGTCGAAGGTGAGCGTGTCTTGCACCGTTTGGCCGAACTGGGTTGCGGTCAAGGGATAGGGCAGCAAGGTGGGCGGAATACCCAAGGGCTGCGCCGTGCCCGAAAGGTCGTAGCTCGATACGTTGAGGTCTAGGGTTATGGGCAGGCCAAGGCTGTTCGCAATGGCGAGCTGCACCTTGGGATCGGCAAAGACGACGCTACCGCCCAGTCGGTTCACAAAGTCGAGGTCGAGCGACAGGGTGTCGGTTGGTATAGAGACGGACTGCTGACCAAAAAAACCTTTGGCGTGGCCGAATTCTACGTTGGCTAGGGTGAAACTCATGGCTACCCCACTGGCGGAATCCAGGGTAACGAGCTGGCCCGTGGAGAGCAGGGTGGCCGAGTACCGAATCGGAAGCTCGTTGTAGGGATGACTTGGGTTCGAGGCCAGGTTGAGCACGGCGGCCTGAAAGGAGACGTTGCCGGTCGCAGGCAGGCCTGGACTCAATGCAATGGTCTGCTGCAGGGCTTGGCCCCCGACCGACCCGCTGGGGAACTGCAGCACAAGGCTCAAGGGCTCGGGCAGGGCCGAAGTAATGCTGTAGTTGAGCTGGCCCTGGCTCAGGGCTAGTTCGGTAATGCGGACTCCGGCTGGAGCCGTAAAGCTCAAATTCAGTGTGTCGTCTACCAGGGTTTGCGTCTGGGTTTGGGCGGTGGCGCTGTAAATAAATAGGTTGCTGCCCTGAAGGCTGAGCTCGAGGTTGGCGTTGGTATCTATAGGTACGTAGGTGCTCGGAACACCGAGGGTTCCCGCACCGGGACTGCTAAAACTGGTGAGGTTGAATTGTAACTGGCTCGGTACAATCTTACCCGCCAGGGAGGCCGGAACGCTCACGGAATCGCCTGCGGGAACGGTCCCAAGGCCGTAGGTTAGAAGGGGCTGACCCGCGGCATTGGCCAAGACCACCGTGGCATTGATGGCCACCGGGTAGTGGTTGACGGCCTTGAGGGTCATGGTTCCGCTATGAAAGCTGGCCGTACTAAAGCTCGAAATGGTGGTGGTGGCGAGGTTGCCTGGGTTTTGAGCCGGGAGCGCCGGAATGGGTGCCGTGCTGCCATGGGAAGCGGTCAGGGAGGTGGCGAATCCAGCCGGGTTGGTGATGCTTCGCGCGAGACGACCGAATCGAACGTTGGCCGCAGCATTGACGTTGGGAAGGGCTATGTAGCCGGCCTTGAAATTCTCGGCGATGGCAGGCTGGCTTGGCAGCTCTAAAAATTCTGCGACGCCTACATTGAGCAGGTCGGTTTGACGGTAGACCAGGCGGTAGGTTTGATCCGGATCGGTTGTCACTAGGCTGCTGTCTGGGTTAAAAACGTCGCCAAGGGTCAGGTCTATTTGACCTATGGGCACCACCAGCCCGGGGCGCAGGGTAAGATCAAGGTCGTTTACGGTCAGCAGTTCGCGCTGGCAGGACCCAAAACCAAGAAGGCTCAGGGCCAGAAATCCTTTGCTGAGCCTTACAAAAAACGTGGATGATGCGGATGATGCCATAATTCTTTGGCAAATATCGAACTATTTATTCACCCGCTCGAGCATCCAAGCCCGCACCGTCTCGGCGAGTGCTGCCCCGTCGTTGCTCCGCAAGAGGGTTCCGATGTAGAGGTCAACGCTCCAAGCGGGGCGAGAAAGCATTTTAAGCAGGTGGCTCACGAAGGTGTCGTCATGAACCCAGGCCATTTTGGGGTCGGAGTATTCCATTACAAAGGGCACAATGGGTACGTTCAATTCAGCAGCCGTGTAGAACATTCCGGGACTGAATTCGAGGAGTCCCCGCTCGGTGGTGGTACCTTCTGGGAAGACCACCGGGCTGAGGCCGCGCTGAACACGATCTGACAAGGCGGCGCGCGAAGCGCTGCGGGACTCTTTGCTGCTGCGGTCCACGAAGACAACGTCCAGGGCTTGGGCTCCCCAACCGATTATCGGCCAGCTTTTTACTTCGCTTTTGCTCAGGTAAATTTGCGGGGTCGCCGACCTAAAGAAGAGCACGTCGATGTAGCTGCGGTGGTTGGCCATGAGGATGGCGGCTTCGCGCGGAGCGTTGCCTTCTCGCAGCCGTATTTTGATTCCCATCATGCCCATAAATACGGCCTTGCCGACATTTAGAAAGCGATGGCGCCAGGTCATTGGGAGCCCGAGGGCCTTGAGAATCAAAAGGCCGAAGACCAGATTCAGCAGAATAAGGAGCATTAGCGGCAAGCGATAGATAATTCTCATGGACTGGGGTTTGGCTTGGTTGACGAGTTTTTTGATAAAAAATTGAAGCCGCCAAGGTACGCAGGCAATACGGCTAGTCTGCCATGCGGACGGCTGACTTGGTGTGGCCGTTATAGCATGGCGGAACGGCTGGGCAGCGGAATAATGCTGAAGCGAGCTTCGCATTATTCCATAAAAAACCCGGCGCCTCTCGGCGCCGGGTTTCTCTGTGGGCAATACAGGATTCGAACCTGTGACCCCCGCCCTGTCAAGGCGATGCTCTAAACCAACTGAGCTAATTGCCCTTGCGGACTGCAAAAGTACATCGCGTGAACTAAAAACCTTAGAAGCTTGTTCCTTTCTAGCATGCTTGACAAACTTCTCGATACCGAATCCATCTGCTGGCGCGACCCTTCGTTTTTTAGCGAAGAGGCCCTGCTGCAGCGGGCCCTGCCCTACCTGGATCTTCTAGTCAACGACCTTTGGGCAGCGCAAACGCTTAGCCCCGACCGCGGCTTGCTCAAAAATTTAGCCCTGGTGCGCGACCTGCGCAGCATGCCCGGATGGAACATGGCTCAATGGGAAGACGGCTTTGAGGCCCTTCAAAACTTGCACCGATTCTGGGAGCGCAACGCCGCCGACGGCGCCTTTGACCAGAACCCCGACATGTGGACCTCTTGGCTCTTTGCCTTCACCTTCTTTGAAATCGTCGAAGCCAAGCGCGGCGACGTGGAGCGGGCATTCCAAGAGAACTTGCTCTACCTCTCCAACTAAATTACTCGTTCAACGTCGGCACGTAGTCCTTGGGCAGGGGGCGATCGGCGGCTGGCTTCCCGCTGCTCAATCGGTGATGCAGGTTGGCGCGGACGTTGAACCAAAACAAATTATAGTCCGCACGGTGAAAGTCCTTCCAGTTGTAGAAAACCCGGAGCAAGGGCTTTAAGCGTTCCACACGAAGGGTTCCTTGATCGGTCCGCACCACGAATGAGCCGGCAAAACGCAAGCGCCCGCTGGGTACAAGAGCACCCAGGTGGTCGCGGCGGCGCGAGGGAATGCCGTCGCTGCGCCAGGTGAGGGGACTCACCACCGCATAGCGGTCTCCAAATTTTTTGGGGTAAAAATCCTGGCCATAGCTGCGCCAAGCCAAAAAACAGTGGGTCTGGTCGGGGTCGGTGCAGAGCGGGAGTCCGTCAAACTCCTTGAGCTCTATCGTATTGCCAATTAGGTAGGCCAAAAGCATGCGTTCGCGCAGGTCAACATTGGGCAAAATGACTTCTTTGAGGAGTCGCTTGGCATGGTCCGTACCCTGGCTGTGCGAAGCGACTACAAAGGTTTGACCCGCGGGCTGAACCTCGATAAAACGCAAAAAAGCCCTGCGCACGTCTTGGTAGGCGGAATCAAAGGCGACGTAGGCCTGAGCTTTAAGCACAGAATCGTTGGTGTAGTAGCCATCCAGCTTCATTTGCCGGTAGTGCGGGGCCCAAACGGGTCCGATTCCGTTAAAAACCGAGGCCTGGTTGCCCAGCGAACCAACGTCCACCGCCTCGCGGTAGCTGGCATTATAGATGTCGGCGTTCCACTTGGGGCCCACCTCATAAAGGGTAGGATGCACAAAAAATGTGGGGATTCCTGAGCCCTCGAAGACTCCGGACCGCCGGTCGGCTGCAGGCACTTTGCGGTCGCTGCCGTCCACGAGCTCAGGATGGGCCGCCCAGGCGTCGAGCCGACGGTAATCGGGGCGCATTGGCAGCGGATAAAGTCCGCTTTGAATGCTTTCTGACGCGGGCATGGCCTCCTCTTGGGCAGCGAGGCCTGGCGATAGAAGGCAAAATTGGAGCAGCAAAAGAGTCCGCAATGCGGCGCCTGCAAGGCTAAAAATCGGGGAAGGGTTCAAACAGGAGGGAGTTGAATGTGAGCTAAATGATGGTCGCCGTGCCAGGCGTACTTCTGAACCACCTCGCGCAGTGAAACCAAGCGGAGCAGTTCGGGATGGTAGTAGCAGCGGTCCCAATCCTGCAAATTTAGGGATCGGAGCAGGGCCAGCAAACGGGCGTGAACCGACTCGATTAGCGGCAGCGACAGTTCTGCCGGGCCGTCTGCGAGCTCTGCCCAGGCATTCTCGTCATAAGGCTTTACCTCAGGATCGTCCTCGGTAAGGGCCAATTTGATGCGCACGTACATATTGAGGTGGCTGTCGGCAATGTGGTGCACGACGGTGGCTCGAGACCAGCCTCCGGGTCGGTAGGCCATGCCGCGAAGCGTTGTATCACAGGCATTCCATGCGGAATTCAGTCGCTGGGGAAGCGTCGACAAGCGCTCCATAAAGGGCTCCATACCTAAGTCTTGATCAAATTCAAAACGCCCAATGGGGAACTGGCGGTCCATTAGTAGAGGAGGTGTTTTTTAGCCGCCGTTCTCCAGCCGGTCTGCGACTCGTACTTCACAAAAAAGATCTTGAGGTCGGCCTGAGAGGCGTAATCCACAAAAAAAATCTTCTGCTCTGCCTGCGAGGCATACGAAACCCAGAACCAGCGGCCCTCATTGCCCTTGGCCTGCGACTCATAGGGAACCTTAAATACCTTGAGGTCGGCTTGGGACTCGTAGTCTACTACAAACACCTTGAGGTTGGCCTGCGAGGCATAGTCCACGGCAAAAACTTTTTGTGCCGATGCCCGCAGCGACGGCAGGCCAAGCAGCAAAATCAGTAAAAAGTATTTCATAGCAAGCAAGTTAAACAGGTTGGGCGAGTTTAGCACTTAATTTGGTATTATGAAATTTAGACTTTTTACCCTCGGACTCCTAGTCGCCTCGATCATCACGGCCCAAACCCTGCCCGAAGACCTCCTTAAAAACCTCAAATTCCGCAGCATCGGCCCCGCCGGCATGAGCGGACGCGTTACCGCAATCGACGTGGATCCGCGCGACGAACGCGTGATTTATGCGGGTTCTGCCTCGGGCGGACTTTGGAAAAGCCAAAACGCCGGACAGTCTTGGACGCCCATCTGGGACGAGCAACCCAA
>DBBY01000044.1:54797-56266 GCA_002292855.1 Flavobacteriales bacterium UBA972 | reverse complement strand
GGCGCGGTGCGCGTGGACCCCAGCAACCCCGACGTGGTATGGGTGGGCACGGGCGAAGGAAATCCGCGCAACTCGCAAACCATTGGCGGCGGAATCTTTAGAAGCCTGGATGCGGGTAAAACCTGGCAGCCCATGGGGCTTGCCGGAACCAAAGGAATTCACCGCATTGTAGTGCATCCGCGCGACCCCAATACCGTGTTAGTCGCTGCAATTGGCCTTGCCTATGGCGACACCGAAGACCGGGGCGTCTACAAAACCACCGACGGAGGCAAGACCTGGCGCAAGGTGCTCTACCGCAACAACCGCAGTGGCGCGGCCGACCTCGTGATCGACCCTGTCAACCCCAACAAGCTTTTTGCCGCCATGTGGGAATACCGCCGCTGGCCCTGGTTCTTTAAGAGCGGCGGCGACGGCTCTGGCCTCTTCGTGAGCCATGACGCGGGCGAAACCTGGACCCAGCGCACCTCCAAAGACGGCCTGCCCGAAGGCCAGCTCGGCCGAATCGGCCTGGCCATTGCCCCGAGCCACCCCAACGTGGTCTATGCTTTGATCGAGAACAAAGAAAAAAATGCCCTGTACCGCAGCGACGACGGGGGCGTAAAGTGGACCCGCATCAGCGACGCCGACGACATTGGCAACCGTCCGTTCTACTACAGCGAAATTTATGTGGACCCCTTTCGCGAGAACACCGTCTACTCCCTGTGGACGCTCGTAACCAAGTCTGAAGACGGCGGCCGCAGCTGGAAGACTATTGCGCCCTACAGCGACATTCACCCCGACCACCACGCCCTTTGGCTGTCGCCCACCACGCCGGGCTATGTGATTGAAGGCAACGACGGCGGACTCAACATCAGCCGCGACGGAGGCGAATCCTGGCGCTTTATTGAGAACCTGCCCCTGGCCCAATTTTACCACATCAACGTGGACAACCAACTGCCCTACAACGTGTACGGAGGAATGCAGGACAACGGTTCATGGAAGGGCCCGGCCTACCACCTCAAGGGCGCAATCGGCAACAGCGACTGGACTGAGCTCTACTTTGGCGACGGTTTTGACGTGCTGCCCCACCCTAGCGACCCCGCCGTAGTCTATGCCATGGCTCAGGAGGGCTCCCTGGCCCGTGTAAACGTTTCAAACGGAATAAAAACCTACATCAAGCCTGCCCATCCCGATGGCAAGACCCTGCGTTGGCATTGGAACAGCCCCATCGCAGCGGACCCCTTTAACCCCGACGCAGTCTACTACGGCTCGCAGCATGTGCACTACTCTCAAGACCGAGGCGCTTCGTGGGCCATCGTCTCGCCCGACCTAACCAGCAACAACCCAGAAAAACAGAAATTTCTGGAGTCGGGCGGACTCACCTTTGACGTGACCGGTGCCGAAATGCACACCTGCCTTCTGGCCATCGCTCCCTCTTCGCTGCAAAAAGGACTCATCTGGACCGGCAGCGACGACGGCTACGTGCAGCT
>DBBY01000044.1:52416-54711 GCA_002292855.1 Flavobacteriales bacterium UBA972 | reverse complement strand
GCCTGGGTTCCGCAAGTGCGCGCCAGCACCGTCAACGCCGCGGAGGCATGGGTGGTGGTCAACAACTACCGCCAGGGAGACTTTAATCCCTACCTGTTTTACACTAAGGACTTTGGGAAAACATGGACCAACCTTTTGGCCAGCAACCGACCCGAGGGAATGGGCCACTGCCTGAGCGTCCTTCAGGACCCTAAGCAGCCCTCTCTGATTTACCTCGGTACCGAAACGGGACTCTTCGTGAGCGCCAACAGCGGCAAAACCTGGCAGCGCTGGGCGGGTCTGCCCGTGATGCCCGTGCAGGACCTCGCCATCCAGGAGCGCGAAGGCGACTTGATCCTCGGAACCTTTGGCCGCGCCGCCTGGATTTTAGACGACCTGCGCCCGCTGCGCGAAGCCGCCTCTGCCCAAGGACGCGTGCTGACGGCCTACGACGCACCCGACGCCTACCACTGGAACTATGCGGAGTCTGACGGAATCCGCTTTCAAGGCAGCAGCATGTTTCAGGGTGAGAACCGCTCTGACGGAGCACGCATGAGCTACACCCTTCAGCGCGACACCGCCGACAAGGAGCTTAAAAAAGTCAAGTGGCTTCGCGTCGACGTATACGACCCGAGCGGAACCCGCATCCGCCGAATTGAAACCAAGGTTCCGACCGAGAACGGACTGCAGCGATGGAACTGGAATTTGCGCCACGCCGGAGTTAACCGTCCGTCTATGTCGCGAAGCAAGCGAGAGAACCAAAGCGACCCGGGCTACGGTCCTGAGGTGCGCCCCGGACGCTATTTGCTGGTCTATGAGCTCGGGAACCATCGCGACAGCGCCTACGTGACCGTTCAAGACGACCCGCGCGCACCAGCCCGCGACTGGGATGCCGAGCATGCTTTTGCCGCCGAGGTAAACGGGCAGATGGCTCGCCTTGACAGTGCCGTGAGCCGATTGCGCGAGGCCAAGAAGCGCCTTGACTTGCTCGATAAGTGGGTTGCCGCAAACGAAGACACCTCTGCGACCAAGCAGCTCCGCGACGATTTAAAGGCGGTTTCGAAGGCCATTGAAGACCGCCGCATGGCTCTGTTTGGCAAAGAAGACGTGAAGGGCTACTTCGAGCAGCCGGAGACCTGGGAATGGAAGTACGGTCAGTTCTCAAGCCATTACTGGGGTTTAAGGGGTGCGCCCTCGGCCAACATGCTGAATGCCTGGAAGGCTGCCCGCGCTGCTTCTGAGGCAGAGTCTGCAGCCCTCGCCAAGTGGGATTCCGAGGTCTGGAAGCCCTTTACCGAGAAGTACGCCCAGATCCCCGGGGCTTGGTAGGCTTTTGAGGGAGGCCAAAATTATGGACACAAAAAAAGCCCCGAGCTTGCGCTCGGGGCTTTCGCATTGCATAAAAACCTAGCGGCGGCGTCCTTGGGGGCGTGTGGGCCGGCGAGGTCCGCCTCCGCCTGAGGCTCCTTTAGAAACCATGGCAAAAGAGTCCGCTGAAGACAAGACCGAAGGGAACGGATGGTCGCGCTCAGCGGGAACATCAACGTTAATAAGCTTTAGGACGGCTTGCCAGTTGCCGTACTCCTCGCGGTCGATGAACGAGAAGGCTGCACCCGAGGCACCTGCGCGGCCAGTGCGGCCAATGCGGTGCACGTAGGTCTCGGCCACGTCGGGAATGTCCATGTTTACCACGTGGGTAAGGTCGTCAATGTCGATTCCGCGCGCAGCAATGTCGGTGGCAACCAGCACGCGGGTCTTGCCCTTCTTGAAGCTTGTAAGTGCTGCCTGGCGGGCGTTTTGCGACTTGTTTCCGTGGATTGCAAGCGCAGGAATTCCGCGTCGCTCCAAATCGTTGGAGACGCGGTCGGCTCCGTGCTTGGTGCGGGTAAACACCAAAACGGACTTTATTTCTTCGCGGTCCTTAAGCAGGTGGGCAAGCAGGTCGCGCTTGGAGTTGGTGTCTACAAAAAATGCCTGCTGCATGATGGTCTCGGCAGTACTCGAAACGGGGTCTACCGAAACGCGAACCGGATCAATCAGAAGATCGTCGCTCAAGCGAAGCACTTCAAAGGGCATGGTGGCGCTAAAAAACATGGTCTGGCGCTTGCGCGGCAGCTTGGCAATCACCTTTCGGACGTCGTTGATAAAGCCCATGTCAAGCATGCGGTCGGCCTCGTCGAGCACAAACCAAGAGAGGTCGCGCAGATCCACGTGACCCTGCTGCATTAAATCCAAAAGACGACCTGGCGTGGCTACTACCATCTCGGACCCCCTTCGCAGGGCATCCACCTGGGGCTGCTGGCCGACTCCGCCAAA
>DBBY01000044.1:43944-52380 GCA_002292855.1 Flavobacteriales bacterium UBA972 | reverse complement strand
TACTTGCCGTAGTCGCGAATGCTCTCGTCAATCTGAATCGCCAACTCCCTGGTGGGAGTCAGAATCAGGGTGCGGATGGGGCGCTTGCTGTCAATGGGTTCGCGACTCAAAAGCTCAAGAATAGGAAGCACAAAAGCCGCTGTTTTGCCGGTTCCGGTCTGGGCCGTTCCAAGCACGTCGCGTCCTTCGAGGGCAGGCGGAATCGCTTGCTGCTGAATGGGTGTGGGCACTTCGTAGCCCAAATCGTCGAGCGCATCCAAAATGTCTGCGTTCAAATCAAGATCAGTAAATTTCATAAAATCCCTTAGGGGGAGGCGGAGCGCCGCACCGGAAGCGGCTGCACCAAGGTTAAATACTCCCTCCGGTGTGAAGGCAATCGCCCTGGCGACTGCGGTGCAAAGATAGTCCGATAAAGGCCAAAGTATTGGCATAGTGCACAGTTGATTAATAGTAGCGGAATCACCGCGCGCCCCTAAGGCCTCTTATGGCCTTGCCTGGCCTTATTAACGCTTGCTACCGCTTGAGGATTTCGAATTTCTTGCTACCTTAAGGCCTTCACTAAATCCCTACTTATGCTTAAAATGATTCGTTCCCTCGTCGTTTTGGTCGGACTCCTATCGACCGCCTGCGAGAAGGCTCCCGACGGCCCCCGGGATGTTTATGCCACTATGGAAATCAAGAAGGCGGGCGGCGCACAGTCCTACTTTTTTATGTCTTTGCGCGATCCAAACCTTGCCTACCTGGGCGGAGTGGGAACTACCGGCGCAGAAAGTCCCATCAAAAAAACCGGACAAACCTTCACGGTTCAGAGCGGAACGAGCATCAGCTGCGTGGGTGAATTGTTCAACGATTCCGGAGCGAGCAATGTGTTTTGGTCCGATGCCGTGGTCAAGGTTTATGTGAACGGCAGAGCCAAGTGGACCAAGCGCTTCAACGAGGGCGACAGCTACAGCGGCACGATTGAAACGTTTGTAGTCGAGTAGGTTTAGTGCGCCATTGAAGCCTAAGTTGCCAAAACCAACAAACCATGTCCCTCGCTACCCTCCTATTTTTAAGCGCTTTACCTGTACTGGATTCCCTGCCTGAATCCGTCATAATTACCGGTCCCGACACCGCAGTGGGCGGGACGCCGGTAAACCTCTACTACTGCGCCAGTAACCTCTTGCCCAACAGCGTCAGCCAGTGGAACATTACGAACTACTCTGGTTTTGGGCCCTACCCGCCCTACAACAATCCTGGGCCGTGCCAGTACTTCAACCTGTATGTGAATCCCGCTTGGAATCCTTCGTTGCACACCGTGTCTTGCACTAACTATGGCAACGTGGGCTACTTCAATACTTGGATTATTCCAGGACATAACAGCAATCAATCATTCGATAGTGTCGTGCGCATCGACGACTCCTGCGTCACTCAAAGGGTCACTACGAGTTTGAATGCGAATTTGTACCGAAATTCCGAGGCCATTCTTCTGCCCCACCGTTGGCAATACCAGCACCCCGGCTCAGGGATTTGGCTAGACTTTTTAAACAACCCTGGCAACCTTACCGGCATTACTTGGAACACGCTGATGGCAACCCCCATCACGCAGCGCTACCTCTGGACCGCGGATACCCTATTAGGCCACCCGGTGTACGACACCACCTTTTATGAGGGCGGAAGCGTACGCTTGAACCTTAACAACCCTCCTACTGCCCTCAATGGTCTGTGGATTCGCAAAGTTTTAGACCGCTATGCCGGCAACAGCGTGACGTCGGACTCCATTCAAATCGTGTCGGCGGCCCATCCGGTGGCGCTCTCTGCCCCAGGCGCAGACACTGTATTACAGGGCAACGTTGGCCTCTATTATGTGTCCAACCCTCATTTATTCAGTCAGTTTCAGTGGACCGTTTCGGGCGGAACCGTGCTCAACACAACCTCCAACGACAGCCTTTGGGTGAGTTGGGATTCGCTCGGAACCGGTACGGTCACCGTGCAGGCCTGGTCCACAGCATCGTGCGTGAATAGCGCAAGCACTAATGTTGAGGTACGCGGGCTCTCTTTAGGCGAACTCAGTCATCGGACGCTTGCACTAAGCCCAAACCCAAGCTCGGGCTGGATCGAAGTGAAGCTTGATTTTGACGAAGTTCCGTACCAAATTATCGACGCTACCGGGCGCCGAGTGGCGAATGGAATCCTCCGATCAGGCCGGTTGGACCACCAACTTAGCGAGGGTATCTACGTCCTTTCGGCGAAGGGATATGCACCGGTTCGGTTTGTAGTAGTCGCAGGCGATTGATCGGGCCTGTTTTATCGGGTGTAGACTGCGTTCCATTAGACACCAACACCTACTTGTGCGGAATAAGAGACTGTGTCTTTTGCGCCTAAGGTGGCAATTATTGCGACGGCGAGAAGAATTAAAAATTATGTTTCTAATTCAATGTTGGGCAGTTTGGGTAATTATTAATGGGTTTAGTGCGCCCAGCAGGATTAGCTCCGCTGTTCCTGGTGAGGGCTTTTTTATAAATACTAAACCCGCATTCGCTGCGCGAATTCGCGGGTATTTTTAGTGCCGCAGCCTGAGCCAGCTCGCTGCGTCCCAAAAAAAATACCCGCCACCCTTTCGGGTGACGGGTTTAGTGCGCCCAGCAGGATTTGAACCTGCGACCAAGGGATTATGAGTCCCCTGCTCTAACCACTGAGCTATGGGCGCAGAGGGTGGCAAAAATAAGGGAGTTTGACGCTGAACTCCCTAAACGCCGATAAATAAGAAGAAAAACTACCGAAGCATCTCCAGTCCGCCGTAGGCCAAAGCCAACCAGACCAGGCCTTTGAGCAAGAAGAACGAAAAAAGTCCGATAGCCACAGGCCAACCCGCTTGGCGCACCAAGCCGGCCCATCCCTCTCTCTTGAGGGTAGCGCGGTAGTCCGAAAGCTTTTTCACAGAGCAAAAATAAAAACGCTTCGCCTGGTATTATACCCCATTGCGAAAAATTGATAGCCTAAAGCGAAATAGCATAAACAGAACAAAATATAGGGTTTCGCTATTTTTACCATGTAGACCTATGAATCCTAATAGCCCAATCCGATACCAAAGCCTGTTTGAAGGCATTGACTGGCTCCGCCTCGAGGGGCGCGCCAGCGAAGCGCCCAGTACGCTCATTTTAGAGCGGGAACACGTGCACCTGTTTTTTAACCTCGACGGAGACGCTTCGTTTCAGTTCGGCCCCATGTACATGCGGCCCCTGCCGGCCGGCCAGAGTTTTTTTATCTACAACCCCAAAGACGAAATCAAGACAGCGGTGGGGATGCCCCACGGCAAGCGAATCATAGCCATAAGGCTCCGTTTTGACCGCTTGCACCGGCTGTTTATGCCCGACGGAGGCAAGAGCGAAGAAATTCCGTTTTTAGGGCGCACCGACATGCAGCGCCCCATCTACGACCAGCGCACCGTCGATGCCGGCCAGCGCGTCATTCTTGATTCGCTTTGGTCCAAAAAGCTCAGCGACAACGCCCTGCGTGTGGCGCAGCTAGGCTACGTGCTGGAGCTTCTGGGGCACTACTTTCACACCAGCGAGCCCGACACGGCAGCCTGCCCCTTCTTAAAAGACGAAGACACTTTGCGGCGGATTCACGACGCCAAGGCGATCATCTTGGACCAGTGGCAAGCGCCGCCCACCATCAAGGAGCTCGCGCTTAGGGTGGGCCTCAACGAGTACCGCCTCAAGGCCGGCTTCAAAGAGGTCTACGGCAACACCGTCTATGGCTACGTCATGGACACGCGCTTGAACCACGCGCGACGCATGCTGGGCAACGGCAGCATGACGGTGAACGAAGTCGCCTTTGAGATCGGCTACCACAACCCCAGCCATTTTATTGCAGCCTTCAAGCGCAAATTTGGGATTACTCCCAAAAAATACACCAAGGCAGGCGCCCAATAAAGCGATCTTTGGGCCATGCGTCGCCTCAAAACATCCGAACTCGCCTCGCACCAGGGCAGCTGGCTCATTTTTGATTTCGGAAACGTTTTAATAGAAATCGACCCCACTCGAAGCATTAAAGCGTTTCAAACGCTTGGCGCTCAGGCGGACCTTCATCTTGACGCCGACTTTTTTCACGACTTCGAAACCGGCGCCATCACGGCCGCAGAATTCCGAAGGGCGCTGCGCAGTCAACTAAGGTGGGCCTCCGCAGACTCAAGCATCGACCGTGCGTGGAACGCCCTGCTTCTAGAAATTCCGCCCAAAACCCTTCACGTGCTGCGCTCCCTGCGGGCTCAGGGCTATCGATTAGCCCTTTTGAGCAACACCAACCCGATTCACATTGACGAAGTCCGACGCCGACTCGGGCCCTTTGGCTATGGCGAATTTGCGCGCTGCTTTGAGCGGATTTTTTATTCCTACGAAATGGGTTTGCGCAAACCCGATCCAGCGATCTATGCCGCAGTGGACCGCGAACTGGGCATCACCTCGCCCGCCGAGGTGCTCTTTATTGACGACAACGCCGCCAACATTGCTTCAGCTGCCGCCTACGGATGGCGTACGCTGTATTTTATCTAGGATTTACAAGTCTTGGCAAAGCTCAATAAGGCTCCCGCCTGTGGCCTTGGGGTGTAAAAAGGCGATGATCTTGCCGTCGGCACCCGGCTTGGGGTGCCGGTGAATCAGCGCGATGCCGGCTGCGTCAAGGCGGTCGAGTTCAGCCTGAAGGTCGGCCACCGCATAGGCTACGTGGTGCAGGCCCTCGCCGCGCTTCTCAATGAAGGTGGCGATGGGCGAATCCGGTCGGGTTGCGGCAAGCAGCTCGATTTTGTTGCCTCCGACCGCAAAAAACGAGGTCATTACCCCTTCGGATGCGACCTCTTCGCGCTTGTAGGGTCCAACTCCGAGCAGCCCGGTGTAGAGGATTTCGGCGGCGTCGAGGTCGCGCACGGCGATTCCGAGGTGCTCGATTCCGAGCCAATGGGGTGAGGGAAGCATAGCCCTAAATTTAGCGGTACTTTTGCCCTAATGGAATCAATTCGCCAAAAACGCATCAACGCACTGCTTCAGCACGATTTAGCCGACGTATTTCGCGCCTTGGCCGCGGCCGAATTCCCCGGAACGCTCATCAGCGTAAGCAAGGTGCGGATAACGCCCGACCTGGGGCTCATGAGGGCCTACCTCAGCATCTTCCCTATTGACCGCACCCAGAGCGTCATGGACTACATCAGCGAAGAGGCTCCGCGCATTAAAAACGAACTGGCCGGGCGGGTGCGCCACCAGCTGCGCGTGATTCCCAACCTGCAGTACTTTGCCGACGATTCCATCGAGTACGAAGCCAATATCGACCGACTTCTGCGCGAAGGGGGCGAAAATCCGATTAAATAGTGCGCGCGAGCGGTCCTGAATTGGGCTGGCGGCTGCTGCGCGGACGCAAACTAACCCAGTGGGTTGCGCGCCTCGCGGCCCTCGGAGTAGCGGTCGGAACCGCCGCCATGCTGGTGGTACTGGCTGGGTTCAACGGCCTTGAAACCATGGTCCGCAGCGCCTACGACGGCATACACGCGCCCTACACCCTTTCGCCTGCCCAAGGACAACATGCCCTGATCGACCTTGATTCCTTGCGCGCCATGCCCGAAGTGGCCGGACTCAGTGAAGTAGTCAGCCAAAAAGCCTTGGTTCGCAGCGACAAGCGCGAGGTGCTTGTGGAACTCTGGGGCGTGGATTCCGCCTTTGCCGCCCTGAGCCCGTGGTGCGCCAACCTGCTGCGTGGCGACGGCGACAGCCTGGTCGAGCTCGACGGACTCTATGCGGGCAGCGGGGTAGCCGACCAACTTCTCCTTGATTTTAGCCAGGGCCCCGACCTTGTGGAGCTGCTTTGGCCCCAGGCCGGCCTCGAAGATTTTCAGCGCCAAATTGCCCCGGTGCGCGGAACCTTTGCCCTGCACCCCCAGGTGGATTTTGCCTTTGCCCTAATGCCCCTAGAAGACCTAATGGCCCTGAATCCCTTGGCCGACAGCGCGGAGCGCTCGCAGGTTCTCGTTTGGCCCACCGAGGACGCCGAAGGCAGGGACTTGCGCGCCGCCATTGAGGCCAATGCTCCAGGATGGATTGCCGAGCGCCCCGAGGAACGAGAACAAGCTATGTTTCAAGTTTTGCGCAGCGAAGGGCTCGTGACTACCGCCATTTTAGGCTTCATCGTGCTGATTGCATCCCTCGGACTTTATGCGGCGGCTAGCCTCATCATCATCGAGAAGCAGGGGCAGCGCGCCATGCTTGCGGCCCTGGGCATGCCCGCGGAACAAATACGCTCAGCATTCACCTGGAGCGGAATCTGGTTGAGCATTCTGGGAGCCTTCTCTGGCTTTGCCCTCGGGGCAGCGGTGGTTGGCGCCCAAGCGAAATGGGGCCTGCTGCAGCTCGGCGACGGCTACCTGGTCAATGCCTACCCCGTACGCTGGGACCTGGCCCAATCCCTGGCCGTCTTGGTTTTGGTTGGACTAATTGGTTCCTGCTTAGCCTGGCTTGCCGGCCGTCAGGCCGGTTCTGACACCAGGCTGTTGCGCAGCGCATAGCCGCCGCGAATCTCGTCAAAGGTTTCGTTTAGAAGTTCCAGCGAATCGCAGGTCACCAAAGTCTGGCGGAGTTCCTTGAAGTTGGGATAATTTCTAAAGTAGTTGCCATAGTGCCTTCGCATTTCGGCGATGGCGAGCTTCTCGCCCTTCCATTGCACCGACAGGTCCAGATGACGCTGGGCCGCGTTGGCGCGCTCGTTCAAGGTCGGCGGGTCGAGGTGCTCTCCGGTGGCCAAAAAGTGCTTGACTTCGTTAAAAAACCAAGGGTATCCAATAGTCGCCCGGCCAATCATGACGCCGTCGACCCCAAAGCGGTCGCGGGCAGCCAGTACCTTCTCGGGGCTGTCAATGTCTCCGTTGCCAAAGACGGGGATGTGCATTCTCGGATTATTCTTCACCTGCGCGATGAGCGACCAGTCGGCATCGCCCTTGTACATCTGGCTGCGGGTGCGGCCGTGGATGCTAATGGCCTTGATGCCGATGTCTTGCAGGCGTTCTGCCACCTCAACCACGTTCTTGCTGCTGTCGTCCCAACCCAGGCGAGTCTTGACCGTCACGGGCTTGTCCACGGCATCGACGATGGCTTTGGTGAGGCGCACCATCTTGGGAATGTCTTGGAGCATGCTTGCCCCGGCGCCCTTGCACACTACTTTTTTTACCGGACATCCGTAGTTAATGTCAATCAGGTCGGGGTTGGCCTCCGCGCAGATGAGGGCGGCCTCGATCATGCTCTCGAGTTCCGCACCAAAAATTTGGATGCCAATGGGGCGCTCGTACTCAAAAATGTCGAGCTTGGCACGGGACTTTACCGCATCGCGAATCAAGCCCTCGCTCGAAATGAATTCGGTGTACATCAAATCGGCGCCGTTCTCCTTGCACAATGCCCTAAAAGGCGGATCGCTCACGTCTTCCATAGGCGCAAGCAGCAGCGGAAAATCCGGAAGCTCGATGTCGGCAATTTTTACCACGGCACAAAAATACCTATTTGCGGCGGAGCACCATGAAAATGGCTACGCTCGCCAGCGCACTGGCCACCACCATCCCGGTGAAGGGAACCGGGCTTATGTGCGCGTAGCTGCCCGGACCCGATTCAAGCGCTTGCACGTAGGTTAAAGCGTTGTGAATAACGTGAGCGACCAAGGGCACCCACAGGCGTCCGCTAAGCTCAAAAAGCCAAGCCAGGGCCAAGCCTGCAATCACCAAAAAGGGAAGGTGCAGCAGATCAAAGTGAAAGGCCGCAAAAAGGGCCGCCGAGGCGAATACCGAAGAGGCGCCCATCCGGCTGCGAATGATGCGCTGAAGCGCTCCGCGAAAAAACAGCTCCTCGCCCACAGCCGCTATGAGCACAAAAACCACGACTACCAGAACTTGGTCGCCCCAATGGGGCAAAAAAAGCAGGCGCTCCACAAGCGTGGCCTGCTCTTCAGACCGGGCAATGGCCTCTGCGCCCCAAGCGGTAGTCTCTAGGAACAAAACCCAGCGCCCGGTGAGCCACTCGAGCAGGGGCAGCAGCGCCGGGAGCAAGGCCCAGGCCAGGATGGTTTGCTTCAGGGGCCATTGCGGGCGGTCCAGCACCGGCGATTCCACCGGAAGCTCGCGTGCCTCTTGATAAGCCCAGCGCTGGAGCATTGCAACGCCTGGAATCAAGAAAATCGCGAGCGATCCGAGGCCCTGCTGGGCCAAAATTGCACGGCTTGCATTGAGTTCGGTGCGGGCCATTACCTCAGCAAGGGATAGGCCCGAGTAGCCCAGAAGGCCCATGATGGCGGAGCTTCCAAGCCCCGAGACAAAAAGCAAGGAGGCAATGATGACCAAGCCCAAGAAGACAAAGTCCGATTTAAAAATATTCCCCATGGAGCAAAACTAGGACTAAAGGACCCGAAACAAGCCTAAAAAAACGAGCA
>DBBY01000044.1:1529-43875 GCA_002292855.1 Flavobacteriales bacterium UBA972 | reverse complement strand
TAGGCCTTAAACATCTCCTCTGCGGAGGAAGCCGGATTTGCCGAGTAGGACAGCTTGAGTGCCTGCGCCTTGCGCAGCTCTTGCTTGATGTCGCTAATCAAACCCATCTTGGCATCAATGTCTGACTTAATAGACACTGTGAACTTTGGACGCTCGGCTTCGTTCACCTCTTCGCGCTGGAGAATAACCCACTGCTGCACGTCGCCCACACTGGCAAGCTGGTCAGCTAGCTGAATGCGGGGCTCGTTACCTAGAGCGGCACTCTTGGGAGCACCGATGTAGATGTACGTAGTCAAGTCTTTGCGCTCCAGCTTTTGAATCTCCGTAGCCTGTGGCTTCTTTAATTTCACCAAAAGCGTCACCTCTCTCATCGTGGTAGTAACCATGAAAAAAAACAGCAGCATGAACACAATATCAGGAAGAGACGCTGTAGACAGCGGCGGCATCTCAATCTTCTTTTTCTTCTTAAATGGCATTATCCTCCAATTTTGACGGGTTCGGCCTCAGAAATAAACTGCGGATATACCTCATTGATCAATTCTACATCGCTTTCGCTGAGTTCATCGTAGTTGCGTCCAAATTTGCGCTGAGCGATATCATTGCGCAGCTCTGAATATGCTCCTAGAAGCTCGTTTCGCACCGCAACAAAAATTTTGTAGCTTGTTCCGCGGTCGTTTTGAATGGAAATAACCGCCTTTCTGGGGTTGTCTGAAGAATTGGGGTCGCGCAGGCCGCGGCAATCCTCGCAGCTGCCGTCTCCGTTGTTGTCGATGAATTCTTTAGCAAGACGGCGCACGTCTTCGAGCGTGGCATACTCCTCTTCAATAAGCAACTGATCTTGAGCATTGACGAGAACGACAAAAATGTTTTTCTCTTTAATGTCTTGCTCCTCAGAACTCTCTTCGGTCCAAGGGGGTAGTTTGACTAGCAAACCCTTGTCTACGTCCATCGTCGTAGTAACTAAGAAAAAAATTAAAAGCAAGAAGGCTATATCAGCCATCGAGCCTGCGTTGATTTCAGGTACTGGACGTTTCTTACTGGCCATGAGTAGGGCTTATTTACGCAGTCGGTTGAGGGACGAGAACAAAATTGCCCCAACAGATAGAAGGGTCATGATGTAGGTCGCATTCAAACCCGTGGAAACCCAACGCGATCCGCTCTCCGAAATGTTTTTGTAGGATTCGTAGTCCGCACCCGAAGAAATCATGTAGCTCAACGCAAGGATTGCGGCCAGGGCCCCAAATCCGATTGCCGAACCTCGAAGTGATGCAGGGTTGATGACCATTCCCCGCACTGCGCTAAACAGGGCTAGGGCGATTGCCACAAAAAACATCCCAATTGAAATCCAAATTGAAGCAGTAACGTTACTTTCTAACGAAGACTCTCCGCCAAAGAAAATGAGCAGGGTAAACACCAAGCCGATGCCCCCGAGGACTACGGCAAGAAGTCGACTAATTTTATCAAATGACATAATGGCTATTACTTTTTAATGTGGGCTGCAACAATGTCCAAGAAGGTAATTGAAGCGTCCTCCATCTTATTGACCAAATTGTCGATCATGGCTACAATCAAGTTGTAGAAGATCTGAAGAATCATTGCCGCAATAAGACCAAAAACCGTGGTCAAAAGAGCCACCTTAATACCGCCTGCTACCAGAGAAGGGCTGATGTCGCCTGCTGCCTCAATGGCATCAAAGGCTTGAATCATACCAATTACCGTTCCCATAAATCCGAGCATGGGAGCAAGAGCGATGAACAGGGAGATCCAAGAAACTCCGCGCTCAAGTTTTCCGTTTTCTACGGAGCCCAGACTCACGATGGCTTTGTCAACCATGTCGATTCCGTCGTCCATTTTCTCTAGGCCTTGGTAAAAAATAGAAGCCACTGGTCCGCGGGTATTGCGGCAAACCTCAAGGGCTGCAGACTTTCCGCCGCTGGCTAAGGCTGATTTAACGTCCTCAAGAAGCTTCTCATTGTTGTTGTTAGACATCGAGAGGTAAAGAACTCGCTCAATCGCTAAGGCAAGACCCAAAATAAAGGTCAACAGGATTGGAGCCATCCACAAAGGATCTCCTTCGATAAACTTGTCTTTTAAAACCTGAGTAAAACTCGCTTCAGCCTCTACTGCAGTAGCAGTCTCTTCTGCCGTTGCAGCAGCGGTTGTGTCTGCTGCTTGAGCATTAGTGTCTGTTGCGACTGCCTGCTCAGTTGCGGAAGCCTCTTGAGCCAAGATGGGCTGAGTAAATAGAATTCCTGCAGCAAAGAACAGGGCGATGACCTTTTTCATGAGGGTTTTGCGAGTTGAATTAAACTTTTTGAAATATTTTGAGGGACAAAAGTAGCGACAATGCATCAATGCTCAAATTATCGAAGCATTAAATTATGCCATCAGGCTATTTTGCTTGAACTGCTGCACGGCTGAGCACCGCGGCACTCAGGTCTGGCGTGGCTAAAATGGCTTTAACCGCGTCGCGCGGATGGTCCACGGCTACCCATAATTGCAGATGCTCCGGGTTCATGAACTCCTCGTCTACCATGCGGGCAAGTTGGCGGAGCAGGTCATTATAAAAACCATTTTGGTTTACTATCACAATGGGTTTGAGGTATTGCCCAAGACGCTTTAGGGTAATGGCCTCCAAAAGTTCCTCGAGGGTTCCGCAGCCACCAGGTAGGGCAATAATGCCCTCGGTGTCCGCTAAAAGTGCGGCCTTTCGCTCGGCCATCGTGTCAACCAAGGTAAAATCCGTGACCAGCGGATGGTCCATTTCAATATTCTTTAGGAACCGAGGCATGATGCCCGAAGCATTGCCACCAAGCTTGATTACCTCAGAGGCAATATGGCCCATAAGCCCGGTTTTACCGCCACCAAAAACAAGCGTGGCCCCGGCATCTACTAAATCCTTTGCCAATTCGCTGGCGCCGTCGAGGTAGTGCGACGCAACTCGTGCAGACCCTGCGCAGTACACCGTAACCCGCGCTCCCTCGAGGTTGCGAGCCACTATTTCGCGTTTTTTTGAAGTTCTTCCATCTTGACCGCCACCTCCTCGGCTTCGGCACGTTTGAGGTCCGATGCCTTGCGGTCGGTAGTAGACAATTTAAACGACTCCTCTAAGAGCGCTCGGTACTGGTCAGTGAGCTGGTCGAGCTCAGACTTTTTGCGGAAGAATGAAAACATAGGGGTAAAGATAGTCGGGAGTATTGTCGTTTGTAAGCAGAAAAACGAACCTAATTTTGGCGGAGTAATCGCCGGCAATCCTGCTGGTATTCAGGGAATACCCTGCAGCGGATACTCGCTTTGTTTGATGCGCTACCATCGTACCTTTGCCGCATGGTACGCAAGATTTTGTGGGCAGTCGCTGCCCTTACCCTTCTCATTGCAGGCCTGGCCGCTTGGTTGGGCGCTTTTACAAAACTTCAGATAAACGACTCTATTCAGGGTGGTTACGTGGTAGCGGGATACGACCATACCGGCCCTTTTCAAAAAATAGGAGCCGCCTTTGTGCGAGCCCAATCAACCGCGGATTCCCTCGGACTTTCTTCGGACGAAATGATTGGTATCTACTACTCCAATCCCGAGGAGGTTGAAGAGGATTCACTCTTGAGCTATGCAGGCGTCGTTCTGGGTCGGACCAGCGAAAACCTTGGAACCATGGACTTCGCTGATTTGAGGCTGGAGCGCATTCCCGAGGGACGAGCCCTTTGGATTGATTTTGCCAAACCCAACGACTTAGCCATAATGGTTGGGGCTATGCGCGCCTACCCAATGCTCACCAAAGCTTCGATTGAGGCAGGTTTAGAACCCGGCTGGGTCTATGAAATCCACAGCGAAGGCATGATTCGTTTTGTTTTTCAGGAGTATCCGGTGGCTGAAGAGGCTATTGATTTATAATTTTTTGTAGGTTTGCTGCATATGAAAGGCCTTGTTCGATGGATTTCTGCAGTGCTGCTGGTCGTGAGCAGCCAGGCCTTTATGATGTCTGGTACCAACCCCAATTTAGTCGTTTACCCCAACCCGGTTCAAGGGGTCATGCGCGGGCAGTTGGAATTGAGCGGACCACAGCCGGTCTCCCTTAGCCTCTATGACATGCTTGGCCGTCGGGTTGAAGTAAAGAATCTTTCTTCGAGCCAACGTCAGTTTACCTGGGAAGTTGGCCATCTGCCGGCCGGCATGTACTGGCTAAAGGCAGAGCAAGGAGATGCTATGGTAGCCCAGGTTCGGGTTGTGCTGGCTAAAAGCTAGCTGTTTACTTGCGTTTAAGGGACGATTGCAGTCCCGGCCTCTTCGGAGCTTGGCGGTCTTAAACCCCCTGCTCCTATGAAACCCTACCCCTCTATTCTGGTTCTGCCGACGCTTTGCCTCTCGGCATTTTTGGGCAGCGCCCAGCCCGCAACCGGCCAGTCCATTGCCTCTTGGCATTTTAATACGGAACAAACCCAAGCCGACAGCGGCTTTGCCCTGTGCTCGGCCGAGAACGTCGTGCACTCCTATGTGCAGGGGGTCGGAGCCGGCAAGTCCATTTCGCTCCGAAGTTTTGCGCCGCAGGCAACCGGCTCGGCAGAACGAGGGCTGCTCCTTGAAGCCAATACCCTCGGAATGGATAGCGTGTGGATCCAGGGACTGCTCCGAGGTTCTTCTACGTCGTCGCGTTGGTGGCGCATTGATGCGTCAACCGACCTCGGATCCACCTGGACCAATGTTTGGGCGCCCGACAGCGGATGGGGTCCCTTTGACGTTTGGGTTCCGTTTAATGCTTATTTGCCGGGTACCCAGGGGCATGAGCTCGTTTGGATTCGCCTGGTGTCGGTGTTTTCTCCCCTGCCGTTCAGCAATTTTGGCGGCAGCTACGGGGCCAATCAGGCCTACCAGGGAATGCGCGCCAACCCTACTGCGAGTTCTCAGAATTACAGTACCTCAGGAACTTGGCGATGGGACGACCTCAAGCTCCGGGGCAGCGAACTGGCTCCCAAGGTTTGGAACGGCCAACAATGGAGCAACGGCGCTCCGTCGCCCACAGACAATGCCTTGGTTCAAGGCCCCTACCAGGCTTTGGGCTTTGCCTGCGCCAACCTGCGCATTGCTGCAGGTACGAGGGTTGATGTTGCGCCAGGCGGGTCTCTTGATGTTCGAGGGCGGCTGGTGCTTGACGGGGAGCTTGTGCTCCACGCAGACAGCGGCGGCCAAGCTCAAATGCGGCTGAGTGCGGCGGGTCTGGGCACGGGAACGCTCCGTGCCGAGACGTTTTGGCCCCACCATGGCTGGAACCAGCTATCCAGTCCTCTGGACCGCGGCGTGACCGGATTGTCGGGTGCAAACCAATCAGGCCTGTATTCCTGGAATTCCGACAGCGGAGAGTACCGAAGTGCCGGCCAGGGTCTTGGGTCGAGGGGTCAGGGCTACTTTGGCATGAGCAGCGGGACCATTGGCCTTGAGGGGCCGGCTCCCCGGCAGCCCTGGTTGCAGTGGAGTCTGGGCTATGCGGATAATCCCAACCCAACAAGCACCGTTCATTCGACGGCGGTAACGGACGGCTGGAATTTGCTGGGCAATCCCCTAGCCTGCAATTTGGAGTTCGCCTCCTTAGCCAGGGTAGGCGTGGACGCGAGCTACTCCATTTGGGATCCCTCGGCCTTGGGCGGCATCGGCAGCTACTCCTACTACAGCCCCAGCGGCGGTAGCCTGTCGGGTTTTATTGCGCCCCTGCAGGGTTTTTGGGTTCGGGCGCACGACGAAGGTTCAAGCCTCACCCTTGCCAACCGAGGGACCCTAGGGGCCAGTTCGGGCGGACCAAGCCCCATAAGACTGAATTTAAAGGTTTTAGAGAACTCGGACCTCGACCTGCCTCTTTGGATTTTGCCCGACGGTTCCGCCCAGCCCGATCTGGATTTAGAGCGCGACGCCGCCGCTCGAGCAAGCCCGACTCCCTTGCGATGGGTTGTCGAAACGCCCTCGGGCGATGCTGCCGCAAAGAGTTGGAACCCCGCCGACGTTTTGCTGGTTCGCAGCGAGGCTGCAAGCCCAATGCGGGCTGAGGTGGGTTGCACTGGCGCGGCTTCTGCCCTTTGGTTGACCGACGGAATCGAGTCGTTCCGGCTCGATCAAGGGCCCCATACCATCGAATTACAAGGCATTCAGCATTGGCGATTGATGGGGTCTTCTATGGCCCTAGCCCAAGCTAAGGAGGGCCATTGGCGAACTGCGCCGGGCATTCTTTGGTCGCCTGAAGCTCAGGACGTTGAGCTCCTGACCATGCTCGGGCAGGTAGTGCTGCGGCGCTACGGAATCAATGGCGAGCCTGTTGTGCACCATCTTCCTGAGGGAGCATACGTCCTCAGGTGGCGCAGCGCAGGGGCTTGGAACACTCAAAAAATAATCCTTAAACCCTAATTTGCTATGAATAAACTAATTTTTGTACTTGCCCTTGTGGGTTCCGTGCCGATGCTTGCCCAGATGGAGGGCCAAGAAAGCCTATTTAGGGCCAGTTTTGAAGGGATGTTTGACCCGCCGGAGCCTGTTTTGACCCTGCCCCGCGGTCTGGCCGAACCCCAGCCTCCGGTTCCCCTGGACGGCGGCCTCGTGATGCTCTTGCTGGGCGGAATCGCAGTGGCGCGAAGGAGGCAAGCTCGATGAGCGCTCTGGCAAATTTGTGGTCGCGGCGTCATTTGCTTTGGGCTTACCTTAGGCTTCTGTATTTGTTATCATGCCTGCACTAGCCCTTTGGATCCAGAAAAACCGACCCTTCTTGGGTTTTGTGCTGCGCTTTTTGCTGACCTTTTTTGTGCTCAGTTTTTTGTATAGCCTTTATTTGGTGGTGGTTAAGCGGAACGGCGATCTCGACATGGTGACCTACTGGGTTAGCCGACTGAGCCACGAAACCGCGCGCTTTTTGGGCGTGGCAGACTGCGAATGGTCCTGCTTCTTAGACGGCTGCTACGTGGGGCGCGAAGGCCGGATGGTGAACATCCTCGAGGGTTGCAACGGGCTTCGACTGGCCATTGTCTACGCGGCATACGTCATCGGAATCGGAGGCTGGACTTGGCGCTCGCTTCTTCAGGCATTTATTGGGCTTTTTGTAGTGCAGTTGTTCAATGTGGTGCGCATCGGCTCGCTGGTCGCCCTTCGCGACCACGGAGGCGATACCTACTTCTTTTTTATAAAATACGTTTTTGGCTTGTTCATTTATGGTTCCATTGTGGTGCTCTGGATGCTCAAACCCCGCATTGACCGATGGATGGGGGCACGATAACCAGCGGACGACGCTTCTTTTTGTGGACCGTTGCCTTTATCATGGTTTCGATGTTCATCAGCATTATCGTGGGCGAAGAAAAGCAGGCTCTCGGCTTTGATCCCTTGGGTATTCCTTGGGTCAGAAACCTTTATGCAGTCCTCAAAATTGCCTTAGGCCTTGCTTATGCGCGGATTATTGGATTCCACTGGCCTTGGGTGCTGGGCTTAATCTGCTTTGCCCTGCTCGTGCGGACTTTTGCCGAGGGCACCTTCACGGTCGCGCTCATTGGCGCGGCCATGGCCTACCGTACCCTAAACCGCTAGAGAGAGCCTCCGCGATGGCCCTGTCAAAGGCTGAGTCCGAGTACCTTTATAAAAATTCAATAGAACGTATGCGCCTAAAACTTTGGACCACCTTCATGCTGGCCGCAATCAGCCCCATCTTTGCTCAGTGGAATCCCAATCCTGCGGTGAATAGCCCAGTAGCCACGGGGATTACCGACGACCTTCAGGCCATTACCGGACCAAGCGGGAGAACCTATGTTGCCATGTTTCAGCCGACGTCAAGCGGCTACAGTCCAAGGCTTCAAATTCTCAACGACCTCGGGAGTCCGCGATTAGGACCCAATGGAATGCAGTTCAACACGACCACGTCAATGGGTACCTCCACCGTGACCTGGGACATGCGGCTGGACGCGAACGAGCATGTCTATCTGGGCTTTACCGGAACAGGCAATACCGACGCCGTTGTGCATCGTTTAGACAGCATGGGCAACCACGTTTGGAACACTTCGGGCATAGCGCTTGGGCAGGGATACGATGTGAAGCTGCTCCCGCTAGCGGGCGGAGACCTAATGGTCGGGTGGTTGGACGCCAACGGCGGCGGTGCCAAGCTTCGTAAAATCAGCGCAGCTGGTAGCTTTGCATGGCCTGCGGCCGTCACGATTTCATCGCCCACTGGGAGCGGGCAAGTCAACGTTGGCGAGATGATGGAGTACAGCAACGGCGACGTGCTGGTGATTTACTATGTCCGCTTAGGTTTTGGCCCTTCAGGGCTGCCCTATGCCCAGCGCTATACTTCGTCGGGGACTGCGGTTTGGCTGCAGCCTAAAGCGCTTACCAGCGGTTGGTACGTGTACTCCTTTTTAAGGTTCCCATTGGTGCAGCGTGGAGATACCGCCTATTTTGGAATGTCTGCCGCCCAAGGGTCGGACCTACAGGCTAAGGTTCAGCGAATTAATCCATTAGGCGGCTTACCCTGGGGCCTGAATGGCGTGGATGTTTCGACGCTAAACAACCAATACGAACGGAGCCTTACTATGGGATTGGCGCCCGACGACTTTATGCTCTATGTCGCTGCCGAGGTAACTCCATTGAGCCAGGGGCAAATGGGCACCATCCTGCAAAAAATTCATGCTAGAACGGGCGCAACGCCTTGGGGAAGCGCCGGGCGAATGCTGTTCAATCCCAGTGCTAAGGACCAGAGTCCGCGCGGCGACCTTGGTTTTATCGACAGCAAACCGGTGGTGTTGTACAACGACGGGTTCAATAACGGCGGAACTCCGGTGCGCCTGCTCGCTGCGTTTTTGGATACGGCCGGAGCGATTATCGATACGGTTCCCATGGGAACTTCTGCGACCGCAAAAGGCAGGGTTCATTTGAGCGGAACCAGTGGTTTTAATGCGACCGCAGTTTGGACGGAGGACCGAGGCAGCGGCAGCCTCGCCTTCGCCCATAGAATTAATCGGACTCCCTGTCCCGGCGTTTCTGCGGGCGCCGGCTGGAGCTCGGTACTCGATTCCGCACGGATTTGGTTCACTGGAGCAGGTGCGGATTCCCTCTACTGGACGCTGGGCGACGGAAGTTCCGCGTCGAGCCTGCCGGGCGATACGCTGCGGCACGCGTACGGCGCCAACGGCAGCTACACGGCCTGGGTCTATGCCTACCGTACCTGCGGAAGCGTGGATTCCGCCTCTTTTACTGTTATGATATCGGGTATTGGGATTGGTGAATCTCAGGCCCAACTGCTCGAAATAAGCCCCAACCCGAGCCGCGGAACGCTGATGCTTCGAGGGGGCGATGTTGGCCATGCCCTACTGGTCAATGCACAAGGCCAGGTAGTTGCCGAAATCCGCAACTGGACAGCCGGCGAAGGGTGGGTGCTGCCCGAGGGTTTGGCGAACGGAATCTACAGCGTGGTTGGTGACCAACTGCGCACTTTGGTTGTGGTTCAACGCTGATCTTTAGCCCATGACTGACTTAGACATTGCCCGTTCCGTCACCCCCAAACCGATTGGTGAAATCGCTTCGCGACTCGGAATCAACCCCGAACTGCTCGAGCCCTACGGCAAGACCAAGGCCAAGATTCCGCTCGAGGCACTGCGCGAGCCCCAAGGGCAGCTGGTACTGGTGACGGCAATCAGCCCAACTCCGGCGGGCGAAGGCAAGACGACCGTGACCGTGGGCTTGACCGACGGCTTAAACCGCATTGGCCTTCGTGCTGCGGCGGCGTTGCGCGAGCCCTCATTGGGGCCGGTTTTTGGCATTAAGGGCGGAGCCGCCGGGGGCGGCCGGTCGCAGGTGATTCCGATGGAAGACATCAACCTGCACTTCACGGGCGACTTTGCGGCCGTTGAGAAGGCCAACAACCTGCTTGCGGCCCTCATTGACAACGATTTGCAGCGCAAAAACCGCGTCGGGCTCGACCCGCGGACCATTGTATGGAAGCGCGTGATGGACATGAACGACCGCGCCCTGCGAAACCTGGTGATCGGCTTGGGCGGCAAGGCGGGCGGGGTTCCGCGCGAGAGCGGATTCAACATCACCGCGGCGTCTGAAGTCATGGCTATTTTGTGCATGAGCCGCGACCTCGACGATTTGCGCGAACGCTTCGGACGCATCTACGTGGGCGACACCTGGGACCGCCAGCCGGTGTTTGCGTCCGATTTAAAGGCCCCCGATGCCATGGCGATTTTGATGCGCGATGCGATCAAGCCGAACCTTGTGCAAACGCTTGAGGGCAACCCAGCGATTTTGCACGGCGGACCCTTTGCCAACATCGCGCAAGGAACCAACTCGCTGATTGCAACGCGCATGGCCCTGGGTTATGCCGACTGGGTCGTGACCGAAGCGGGATTTGGCGCCGATTTGGGCGCCGAGAAGTTCTTGAACCTCAAGAGCCGAGCCGGCGGCCTGAAGCCCTCGGCCGCGGTGCTCGTGGCGACGGTGCGCGCACTCAAGTACCACGGGGGTGTGGCCCTAGCCGACCTTGGGCTGCCCAATGCCGAGGCCGTGGCCCGCGGAAGCGCCAACATGGCCAAGCATATCGAAAACCTTCAGTCCTTCGGATTGCCCGTGGTGGTGGCCATCAACGCCTTTGCAGCCGATACGACCGAAGAGCAGAACGCCATTCGGAGCGCGGCCGCAGCGTACGGAGTTCAGGCGGTGCTCAGCGAAGGCTGGGCCCATGGCGGAGCCGGAACCGCAGACCTTGCCCGCGCCGTGGTAGCCGCGTCCAATGGGCCAGTCCAGCCGAAGTTTACCTACGATTTGACCGACACGATGGAGGTAAAAATCCGCAAAATCGCCACCCAAATCTATGGAGCAGATGATGCAGTCTTTGCGCCAGCAGCAATGGCGTCAATGAAGCGCATGGGCGAAATCGGACTCGGAGGCCTGCCGGTGTGCATGGCAAAAACCCAGAAATCGTTCAGCGACGACGAGAAGAAGATTGGACGGCCGTCCGGATTTAATGTGACGGTGCGCGGCCTCGAGGTCAGCGCCGGCGCGGGATTTGTGGTTCCGCTTCTGGGTGATATGCTGCGGATGCCGGGCTTGCCCGAAGTCCCATCGGCCGAACACATGCGCATTGACGGCACTGGGCGGATTGAAGGACTGAGCTAACTGGTTTACATCCTGCAGGTCTAGCCTGACCTACCTTTGCGCCCATGAAAATTACCGCCTTTGGTGCCTCCTACAGCCGCACCTCCATCAACCGCCAATGGGCGGAGTACGTCTCGCTTCAAATTCCCGGTGACAACAGCCTACGGGTGCTCGATTTAAACGACTACGACCTGCCGGTGTACACCGTAGAGCGTCAGAATGAAATTGGAATTCCCGCAAGCGTGGGACAGTTTGTGGACGAGCTCAACGCGGCAGACCTAATTGTGGTTTCTTTTGCCGAATACAACGGTACCTACACGGCTGGATTCAAAAACCTGTTTGACTGGGCCTCGCGGCACCAGCTTAAAATGTTTGAAAACAAGCCCATGATCCTGCTTGCTGCCGCTCCTGGTCCACGTGGCGGTGCCACGGTGCTGCAAACTGCCGTTGAACGCTTCCCGCGCCATGGGGCAAGGGTTATTGGCAGCATGGCCCTCCCTCGATTTAAAGAAGTGTTCCACGCCGAAGATGGCCTGGTTGACCCCGAGCTGCGCAAGGAGCTCGATGCATTAATCAATAGCGCAACAGCGCAAATTTAAGAGGAGCATCACGAGGTGCGGATCTCGAATTTAAAACTTGGGCTTTGGATTTTAGGGCTTGCCCTAGGCCAGGGTGTCGCAGCGCAAATCGCTAACCCCGGATTTGCCGACAGCACCACCGGAGTTAAGATTGATAGGGTTCACCTGTCGGGCTACCTCGACACCTATGTGGGAATTGGCCCACGGCTGGCGGGAAGCATGCCCTATATGGTGAGTTCCGCACGAATTGGCGAAGTCAACGTAAACCTCGCGGCACTAGACCTTCGCTACCAGTCGGACCGCGTTCGCGCCCGAGTTATGCCCGGCTGGGGGACCTACATGGACGCCAACTACGCGCCTGGTGATCCACGGCTTGTGGAGGCCAGTGCCGGATTCCGCCTTAAAACCCGCCGCGAAGTATGGGTCGATGCGGGAATCCTTGGTTCGCCCTTCACCAACGAAAGCGCCATCTCCAAAGACCACTTGATGTACACGCGGTCGCTGGCGGCCGAATACGTTCCCTACTACCTCAGTGGGGTGAAGCTGAGCTACCTCGCGAGCGCAAAGTGGAACTGGTACGCCTACCTGGCCAATGGATGGCAGCAGGTGCGCGACCAGGTGCGAGGCCCGGCCTTGGTGCTGCAGTCGGAGTTTCGACCGCATTCCACCGTTCTGGTTAACGGCAACCTGTTTGTAGGCCGCGAAGCCACTTCGGCCGGTGAGGTCGGGCTTCGAACCTTTGCGGACCTCTATGTGGTGCGCCAAATTGGCTCTCGATGGCGAACTACGGCCGATGCCTACCTCGGGCGCCAGCATACTTCGAGCGGAACCTACTGGTGGTCTCAGGCCAACTTGATTGCGGAACGCTCCCTAGCATCCACCTGGCGGGCATCGGGTCGCCTGGAATACTTGAACGACCCCCATAATGTGGTAGTTGCCTACCAGCGTGGCTTCCCCGGATTTCGCACCGCAGCCGCTTCGCTTGGCCTTGCCAAGCACCTCGATCAGGGTCTTTTGCGGCTGGAGTCTCGATTGTTCTATAGTGCTAAGGACAGCTACCCAACACGCGGGTTGGGCAAGCTCGCCACGTGGGGAACCCTGAGCTACACCGTCTGGTTCTAACTAAAGAGGGCCCCAATTGGGGCCCTCGATAATGCTTCGGCTAAGCTTGTCCCCTTGGCGGGTTAAGCTCGATCCGCGTCCATGACCTTGGCCCAAGCTGCCACGAAGTCGTGAACAAACTTGTCGGCGCCGTCGGCGCAGGCATAAACCTCAGAAACTGCCCGCAGCTCCGAATTGGAACCAAAGACCAGGTCGGCACGGCTGCCGGTCCACTTTAAGGCGCCGGTCTTGCGGTCGCGGCCTTCGAAGTGGTCTTGGTGCGGGGTGGTAGACTTCCACACCGTGCCCAGGTCGAGCAGGTTGGTGAAGAAGTCGTTGGTCAGGGTCCCTGGGCGAGTGGTGAGCACGCCTTGGGTACCGCCGTCCCAGGTGGCACCTAGTACGCGAAGTCCGCCCACAAGCGAAGTCATTTCGGGTGCAGTCAGGCCGAGGAGCTGGGCCTTGTCGACGAGCAGGTGCTCGCCCATGGCGCCAAGGTGACCCTTGTGGTAGTTGCGGAATCCGTCGGCTACTGGCTCCAGAACCGCGAACGAATCCACGTCGGTATGCTCTTGGGTTGCGTCGGCACGGCCTGGCGTGAACGGAACCTTCACGTCGCGGCCCGCATCCTTCGCGGCTTTTTCGATGGCGGCGCAGCCTCCGAGCACGATGAGGTCAGCCATCGACACCTTGGCAGAACCGGCGGCGTTGAACTCCTTTTGAATGCCCTCGAGCACGTCAAGCACTTTGTGCAACTGCGTGGGGTGGTTCGCCGCCCAGTACTTCTGGGGGGCAAGACGCAGGCGTCCGCCGTTGGCACCGCCGCGCATGTCGCTTCCACGGAACGTCGAAGCCGAAGCCCACGCCGTGGTCACCAGCTCGGCAACGCTAAGACCAGAAGCAAGAAGCCTTCCCTTGAGCGCAGCAACGTCAGCATCGGTTACCGTGGGGTAGTCGACGGCTGGAATCGGATCCTGCCAAATCAGCACCTCGGCTGGAACCTCAGGGCCCAAGTATCGGTGGTGGGGACCCATGTCGCGGTGCGTCAGCTTGAACCAAGCACGAGCAAAGGCGTCGGCGAACTCGTTGGGGTTCTCGTAGAAGCGGCGCGAAATTTTCTCGTAGGCCGGATCAAAGCGCAGTGCCAGGTCGGCGGTCGTCATGACGGGCTGGTGGGTACGGCCGGCCACGTGGGCGTCGGGCACGGTTCCGGCTCCGGCATTGCCTTTGGGCTTCCACTGCCAAGCACCTGCGGGGCTCTTGGTGAGTTCCCACTCGTAGCCAAATAGGTTCTCGAAGTAGTTGTTGCTCCACTTGGTGGGGGTGGTGGTCCAAGCGCCCTCGAGGCCGCTGGTAGTGGTGTCTTCGGAGTGGCCTTTGCCGTGGGCGTTCTTCCAGCCCTTGCCCATTTCTTCCATGGCGGCACCGGCTGGTTCGCGGCCTACGAGACCGGGATCGCCGGCTCCGTGCATCTTGCCAAAGGTGTGTCCGCCGGCCACCAAGGCAACGGTCTCTTCGTCGTTCATGGCCATGCGGCCAAAGGTTTCGCGCACGTCGCGTGCCGAGGCAAGCGGATCGGGGTTGCCGTTGGGACCTTCTGGGTTGACGTAAATCAAGCCCATTTGTACGGCTCCGAGCGGATTCTCGAGGTCGCGGTCGCCTTCGTAGCGCTTGTCACCGAGCATTTCGGTTTCTGAACCCCAGTAGATGTCTTCTTCGGACTGCCAGAGGTCGGCGCGTCCGCCTCCAAATCCAAAGGTCTTAAAGCCCATGGTTTCGAGGGCCACATTGCCAACGAGAACAAAGAGGTCGGCCCAAGAGAGCTTTTTGCCGTACTTCTGCTTGATGGGCCAAAGCAGCATTCTCGCCTTGTCGAGGTTGCCGTTGTCGGGCCAGCTGTTCAGGGGGGCAAAACGATGCGTACCCGTTCCGGCTCCGCCCCGTCCGTCTGCGATGCGGTAGGTTCCGGCGGCGTGCCAGGAGAGCCTAATAAAGAAGGGTCCGTAGTGCCCGTAGTCAGCCGGCCACCACTCTTGGGAGTCGGTCATAAGTACCGCTAGGTCTTTCTTTACTGCGCCGAGGTCAAGGGTCATGAACTCCTTAGCGTAGTCGAAGTCGGCGCCCATCGGGCTCACCTTCTCGTTGTGCTGTCGCAGGATATTGAGTTTCACGCTCTCGGGCCACCAATCTTTGTTGGTTTTTCCGCTTCCGGCGGCTGCAACAACTCGGTCGCTAGTGTAGGGGCATTTTGCTGAACTTGATGAGGTATCCATGATTGGGGGCTTTCTGGTTGCGATAAGTATTGGTAGCAAATTTAAGGCAATGCCTCATCGGAAAATTACCGCATTGATAGGTTTTAACTATTGGATAACAGCCGGCGCACTCAAGTCAGACGTTGTTCTGCTTTAGGCTATTTTTAGGGTATGAATCCTGAGGTTGACGAACTTTTTAAGGACGCTCCCCGCTGGAACCCCGAACTCAATTTTTTGCGGGCACTGATGCTGCAGGCTCCGCTCGTTGAAGAGGTCAAGTGGGGCCAGCCCTGCTACAGCCACGAGGGCCGCAACATCGCCATTTTGGGCGGATTCAAAAACTATTTTGTGCTGTCGCTTATGAAGGGGGCACTTATTCCTGACCCCCAGGGATTGCTGAGCAAGCCAGGGCCAAACAGCGTCGAAGGCCGTTGGATGAAGTTCACTTCTATGGCCGGGGTAGAGGCTGCGGCACCCTACGTGCTCGACTACCTGCTCGCAGCCATTGAGGCCGAGCAGCAGGGGCTGCGCATCGACAAGCCGGCGAACGAGTTTGAGGTTCCGCCCGAGCTCGAGGCGGCCTACGAGGTGACGCCTGGTCTGCGCGAAGCGTTTGAAGCGCTTACCGTGGGTCGACAGCGGGCCTACCTGATGTTTTTCACGGCTGCCAAGCAGTCGGCGACGGTAACAGCACGCATCGAAAAATTTACCCTCCGAATTCTGCGCAGAAAAGGCATGAACGACTGCGTCTGCGGACACAGCAAAAAAATGCCCGGCTGCGACGGGAGCCATAAGAACTACCCTGATTCTGTGCTATGCTAAACCTTGTCCAATTCATAGTTCTCTTGGCGATTGCCCTCACTCTTGGCGGAGTAGCCAACGGGGCCTTAATCGCATTAAGTCCCTACCTCATTCCACCGCCCGATGGCCTTGATTTGACGTCGCCCGAGGGCTTGAATGCCGCTGCAACGCTGATGGAGCCAAAGCATTTCTTGATTCCTTGGCTGGCGCATGCACTTGGCTCCTTGGTAGGCGCGGTATTGATTGCGTGGTGGCAGCCCAAGTGGTCGCATTGGGGCGCTCTCATAGTTGGCGGGATGTTTTTTATAGGTGGACTTTTAATGGTGCAAATGGTACCGGCTCCAAATTGGTTCGTGGTTCTCGATTTGGGATTCGCCTATTTCCCAATGGCCTTCTTGGGGCGTTGGATGGTTCGGCGAATCAGGGGGGCGAAGCCGGTCTAGCTGCACGGAGCGTTCAAGCCTTTATCGAATCGCCTTGGCTCACCTGAACGAGTTCGATCGCAGGGGCCATAAAAAACCCGCGCCCCGGGAGGGGCGCGGGCGCTTGACGCAATTGGGCGGAGAGAGGGGGATTGCGCCGGGCGCGGAGCGCCGGCGCGTTCCCTTTGGGGGTAGACCTCAATTTCGTCAAGCGCCCGCGGTGCGCCTTTGGCGCACCGTTAGGTTTTTATGGCCCCTTGGCTCACCGGAACGAGTTCGATCGCAGGGGCCATAAAAAACCCGCGCCCCGGGAGGGGCGCGGGCGCTTGACGCAATTGGGCGGAGAGAGGGGGATTCGAACCCCCGGTACGGTTACCCGTACACGCGCTTTCCAAGCGCGCTCCTTCAGCCACTCGGACACCTCTCCTGGTGTACAATTAAGCCGCAGGGGTTTAATTGTTGGGCTGCAAAGATAACTCGAGCGAGGCCGCACTATGCGCACGAGCAGCGAGTGATGTTTAGCCCGCAAACAAACTCCGAGCAAAAACCAAAAACGACGAAAATTAAGTCCGTTTCGAACGAACCTAAGGCAAATTGCGTTCTTTGCAGTATGACTTGGACCACCAAAGAATTTAAGGAAGCATGGGACCGTGCGCTACCCATCGATCAGTACCTCGAAGACCTGCTCGGCACGGTTCCGCACGAAGAAGACCCCTATGCCCGATACTTGGTCATTAACCAGCAACGCGTAAAGCGTATAAAACAGCGCCTGCACCTAGAACCAGAGACTGAAGCGGCTGCGCTCCATGCCCACCCCGGAACCAAGTGGCTGATTTTGAACGAACACTGGTGCGGAGATGGGGCACAAATTGTTCCGGTACAGGCAGCGATTGCCCTTGCCAGCAAGGGGCGGATTGAGGCCCGCGTGCTCTTTCGAGACCAAAACCTCGAGCTGATGGACCAGTTTCTAACCAACGGAGGGCGCAGCATACCCAAGACCATTCAGCTCGACAGCGAGTTCCGGGTTACCACAAGTTGGGGATCGCGGCCAGCAGAGGCCCAAGAACTCGTGATGCGTGTCAAGGCCGACCCAGAGCGGGCTCACCTTTACAGCGAAGAACTGCATAAATGGTATGCGGTGGACCGCCAGCAAGCCATTCAGTCGGAGCTCAGAATGCTGTTGCGTTAGAAAATGCAACTCCTTATGAACCAAGGTTTAGAATAAACCACTGGGCGAAGTAAGCCCGTGATTGTAAATCCGCTTACCCACTTGATAACATTGAGTTAACACGCTTGTAACCTTTGGTTGATGCTGATGGTAGTGCTTTGCACTTACCTATTTAAACCTTATAAGGCAATGCGACGCACGCTCATCCTATTACTCGCTTTATTGTTCCACAGCGCAGTTTTGGCGCAATCCACTAAACTCTCTGGAACGGTAGTGGACGGAGTTACCGGCGAGACGCTGCCGGGCGCACAAATAATAATTGTAGGCACAACCCTTACTACGCTAACCAATTTTGATGGTCAATACAGCATCAATCTAGCCCCAGGAAACTACACCGTATTGGTCAAGTCCTTTGGCTTTGCTAACAAGTCGATATCAGGGGTATCGGTATCGGCCGGCGGAGAAACCACACTGAGCATTACCATGGAGATGGCTCAAGGAGAGTCCTTGGAAGAAGTTACCATCACGGCATCTGCGGTTCGTGAAAACGTCAATGCCCTTTTGATTCAGCAGAAATCCCTCTCCTCCGTATCGGACGGAATCTCGTCAGAAACCATTCGCCGCACGCCCGACCGCAACACGGGAGATGTTTTGAAGCGCATCTCGGGTGCATCCATTCAAGACAACAAATTCGCCATCGTTCGCGGACTCAATGACCGCTACAACGCAGCCTACCTCAACGGAGCACCCCTGCCGTCGACCGAATCAGACCGCAAGGCCTTTGCCTTTGATATTTTTCCGGCAGCACTTCTTGACAACTTGGTCATTGTAAAAACAGCCACTGCAGAACTTCCGGGAGAATTTGCAGGCGGAATCATTCAGGTAAACACCAAGAGCTTCCCAGGTAAGTCGTTTAAGGAATTTAGTTTCTCATCCGGACTAAACAGCATAACGACATTTAGGGACCGCCTCGACTACAAGGGCGGCAAAACCGACTGGTTAGGCCTAGATGATGGTACTCGAAACCTTCCTGCTGGAATGCCAAGTTCCAACCAAATGTTTCAACTGTCTTCTGCGGAGCGTGTGGAGGTTGCAAAAAAGTTTACCAACGACTGGGGCCTGCAAAACAAAACCTACATGCCCTCAATCGCCCTGCAGTACACGGGCGGAACCAGCAAAGAAATTGGCACCAATCGCTTGGGCCTGATCTATGCCCTGACCTACAACCAAAGCAACCAGTTTAATACCACCCGTCGCCAGTCATGGCAGAATGCCGTCGGTGCCAACGAACCGTCGTTAATGGAGAGCGACCTCTATGACGACAACCATACGGTAAATACGTTAGCGGGAGCCTTGGCCAATATTTCCTACAGCTTAGGCCCCAACACTACCATCGGATGGAAAAATTTGTACTCCCTCACCTCACAGGATCGGGTTCTGATGCGCTACGGCACGCGCCAACCCCTAGATGCCCCCAACCAGGTTTTAAAGCAAAGTGCCCGTTGGTTTACCAGCAACCAAATTTTGAGCAGCCAGCTCAACGGATCCCATTACTACGAATCGTTTAAAGGCAAACTGCAATGGCTTACCTCCTACAGTGGTATTGCCCGAAGTGTTCCCAACCTGCGGAACACCCTGTACTACGGCGACGTGGATGTTAGCGACACTGCATGGCGCGCAGGCATAACCTCAACCTCCGTAGGACCAGACTACTCTGGCAGTCGTTTTTATGGCCTAAACCTCGAGGGCATCACCAGCGGTCAAGCCACCTTTGAACTTCCCTTGAACCTGGTCCGCATTGGCCTTCGCAACAACCTAAAGGTCGGCTTAGGCGGTCAGTACCGGGATCGAACCTACACTGCTCGACAGTTTGGCTACGTCCTAGGCAACTTTATGACCTTTGATCAAGAACTCCTCAACCAGCCTATTGATGGCATTTTTGCCAATCAAAATTTAGATGCCACTTCGGGCTTCTCCATCAGAGAGGGTACCAAGTCGTCGGACTCCTATTTGGCTAATGCCACCCTGGGCTTCGGATTTGCACAGGTAGATACCCGAATTATGGAAAAAACTAGGATTAACTGGGGACTTCGCGCAGAGAATTTCGAGCAGAACATGTACACCAAAACCGACAACAACGATACGGTACAGGTTGAAAGCACCAAACTGGACCTCTTGCCGTCGGTCAACATGATCTACAGTTTGAATGATGCGCAAAACCTGAGGGTATCGTACTCGCGCACCCTGAATCGTCCGGAATTTCGGGAATTAGCTCCGTTTGCATTCTACGACTTTCAAACAAGGTTTGTGGTAACGGGCAATCCCGACCTGGTGCGATCGACTATTGATAACTACGATGCCCGCTATGAATGGTACCCAGGCAAGGGACAAGTATTCTCGGTATCGGGATTCTATAAGTCCTTCATTAACCCTATTGAACAGGCAACCCGAGAAGACGTAGTTACCGAATACACGTTTGTCAATGTACCCAAGGCAATAGACTTTGGACTGGAGTTCGAGGGTCGCTTGCTGCTGAGCACGCTGGTCGGCAAGCCTGAGAGTGAAGTCCTGAACAAAATTACCCTGTTTGCCAACTATGCCGCGATTCGCTCGGCAGTGACTTTGAACTCAAGTGCTGGTGGCGACTCGGCTCGTCCGCTGCAAGGACAGTCGCCCTACTTGATCAACGCCGGGGTACAGTACCAAAACGACGAATCCGGTACCAGCTTCAGTGCCGCATTTAACCAAGTGGGCGACCGCATCTTTATTGTAGGCTCGCTTCAAGAGCCCAGTATTTGGGAGAAGGGCCGGGCCGTTTTGGATCTTTCGTTCAGCCAAGACGTCAACGAAAAACTTAGCATCAAGGTCACTGCTCGCGACCTGCTGGCCCCAGATCTTATCTTCTTCAACGACATCGACAACAACCAAAAGTGGTCTGAGGGCGACGACCAAATGTGGCGCAGCAATTTTGGGCCGACCCTTACTTTGGGTCTGTCCTACCGCCTGTAGTCTATTAACATTAGTCGCTTCATTCCTTAACTTAAGTATAACACATCGGTAAGGCACAGGTTGAATTGGGCGGCTTTCTTTGCCGCAAATAAATTAACAACCGATGAAAAGATTCCTATTCTCTATAGGTTTATTGGCCGCAAGCGCTTCGTTTGCCCAATTAAACTGGAAGTTCGAGCCCACCGACTACCGTGGTGCCTTTGCTCCTGCTCCTACCCCCATGTGGACCAATGGATGGACCAACTTTGATCCTCAGACTACGGTGTACCCTGCGCCAACCGTAACGGTATCGGCAAACATCACCGCCAATACCACGTGGTCTTCTTCAAGTGTGTACCTCTTGTCTGGACCCATCTACGTTACCAACAACGCAACGCTAACCATTCAACCGGGTACCGTAATTCGCGGTAACGCAGCCGTTGCGGGTTCCGCCTTGATTATTACCAAGGGCGCTAAAATTATTGCGGACGGAACTCTGGCCCAACCCATCGTGTTTACCTCTAGTGCTGCTCCTGGAAGCCGCGCCATTGGTGACTGGGGCGGTATCGTCGTTTTAGGTAAAGCCTCCAACAACCTTCCGGCTAATGCTACTGCAGGAACACCTGCTGGAATTGGCAACATCGAAGGTCTGCCTGTTTCGGCGAACTCAGAGTACGGCGGCGGCGCGACCCCCGACGACAACGACTACAGCGGAATACTTCGCTACATCCGCCTCGAATTTGGAGGATACGCCTACCAAATCGATAAGGAGATTAACGGGTTCACCTTTGGATCGGTCGGCGCTGCTACAGTAGCGGAGTACCTACAAACTTCATTTGTAAACGACGATGCCTTTGAGTGGTTCGGTGGAACAATGAATGCCAAGTATTTGGTGGCTTACCGCTGCTTGGATGACGATATGGACTGCGACTTCGGATACCGCGGTAAGGTTCAGTTTGGCCTCATTGTGCGCGACCCAAACATCGCAGACCAATCTTCAGGGTCTACCTCAGAAGGTTTTGAGTGCGACAACGACGGTGCTGGTTCAACCAATACCCCAAAGACTGCTGCAATGTTCTCCAACTTTACCGCAATTGGTCCGCTTCGTGGCAACCCTACTGCGACCATTAACAGTAAGTTTGAGCGTGCCCTTCGCCTACGCCGTAACAGCGAGATGAAGATTCTAAATTCCATCTTTATGGATTGGAAGCGCGGTCTTCACATTGACGGTACCGCAGCCGAGGCTCGTGCTGGGGAAGACGCCCTTCGATTCCGCAATAACATTATCGCAGGTTGCCAACCAAGCAATAAGATTGTTACCACATCGGCCACCTTCAACCACAAGAAGTATGTAGCCGACAACATGAACGACACCCTAATCAGTGCCGCAGGAATTTTGGTTAACCCATACAACTACACGGCTCCTGACTACCGTCCGGCTGCCGGATCTATTGCTCTGACCAATGCTGACTTTAACGATCAGGGCTTCCCACAGTTCACGGCAACAGCATTCCGTGGAGCCTTTGCTCCCGCACCTGTGGCTATGTGGACCGATTCGTGGACCAATTTTGACCCAGCGAATACCATTTACCCGAATACCACAGTAACGGTTTCTGCAAACATTACAGTGGATACGCGTTGGACTGCCAACAATACCTACTTGCTTAGCGGACCCATCTACGTGAACAACAATGCTACGCTCACTATTGAGCCTGGAACGGTTATCCGCGGAAACAAGGCAGTAGCCGGTTCGGCGCTTGTAATCACCAAGGGTGCAAAGCTCATTGCCAACGGCACCAAAAATGCCCCGATTGTATTCACTTCGAGCGGCGGTGTGGGTAACCGCGCCATCGGCGACTGGGGCGGAATCGTCATCTTAGGAAAAGCCGCAAACAACCTGCCTGCTAACGCAACGGCAGGAACTGCAGCCGGCATCGGAAACATTGAAGGTTTGCCGGTCTCTGCCGATTCTGAGTACGGTGGTGGCGCAACTCCCAACGACAACGACAACAGCGGTATTCTTAAGTACGTCCGCATTGAGTTTGGTGGCTACGCTTACCAAATCGACAAGGAGATTAATGGTTTAACCATGGGTTCTGTTGGCCGCAATACCGTAATCGACTACGTGCAAACATCCTACACCAACGACGACTCTTTTGAGTGGTTCGGCGGAACCGTGAATGCTAAGCACCTCGTTGCCTACCGCGGTCTGGACGATGACATGGACTGTGACTTCGGATACCGTGGTCAAATTCAGTACGTTCTAATTGTACGTGACCCAGCAATTGCCGACCAATCATCAGGCTCAACTTCTGAAGGATTTGAATGCGACAACGACGGTTCTGGCTCAACGAATTCTCCTAAAACAGCGGCCACGTTCTCTAACGTTACGGCTGTAGGTCCACTCCGTGGCAATGTGAACGCAACCATTGACCCCAAGCACGAGCGCGCATTGCGTCTTCGCCGCAACAGCGAAATGAAGATTCACAACTCCATCTTCATGGATTTCAAAAAAGGTCTGTTCATTGATGGTGCTACCACAGAGGCTCAAGCCACCAACGGTAACCTTCTTTTCAAGAACAATATTTTGGCTGGCTACCGCCCGAATAACGGTTTCTTCAAAACAAGTGCATCTTTTGACATTAAGACCTTCTTTGCAACCAATGCAAACGACTCCTTAACGAGCTCGGCCAACATTTTAACGACTCCCTACAACTACACGGCCCCGGACTACCGTCCTGCTGTTGGTTCGCTTGCCCTAACCGGTGCTGCCTTCACGGCCGCTCCCTTCGCTGGCAACGTTGCTTGTGGCCTTGCCGCTCCAAGCATTAGTGGATCACTAAGCGTTTGCCAAGGCTCGTCAAGCACTTTGAGTGCACCGGCTGGATTCACCTACCTGTGGAGCAATGGAGCAACGACCCAAACCATCAACGTAACGGCTGCCGGCAACTACACGGTTACCATCACCGATGGATTAGGATGTTCCAACAGTTCAACTGTGGCAGTTTCAGTCAACACTCGCCCGACCGTAACGGTTTCTGGAAGCGCTACTGTTTGCGCAGGCCAGAGCGTAACGCTCACTGCAGTGGGTGGAGCAACGTACTTGTGGAACACTGGTGTGACCACCAATACGCTAACGGTAACTCCGTCTGCCAATACCACCTACTCGGTAATCGGTACGAACGTTGCTGGCTGTTCTGATACTGCAACCTTTAGTGTTGTTGTCGATGCGATTCCAACGATGAGCGGAACTCCAACCATTACCAATGCAGGTTGTGGTCTTTCTAACGGTTCGATCACGGGAGTTTCTATAGTCGGAACAGGATTGACCTACAATTGGACCAACAGCGCTAACGTATCAGTAGGTACAACGGCAGACTTAAGCAATGTGCCTGCTGGCGTCTACAACCTAACGGCTACCAAAGCAACCGGTTGCTCTGCTGCCTTCGGACCCTACTCTATTTCAAACCCAACAGCACCCGCTGCTGCGACGGTTACCGTAGTTGATTCGGTTTTGTGTGCAGGAGAAACCATTCAGATGACCGCAGCATCTACGACCACAGGAGCCACCTTCTCTTGGAGTGGACCCAACTTCACTGGTTCAGGCGCAACGGTGACGATTGCTAATGCAACTGCAGCCAACGCCGGTGTTTACTCGGTAACGGTAACGGCTAATGGATGTACCAGTACTTCTTCTAATAAGAGCGTTGTAGTTAACAACCTGCCCGCCGTAACGGTCTTGACCTTTACTGATACCACCTGTGTAAACTACAGCAACGTAACCCTCGCAGGTGCACCCGCTGGCGGAACCTTCAGTGGATCAGGTGTTAATGGCGCAAGCTTTGACCCGGCCGTTGCTGGAGTAGGTACCCACGTAGTAACCTACGCCTACACTGACGCAAACGGATGTTCTAACACTGCCACTACTTCAATCGTTGTAGACGCTTGTGTAGGACTTGGAGAATCTGTAATCAACAGCATCCGCGTATTCCCTAACCCAACCAACACGGTGATCAATGTTGCTTCAACTCGCGAAGACATCGCAGTGGTGGTACTGACCAATAGTGTAGGTGAAGTAGTTGCTCGCGTCCGCGGTACGCAGCTTGACGCCTCGCAGTTCGCAAACGGACTCTACTTCGTAACTGCCATCTTTGAAGACGGAAGCAGCGCAGTAGGTCGAGTGACGATCTTGAACTAATTGACCTCCTTCGGGAGTTGTAGAAGCCGCCCCGCGAGGGGCGGCTTTTTTATTGATGCTAGCTAGTCCCGCTCCCCAGCCCAGCTGGTGGCCCATGCGGCAGGCTGCGCTTCAGCGCTGAGTGCTAAAACAAGCATCATCTTAACCACCGCGGCTTCGAGGGTCATGCCCCCTGACTCCCAGACGCCAGCGTCCTGGATTACTTTTCCCGAGGCGTAGTTCGATGGCGCTTGCGACGCCACGCGGCACTGCGACACGTGCGCCAGACGGACTCCCGAGGCTCTAGCCTCGCCAAGTACCGTGGCCAGCCAGGGCCATGCGGGCGCGTTGCCACTGCCCAAGGTTTGCAGAATTACCCCTTCGGCGCTGCTATTGAGCAGAATCGCACGCAGGGCGGACTCGGTCATGCCAGGCGTTAGCGTTGCGACGGCGACGTTGGGGTTCAGCGCGGTGCGCCGGCCTTCGCCCAGGTCAGGCTGCCACAAGCGCTCGCGGTGCAGCACGAGTTCGACTCCACTGCGTCCGAGCTCTGGGTAGTTGGGGCTCAGAAAGGCGTCAAATTGTCGGGCGGAATTCTTGTACACGCGGTTGCCGCGAAAGAGGCGGTTCTCAAAAAATACCGTGACCTCGCGCAGGAGCGGAGCGCCTTGGCCGTCGCGGAGCATTGCAATCTCAAGCGCTGTGAGCAGGTTGTCTCGGCCGTCGCTGCGCAGCACGCCAAGCGGAACCTGGCTGCCGGTGAGCACTACCGGTTTGCCAAAGGACCCGCCGAGCATAAAACTAAGTGCGCTAGCACTGTAGGCCATGGTGTCGGTTCCGTGAAGCACGACGAATCCGTCGTACTCGTCTCGGGCGGCCCACAAGGCGTCGGCCATGGCTCGCCAGTCCTCAGGACCCAGATCCGAAGAGTCCTTGGGCTGCCCCAAACTGAGGCAATCTACCTCGGCCTGCAGCCGCGAGAGGTCCGGAACGTTGGCGCGTAGCGCCTCCGCATGAAAGGGAACCAAGCTGCCGTCGCGCTGGGTGACCATGCCAATGGTTCCGCCGGTGTAAAGAATGAGAAGTTTCACAGTCCGAAGATATGCTGCGCGTTGCGGCTCGTGACGTTGGCAACCTCGGCTAGCGGAATTCCCAGTTCAGCAGCCAAATGCTCGGCCACGCGGCGCAGGTAGGCGCTCTCGTTGCGCTTGCCCCTGAAGGGAACCGGTGCCAGGTAGGGCGAATCCGTTTCAAGCACTACCCGCTCGAGGCCCGTGGCACGCAGTACGTCGACAACGCCCGCCTTGGGGAAGGTCGCCACGCCCCCGATTCCGAGGTAAAGTCCCATGTTGATGAGCTCTTCGGCGATTTCTCGCGAGCCGGAGAAGCAGTGCAGTACGCCGCGCAGGCCGCGGCCATTCCAGGCCCGCAGAACGTCCATGGTTGGGCCCCAGGCTTCGCGCACGTGCATGCTGAACGGCTTGTCAAAGCGCAGGCACCACTCGAGCTGGCGCTCGAGGGCCGCCACCTGGCGGTCTAAGGTCGTTTTATCCCAATACAGGTCGAGTCCGAGCTCGCCCACGGCAACAAAGGCATCGGGGCTTGCCGTCCAGAGCGCCTCGTAGCGGTCCAGGACCTCGGCCCAGTCTTCGCCCACGTGGCAGGGGTGCAGCCCCAGCATCAGGCGCAGGGCATCAGGGTATTCGGCCTGTAGGGCCTGCATGCGCGGCCAGCTCTCGTCGTCGACGTTGGGAATGATCGCCATTGCTACGCCCGCCTCGAGCATGCGTGCAAAAACCTGGGCGCGGTCTGCCTCCAGTTGGGGGTTGTCGAGGTGGCTGTGGGTGTCGATATAGCGCATGGGTGCGAACTATTTCTATTCTAGCCGGGGTCTGGTCGCAGGCCGGCAAGTAGGCTAGAGCCCTAGCCCAGCCTTCGCGTCGCCGCCCATCAAAAGCTCCACCGGATTCTCGAGGGCTTCTTTGATGGCAACAAGGGTTCCGACCGACTCGCGGCCGTCGATGATGCGGTGGTCGTAGCTCAGGGCCACATACATAATTGGGCGGACCACAATCTCGCCCTGCACCACCATGGGCCGCTCGACGATGTTGTGCATTCCGAGAATGGCACTCTGCGGGGGGTTAATGATGGGCGTCGAGAGCATGGAACCAAAAACGCCTCCGTTGGTGATGGTGAAGCAGCCGCCGGTCATCTCGTCAAGGCTGATTTTGCCGTCGCGCACCTTGGTAGCCAAGTCTTTAATCCCCAGCTCTACCTGAGCAAAACTCAATTGGTCGGCATTCCTAAGTACCGGAACCATCAGTCCCTTGGGCCCGCTAACGGCCACCGAAATGTCGGTCGTGTCGAGCGTAACCATGTCGTCGCCGTCAATCATGCTTGCGACCGACGGGTACAACTTAAGTGCGCGCACCGTTGCCAGGGTAAAGAAGCTCATGAACCCAAGACCCACGCCGTGCTTGGCGGCAAAAGCGTCCTTGTGGAGTTTGCGAAGATCCATAATGGCCTTCATGTCGACCTCGTTGAAGGTCGTCAGCATGGCCGTTTCGTTTTTGACGCTCACCAAGCGGGTGGCGAGCTTGCGGCGCAGCGCACTCATGCGGGTGCGGGTCTCGCCGCGACCCGACTCGGGTGCAGTGCCCATCGAAGCCTTGGCGTTCACCGCATCGTCTTTAGTAATGCGGCCGTCTTTGCCGCTTCCTGCGACTTGGCTTGAGGCTATACCCTTCTCGGCAAGAATTTTTTTGGCTGCCGGCGAAGCGGTTCCGCTTGCGTAGGTCTGCGATGCAGGTGCTGCAGTCGGGGCCTGAACCGGAGCGGCTGCAGGGCTTGAAGCGACCGTCTTGGCCCCAGCCTCTGGAGCGGCAGCAGCGGTATCAATGCGGCAAACTACCTGCCCCACCGAAACAGTTGTTCCGGGTTCCACCAAAATTTCGATGCGCCCAGAGGCCTCCGCAGGGAGTTCCAGCGTAGCCTTGTCGGAATCAACTTCGGCAATGGCCTGGTCTTTTTGGACGTAGTCCCCCGTGCTGACGAGCCAGGTGGCGATTTCTACTTCGCTAATGGATTCGCCCGGAGAGGGCACCTTCATATCGAGAATCATGGGTGGGTAGGTATTTAGCAGTCAAAGGTTTCAGCAATCAGTCGGTGCTGTATGTGGTGGGCGGCTTGATGGGATCCGCTGGCCGTAGCCGCAGAGGCAGGAGGCGATACTCGCTGCATTTTGAGCTCGCAGTTGGCCAGCATATAGGTCCAAGCGCCCATGTTGGCAGGCTCTTCTTGGCTCCAAACAAGCTTGGCGTCGGCCGGGTACTTTGCAAGTTCGGCCTTCATTAAATCAATTGGCAAGGGGTAAAGCTGTTCCAGGCGGACTATGGCCGTGTCGCTGCATCCTCGCTTAGCGCGTTCCTCCTCGAGCTCGTAGTAGAGTTTGCCCGAGCAAAAAACCACCTTGACCACGTCCGCGGGCTTCGCCAAGCTATCGCCAATAAGGGGTTGAAAGCCTCCCTGAGTCAGCTCCTCGACGGTAGAAACCGCCTTGGGATGGCGCAGCAAGCTCTTCGGGCTCATCACCACCAGGGGTTTGCGGAAGGTCCAGTGCATGCTTCGGCGCAGCAGGTGAAAGTGGTTAGCCGGCGTGGTGGGGTTGCACACGGCCATGTTGTCTTGGGCGCAAAGCTGCAAAAAGCGTTCGAGGCGGGCAGACGAGTGCTCGGCCCCCTGGCCTTCGTAGCCGTGCGGAAGGAGCATCACAAGGCCGTTTTGGGTCTTCCACTTGTCTTCGGCGGCGCTGATGAACTGGTCGATGATGATTTGGGCTCCGTTGGCAAAATCACCAAACTGGGCCTCCCAAATCACAAGGGTTTCGGGGCTGGCCATGGCATAGCCGTAGTCAAATCCGAGCACCGCATACTCCGACAAGTGCGAATTGTAAATGGCAAACCGTCCCTTTTTACCCGGAACCGAATTCATCGGGATGTACTCCTCTTCGCTGTCTTCAAGCTTGAGCACGGCGTGGCGGTGGCTGAAGGTTCCGCGCTCGACGTCTTCGCCCGAGATGCGCACGCTGTAGCCGTCCTGAAGCAGGGTGGCGTAGGCCAGGTTCTCGGCCATTCCCCAGTCCAGCGCGTTGCGGTCAAAAACCATGGCATGGCGGTCAGCCAGCAGGCGTACCACTTTATTCAGGAACTTTTTGCCATCTGGCAGGGTGGTGAGCGCCCTGGCGGCATCCTCAATGAGTCCGCGGTCCGCGCCGGTATTGATGGGCAGGTTCATGCTGGATCCCTTGGCGGGCGGGTAGGGCATCCACTCGTCTTCCATAAAGGGAACAATCACGTTTTTGGCGATCTGCTTGGCTTGGTCAAAGTGGCCCTCGAGCATTTCTTTAAACTCGGACTCCATCTCCTTGACCATTCCGGCATGGGCCGAGCCCTCGGCAAGCAACTTGGCGTGGTAGATTTCGCGGGGGTTGGGGTGGGCTGCGATGGCCTTGTACAAGAGGGGCTGGGTGAAGCGCGGTTCGTCGCCCTCGTTGTGGCCGTACTTGCGGTAGCAGAGCAAGTCGATGAAGACGTCGCGGCTAAAAAACTGGCGGTACTCCATGGCAAAGCGCATGGCATGCACAACGGCCTCTACGTCGTCTCCGTTGACGTGAAGCACCGGAGCGAGCACCACCTTGGCCACGTCGGTACAGTAGACCGAGGAGCGGGCGTCGAGGTAGTTCGTGGTGAATCCGACCTGGTTGTTAATGACCACGTGAATGGTTCCGCCCGTGGCGTAGCCGTCAAGGCGCTCCATTTGAATTACTTCGTAGAGAATTCCCTGGCCCGCAATCGCTGCGTCGCCGTGAATCTGAATCGGCAAAACCTTGGAGCGATCCATGGCGTAGTCGGTGTTGCCCTTGGCACGTGCAATGCCCTCTACGACGGCGTCCACCGCCTCAAGGTGCGAAGGGTTCGGCGAAATATTGAGCTTTAGGCTCTTGCCGTTGAAGAATTCCCGCGTTGCCGTGTAGCCGAGGTGGTACTTGACGTCTCCGTCAAATCCTTCTTCGCCGTCGAACTCTTTGCCCTCGAATTCACTAAAAATCTGGCGGGCGGGCTTGCCAAAAATATGGGTGAGCACATTCAGGCGACCCCGGTGGGCCATTCCCAGAACTACTTCTGCCACACCGAGTTCTGCGGCGCGCTGCAGCATGAATTCCAGGCCCGGAATTAGGGATTCCGCCCCTTCAATGGAGAAGCGCTTTTGCCCGACAAACTTGGTATTTAAGAAGCTCTCAAAGGCTACAGCCTCGTTGAGCTTGCGCAGAATATGCTTCTTCTCAGCCGGCTGAAGCACCGGGTAGTTGTCGTTGGGATGAATGAACTTTTGAATCCACTTGACCACCTGGGGGTCGCGGATGTACATGTACTCCACCCCAATAGACCGGCAGTAGATCGCGTGAAGGTGGGCTATAATATCCCGCAGCGGAGCGGGCCCGGGCAGGTCCACTTCGACCGCGGCCTGAAACACGCTGTCTAGGTCGCTGCTGCTGAGTCCGAAATTTTCAATATCAAGGGTCGGACGGTAGGTGCGGCGCTCGCGCACCGGGTTGGTTTGGGTAAACAGATGGCCCCTTGTGCGGTAGCCGTTGACCAAATTGAGCACCATGAACTCTTTGCGCAAGGCCTCGGGTACTTCAGGGCCGACCGGAGCCACAAGATCTTGAAGGTCGTCTCCGTAGGGGCTTCGGGCAAAGTCGTAGCCCTGAAAGAAGGCTCGCCACGAGGGCTCGACCGAATCAGGATTTTGGACGTACTGCTGGTAGAGTTCGTCTAAGTAAGCCACGTGGGCGCTGCCAAGAAAAGAAAAGCGATCCATATTGGGCTAAATTCTCATCAAAATTACGGCCAAATGGCCTAGCTATCTCGCGAAAAAAGCCATTCAGACAGCTCCCCAAGGTCGCCAACGGATGCTCCGAGCTGGCCGGCCTGGCCAAGGGCCTCGAGGGCAAGATCATAGTGTGCCCTTCGGCGCTGCTCTCCATAAGCGCGTACTCCTGTGGTTTCAAGGGCTTCAAGAAGGAATGCCACGCGCTCTGCTGCGCTCAGTGCCAGCGCTTGCTGAAGGTGATCGGGGCTTCTTCGGCCCAATTCAATCCAAAGCAGGGTCTTTTTGCCCTGAATTAAGTCTCCGCCTGCCTGCTTGCCCGTTTTTTGCGGATCTCCAAAGGCGTCGAGCAAGTCGTCGTGAATCTGAAAGGAGGTGCCCAACTCGAGGCCAAACGAGTACAGAGCCTTGGCCAGTTCGGTCGAACCGCCGCCGCTCAAAACACCCATCTCCAAGGCGCAACCCAGCAAAACGCTGGTTTTGTAACGGATCATGCGCAGGTAGGCGCCCTCTTCGACCTGGTCTTCGTGCTCAAAGTCCATGTCCCATTGCTGCCCCTCGCAGACCTCAAGGGCCGTGCGCGTAAACACCCGGTAGAGGTCTGGCTGCGCGGACTTCGGTGCGGACTCCAGGGCCTTGTAGGCCAGTACAAAGAGTGCATCGCCACTTAAAATTGCGGTGTTCAATCCCCAGCGCTCGTGCACGGTAGCCTGCCCGCGCCGCAGGGGGGCTGCATCCATGATGTCGTCGTGGATGAGCGAGAAATTGTGAAAGCGTTCCACGGCATGGGCCGCGGGCAGCGCGAGTTCGGCCTTGGCCCCAACGGATTCCGCACCCATTAGGGCTAGGATCGGTCTGAGCCTCTTGCCACCCATCGCCAGTATGTAGCGTTGCGGGGCATAGAGTCGGTCGGGCTGGCGATTCCACTCGGGTTCTCCCATGGACGCCTCGAGTGCTTGCAGAAAAAGGCGCTGTAGCCGTTCTAAAGACTTCATTTATGGGGAATTGATGGCAAGTCCGCTTGCATAAATGGAATCAATGGATCAGGGATCGGAGGTAGGCGCCGTAGCCGCTTTTAAGCAAAGGGGCGGCCAAGCGCTCCAACTGGGCCGAGTCGATGAAGCCCTGGCGAAACGCCGCTTCTTCGATGCAGCCGACCTTGAGGCCCTGGCGACGCTCAATGATTTGCACGAACTGTGCGGCTTCCATGAGGCTTTCGAAGGTGCCCGTGTCGAGCCATGCGGTGCCGCGATCCATGATTTGCACGCTGAGTTCCCCGCGGCGCAGGTACTCGCGGTTGACGTCAGTAATCTCGTACTCGCCTCGAGCCGAGGGCTTGAGGTTGGCCGCAATTTCAACCACCTGATTGTCGTAAAAATACAGGCCCGGAACCGCGAAGTTGCTCTTGGGCTGCGACGGCTTTTCTTCTATCGAGAGGGCCTTGCCCTGGGAATCAAATTCCACCACGCCGTATCGCTCGGGATCGCTCACCGAATAGGCGAACACAATGCCCCCTTGGGGATTGGCGGAAGCCTTTAAAATGGTCGGCATTTGGGTTCCGTAGAAAATGTTGTCGCCCAGGACCAGGGCCACTGCGCTGTCGCCAATAAAGTCTCGGCCCAAAACAAAGGCTTGCGCCAGACCATTGGGCTCGTGCTGCACGGCGTATTCAAAGCGGCATCCAAGCTGGGATCCGTCGCCCAGGAGCTTTTGAAACAGGGGGGCGTCGTGGGGGGTAGTGATGAGAAGGATTTCACGGATTCCTGCCTCTAAAAGGGTAGACAGGGGGTAGTAAATCATGGGCTTGTCGTAGACCGGCATTAACTGCTTGCTGATGCTGTGCGTCAGCGGGTGCAGTCGGGTACCGGAGCCTCCGGCAAGTATAATTCCTTTCATGGCTATTGTTCTATGGGCAGTTCGGCAAGGATTTTCTCCTGGTCTTTGGCCGACATGAACTTATCAAGCGACATGAGCAGGGACGGGAGGAGCAAAAGGTTGGAGAACATGGCAAAGCCGAGGGTAATCGAGATGAGCAATCCAAGTGCCTGGGTTCCGCCAAAATTGGAAGCTAAGAAGATCATAAAGCCTGCAAAAAGTACCACCGAGGTATAAAACATACTTACTCCTGTCTCTTTAATTGCTGTTAGGGCCGCACGGCCGATGTTTCCCCCATTTTGCAAAAGCTCCATGCGGTAGCGAGAGAGAAGGTGCAGGGTGTCGTCTACCGAGATTCCAAAAGAAATCGAGAAAATCAGCACGGTCGAAGGCTTGACGGGAATGCCAAACCAGCCCATGATGCCGGCGGTCATAATTAAGGGCAGAAGGTTGGGGACAATGGCCACGACCATCATGCGCCAGGATTTAAACAGGCCACCCATTAACAGAGAAATCACGACAACCGCAAAAATCAAACTCATAACGAGGTTATCGATTAGGTACTCCGTCGATCTTAAAAAGATGAGGCCCGCACCCGAAAAAGTCACGTCGAGCTGCTCGCGGTCAAAAATTGCGTCGGCGTTGGCCTGCACGGCCTTAACTACCTTGACCATTTCTGGGCGCGGAAGGTCGCGCACCTGAACGGTAATACGCATGCGGCGTCCGTCTTTACTGAGCAAACCAGAGGTCAAGGCTGCGTTGGCATCGGCCGCGCCTGAGGGCAGCAAGGCAGCTATCTGACGCCGTTCTGAAGCCGAAGGAAGTTCATAGAACTCTGGGAGTCCGCCATAAAAGGCCTGGCGCCCATACTTCATGAAGTCCACTATGCTTAGGCTTCGCGACATGTTTGGAAGGGTGTCGAGCGAACGCTGAAACTCCTCGACCTGGCGAAGGACCGATGACGAATTCACGCCGCCGGGTTCGCGGGTGTCCAGAACGATTTCTAGCGGAATAACCCCGCCCAATTCCTGCTCAAAAAACCGCATCTGCGTAACCAAGGGGTCGCTGGGGTTGATGTCGGTGGTGATGTTGCCCGTGGTCTCCATCCGCATCATTCCTATCGTACCAAGGACCGCTAGGGCCAAGGCCCCTAGGTAAACCCAGCGTCGATGGTATTGCGCAATCTTCATCAGCCAATGAACTCCGTTAGAAAGCCACTTTTGCTCCAGGTGCTTGTAGTGCTTAGGACTGGGCGCAGGGAGCCAACTGTAGAGAACGGGCAAGATGGTCATCGAGAGCAAGAAGACCATGACAATGTTGATGGTGGCCGCAATACCAAAGTGCACGAGAGCGTCGCTCGAAGTCAAAATGAAGGTAGAAAAACCGAGGGCCGTGGTCAGATTGGTCAGCAGCGAAACAAAGGCAATTTTTTTAACGGTGTTAATCAATGCGGCATTTACGTCTTTTAAGCTCGCATACTCCTCATGGTACTTATTAATAAAGAAGATGCAGTTCGGCACCGCGATTACAATGAGCAGCGGAGGCAAAAGGGCCGAGAACAGCGTCAGTTTATAGCCAAGTACCCCGAGCACCCCAAAGGAGCCAACCACCCCTACCCCAACCACAGACAGAGCAATAAGTGCGGCGCGGCTGCTGCGCATCATAAGGAGCATTATGAGTAGGGTAACTCCGGCGGTCAGAGCCAAGAAAAGGTTTATCTCTGATTTGATGCTGCGGGCATTCACCATGCGCAGGTAGGGCACGCCCGAGAGCTGAACGTCAAGCCCGGTGCGGCGCTCAAACTTCTTGGCCTCAGCCGCAATGCGGTCGAGCATGGGGAAGAAAAGCGCACTGTAGTTGCTTGTGTCGCTGATGCGCACCGCCATGAGCTGGGTATTGCCGTCGTGGCTGTTCATAAGCCCGTGGTATACCGGCAAATCCTTGAGGTGGTCTCTAAGTGCTTCGGCTTCCGCTCGGTTGTCAATGCGGCCGTCGCAGATCGGTAGGGACTCAAAGCGGTCGTTAGAGTCCGGGCCCAAACTCAGGGTCACTGCGTTGTGCCACGAGAGCACATTCAGGACCTCTGGAGTGGCTTCAATGTTCTTGGCCATCTCGATCCAGGAGTTCAAAATGTAGGGCGTGAACATTGCGCGGTCGTGCGCAGCCATAAAAATTACTCCTCCGCTGCCTTGCTCAAAGTGCTCGTTGAGCGCCATAAACTCGGTGTATACGCTGTCGTTTTGGGGCAGCATTCGGGCAAAGTGGTAGGAAACCTCTACGTTGCGGCCGAGGAATCCCATCAACAGCACATAAAGGGCCCAAAACACGAGCACAGCCCGACGATTTCTGATCAGGAATTTACCGATTTTCTCCCACATACCCAACAAAGGTAGGGGATTAAAGGCTCTCTAAGGGGAAGAGAATTGGACGGCTGGGCACCGCATCACCCTGCATCGGAGCCAGGGTCAAACGGAGCTCGTAGCAACCTTCGGCGCAGTTTTGCGGCACCTGGATCAACTCCGTAATGCTGGCTTGGGGGTAGCGCGCATCCGACCCATTTGTGGACTGGGCGGGCAATCCCCAAAAGGCGCGATGGGCGGCAAGAGCGCCCCCGTCTTCTTCGGGATCCACGCTGGGAAGGTCCACCAGCAAATGCCGTACTCCCTTAGCCGCCAGCCAGGCCAGAGCCTCGGGTTCAATGGCTGGAGGATTGGTTTGCCGCCAGTCGCGGCTGCTTAAGTCGCCAGCCTGGGTCGAGAGGACCAAGGCCTCATAGTCCAGCAGGGCAGCAGAACTTTGCTTTAGTGCCTCAAGAGTTAATAGTGCCTCAGTGGGGATTCTCAATACCCTGGCACGCATCACCATCGGAATCCCAAGGTCTATGGCATGCACCGTTTCGCGGGTTAAATGACCCACCGACTCCGTGTGCGTTCCGTGGGCGTGCGGGTTGAACTGCACGTTGAAAAAGTTGACGCTGCCGCCCTGCTCTACCGACCCCACCCAGTCGCCCAGGGAGACGGCCTCTCGGCGCGGACCCTCAATGTACCAGGCTCGGGGACGTCCGAATTCAAAATTTAGGCTGAGGTCGTGCATGGTTGCGAAGCTAGGGGAATCAGGATTCAAGACCAAATGCATCGCCCGCAACCGCGTCAACCCAGAGCCAGCCCTCGCCCTGAAGGCGCCAGCCCAGCTCGTCGCTGACCATATAGCCCATAGCAATCCACTTGGACCATGCCTCACTGAGGTTGCGCCCCCCCGCAGCAGAACGCGGCAGGCCTTCTACGCGCCTGAGCTGGGTCAAAACCTGCTCGTGAAAGTGCTCTTGGTCGCTGAGCTTCTCGAGGTCAAACCAGCCCGATTCCTTATTGGCCAAAACGGCGCCTTGGTACAGGCTGTTGTTGCGGACGTTGGACCTGCGAAGGCGGTGGCCGTCATAGGAGTGCGCCCCAGGGCCAATGCCGACGTAGGGGCTGCCCTGCCAATAGCTAGAATTGTGCTTCGCCCGGCATCCTGGGCGGGCGTAGTTGCTGACCTCGTAGCCTTCCCAGCCGAGGCGTTCCACTTCGGAGCGAAGCCACAAGAAATCCTCGGCAGCGCGCTCGTCCCGCGGTGCCTCGCTCCGCCCCTTGGCAACGTCATGAGCCAGGGCCGTGCGGGGCTCGACCGTCAAAGCATAGGCCGAGAGGTGGGGCGTGCCAAGCTCCATAGCCCGACCGACCTGCTCCTGCCACTCGCCAAGGCTGCTGCCCGGCAAGCCATAAATTAAATCCAGACTCATGCTGCTGAACCCGGCATCTTGAGCGCGGCGAATTGCCGCTTCGGCATCCACACCGCGGTGCGCACGGCCCATCCAATCCAGGCGATCGTCCCTAAAACTCTGAACCCCAACGCTCAAGCGATTGAAGCCCGCCCGCCGCCAAAGAGCCAAGCTGCCGTTAGAAACGTCTTCAGGATTAACCTCCAAGGTGCATTCGGCGCCAGCGTCCAGCCGCAGCCGGCTGCGCAGGGCATCCTGCAGGCGGGTAAAGTCCGCATCAGGGAGCAGGCTTGGAGTACCGCCGCCCCAGTACAGGGTGCTGGCTTGGGTATCAAAGGGCAGCCGCAGCTCCACCTCGCGGACCATGGCCTCCACCACCTCGGGAATCTGCTTGAGCAGCGTCGAAAAGTGAAAATCGCAGTACCGGCAGGCATGCCGGCAAAAGGGAACGTGCACATAAACCCCCAGCGGAGGCGCAGAAGCATCCGCCATCACGGCATCGGCAGGGCTAGTCGAAAGGTCGTCCCCTTACCTGGCGTGGTTTGAAAAACCTCGAGTTGCCCCTTGTGTCCTTGCACTGCAATTCGGCGGGCTAGACTCAGGCCGAGTCCCCATCCGCGCTTTTTGGTGGTGAATCCGGGGCGGAACACCGACCGTCGCAGCGCCGCAGTCATGCCCTTGCCGTTGTCTTCGACATCGATAACTACCTGGTCGCCAAGGCGCAGCGCCCGCACCTCAATGCGGCCTTTTTGGTCGGGCAATGCATCGACCGCATTGCGAATTAGGTTCTCGAGCACCCAACCCAAAAGAACCGGTTGGTAGCATACCGCGGGCAGCGAGGGCGCAATGCTATGGCTCAATTGGATTCCCTTGGGAAGCCGCTTTTGAAGGTAGGCCACGCTGTGAACAATCAAGGGAGCGAGGTCTGCCACCTCTCCGGCTTGGTCGGAGCCGATTTTAGAGAAGCGGTCTGCTACCGTCTGCAGGCGCTCGAGATCCTTGCGCACCTCGGCAATTAGGGGGAGGAGGTTGGGCTGGGTCGATGCCTCATCCTCGAGCACCGTAACCCAACCGTAGAGGGCCGAGAGCGGAGTTCCCAGCTGGTGAGCGGTTTCGCGGGCCATTCCAGTCCAAACTTGGTCTTCTTCGGCGCGGTGGGCACGGTGGAATCCGTAGTACGAAAGCAGAAGAAACAGCCCCATCACCCCCAACAGAACCCTGGGGTAGGTGCGCAGCTGGGCCAGCGTCGTCGACTCGTACTGGTAGATGTATTGGTACAGGCCCGGCTCCGGCTGAAGCTCAATGGGCGGAGCGTAGGCGGCCATCAAGGCCTTCCACTGGGCGGTATCGGCGGCGGAGGCCTCGTCCCAGAGTACGTTGCGCGACGAGATAATCCTGCCCGCGTCGTCGAGCAGCAGCAAGGGAATGGATTCGTTCTCTTCAATAATTCTAGAGGCAAGGGTCAGGTCCACATCCAGCGAGGCCTGCTGCATATGCTCCACGGCCATAGCCCAACGCGCCACTTCTCTGGCCTCGCGAAGTCGCAGATTTGCCGCCAAAGACTCTGTGTACCAAAGGGTTGCCGCGGCAATAACCAAGGCAAGCAGCAGCAGTCCCGCCTTCCATCGTTGGCGGAGCTGATAAACCGACAGAATTTCTATTGGATTGCGCATCAGTAGCGAAGGTAGCGCGACCTTTGCACTCGATTTATTATGCGATCTCCCGTAGCCTTTCTCTTTGTCCTGGTCCTCTACTTTGCCATGGACCTCTATGTGTACCGCGGCCTGCGGACCCTCGACCCCGCGACTTGGGTCAAGCGCGTTTTTATGGTGGTGCACGGTTTGGGCTACGCTTATGTTCTGTATGGGTTCTTTAAGTACGACCCGTCGGCCCCGTCTGATGAGGTTCGGCGCGGAATGCAAACGTTTATGGTTTGGTTCGTCTTACTGTACGTTCCCAAACTCCCTATGATTGCCCTCTGGCTCGCCGAAGACTTCGTGCGCGGAGGCTACGCCCTTTTGGGCAGCAACGGATGGCCCGAGCGCCGCAAGGCCCTGTCATGGATTGCCGTCGGCTTGGGCACTATTCCCTTTCTCGGCATTTTGGACGGATGGCAGTTTGGCCGATCGCGCTACCGCACCAAGCATCATACTGCGCTTATTCCGGGTCTTCCTGAGGCCTTTCGCGGATTCCGAATTGTGCAGATTTCTGATATTCACAGCGGCAGCTTCACCGACCCCGACGAGGTGCAAAAAGGAATTGACGCCGTAATTGAAGCCAATGGTGACGCAGTCGTGTTCACCGGCGACCTGGTCAACAACAAGGCCGACGAAATGGATCCTTGGTTGGCCCGCTTTGCGAAGATTCAGGCTCCTTATGGGGTATTTAGCATTCTGGGAAACCACGACTACGGCGACTACATTCCCTGGCCGAGTCCCGAAGAAAAAGCGGCAAATTTTGAGGAGCTGGTAGGCCAGCACGCCAAACTTGGCTGGGACCTTCTTCGCAACGAACGCAGGCTGCTTCGCAAGGACGGCGCCGAGTTGGAGCTTCTGGGAATCGAGAACTGGGGTCTTCCGCCCTTCCCACAGTATGGTCGCCTCGACGAGACGCTGGCGCTCTGCCCCGACCCTTCGACGCCTAAAATTCTGATGAGCCATGACCCGTCGCACTTTGATGCCGAGGTGCTTCCGAATTCCGCTAATATTGCGCTCACCCTCAGCGGTCATACCCATGGAATGCAGTTTGGAATTGAGATTCCGGGATGGTTCAAGTGGAGCCCCGTGAAATGGAAGTATCCGCGCTGGAACGGCGCCTACCCGGTAGGCCGCAAGACCCTTTATGTTAACCGAGGATTTGGCTATCTCGCCTTCCCGGGGCGCGTTGGCATGTGGCCGGAGATTACGATTCACGAACTTCAGCCTGCCTAAATTTTTTTACATTAGATACCACTTATGAAACTGCGCTACGCCCTCGCCCTGCTGGCCATTGCCAGCCTGCCTGCCCTTACGAACTCCAGTGGACCCTCGGGCGGCAAATCCGGATCGCCCGCGAGCAGCGGCGAAACATGTTCGGGATGCCACAGTGGTGCATCGATAACGACTCAGAGCATTAGCATTACCACCGATATTCCCGCCACGGGTTTTGAGCCCAACACCAACTACCTCATCACCGTAACCAACTCAACGGGCGGAGTGAGCCACCTTAAAAGCGGATTCCAAGCCTCGGTAGAGTCTTCGGGCCACCAGGGCAGTGTGACGGCTGGGGCCGGCACCAAGGTGGTTAGCAGCAGCTACGTTACCCACAATTCCTCGAGCAATTCGGTAGTAAACGGTCAGGCCTCCTGGAACTTTGTTTGGAACAGCGGCAGCGCTCCCAATGCCACGACCATTTATGCCGCCGGCCTTTTTGCCAACGGGAACGGCACCACCTCGGGCGATGCAGTAGCGACCCAGAGCCTGGTTCTGACGCGCAGCAGCCTGGGCTTTGGCGAGGAGCAGCTGGCCGTTCGCACCTTCCCCAACCCGGCAGACGGCAGCATTACCCTAGAAATGCCCGAGGGCCTGAGCGTGGTTCGTGTCTTTTCTTTGTCTGGAGCAGAGGTATTTAGGGCTCCTGGCTTTGACGGCATGCGCATAGCCACCATCGATTGGCCTGCCGGAACCTACATCCTTGATCTTCGCCAGGCAGACGGAGGCTTTTATCGCCAGAAAATTCAGGTTGTTCACCGCAACTAAGTAAATTATTCTTCGATCCGGACTTTGGCACACTTTTGGAAATCCCTACCGCAGAGAGTGCTTTGCGTTTAGGTGATTTTTGTGTTCAACGTTCTTGCGATCGTTGGGTAGTTAAGCACTCCTACCAAGCCCCGACCAGTGGTCGGGGTTTTTTTTTGAGCTACTGCTAGCCACTTGTTTTTAGTTGATGGCAGCCAGTTGCTCAAACCAGTAACTAGTTACTAGCTCCTCGTTTAAAGCTTGACGAACACGTTTTTGGGCTCCGTGAAGAATCGCAGGGCCTCAAAGCCCCCTTCGCGGCCAATCCCCGACTGCTTGACACCCCCAAAGGGCGTGCGCAGGTCGCGAACGAGCCAGCTGTTGATCCAAACGATTCCGGCTTCGATCTCGTGCGCTACGCGATGCGCGCGCTTGAGGTCGCTGGTCCAAACCGTAGCGGCGAGTCCGTATCGAGTTGCATTGGCCAATTCAAGGGCTTCGGACTCGGTGTCAAAGGGCATGACCGTTACGACGGGGCCAAAGATCTCTTCTTGGTTGGTCCGGCAGTCCATGGTGAGGCCCGTGATGACCGTGGGCGCGATGTAGTACCCGTCGGGGGCGCTGGCTAGGGTCACCCTATGGCCTCCGCACTCAATGCGACCGCCCTCTTGCTGGGCAAGTTCGATGTAGCTCATGATTTTGTCGCGGTGCGAGGCAGAGACCACTGCGCCAATTTGGGTATCGGGATCCTGGGGCAGGCCCACCCGAAGCGCGGCAACGCGCTGCGAAAATTCCGCCACGAAGCGGTCGTAGATAGGACGCTCCACGAGGATGCGCGAGCCGCAAAGGCAAATTTGACCCTGGTTCGAGAACGACGAGAGCAGGGTGCTGCGGAGCATGGCTTCGAAGTCGCAGTCTGCAAAAATCACGTTCGGATTTTTTCCGCCCAGTTCAAGACTGAGCTTTTTGAAGCTTGGTGCCGCCAGAGTATTGATGCGCGCGCCGGTGGCGGTTCCGCCCGTGAACGAGATTAGGGGAACGTCGGGGTGAATTACCAGGGGCTCACCTACGCCGGGACCGGTTCCGTGCACAATGTTTAAAACCCCAGCCGGCAGGCCTACTTCGTGCAGAATTTCGCTCAGCAGGTAGGCGGTGTAGGGCGTGACCTCCGAGGGCTTGGCAACTACGGTGTTGCCCGCGGCGAGGGCCGGAGCAATCTTCCAGCTAAAAAGGTAAAGCGGCAGGTTCCAAGGACTAATGCACGCCGCTACGCCTATGGGGCGGCGAAGGGTGTAGTTAAAGCCCTGGGCGCCCATGTCGTGGGCTTCGCTGGCGTCGTGCAGAATGGCGGTCGCATAAAAGGCGAAGTTGTCTCGGGCCCGCGGAATATCAACGGTGGACGCCAACTTGTAGGGCTTGCCGTTGTCGCGGGATTCGGCGGCGGCGAGCTCTTCGAGGCGCTCTTCGATGCGGTTTGCGATGCGCATTAAGTGCTTGCTGCGCTCTGCAGCCGTCAAGCCCGACCATTCTGGGAAGGCCCTTTGGGCCGCAGCAACAGCGCGGGCCACGTCGGTGCCGTCGGAATCGGGAATCAGGCTATAGACCTTGCCCGTTGCAGGTTCGTAGTTGTCGAGGTAGCGACCGTTGGAGGGCGCAGCGAATGCGCCGTCGATGTAGTTTTTGAGCTGCATCATAGGTTGGGAGTTCGACCGCCGTCGACTGGAATGTTGATTCCGGTAATGTAGCTGGCTTCTGGGGAAGCCAAGAAGACCACCGCTGCAGCAATCTCGCTGGGGTCGGCAAAGCGACCCATGGGTACTTCGGCCTTCATTTCGTCTTCAATTTCTTGGGCGGATCGCTTGGTATGCGCCGCGCGGCCATCAATGATGGCCCGAAGCCGCTCCGTCGAAGTAGCCCCCGGAAGCACATTATTTACCGTAATTCCGACGGGCGCCAATTCGGTGGCCAAGGTCTTCGACCAGTTGCCCACCGCGGCTCGCACCGTATTGCTCACTCCCAAGCCGTGCAGGGGAGCCTTCACGCTGGTCGAGACCACATTGACAATGCGTCCGTAGCCCGCACGCTGCATTCCCGGAACAACAAGCTGCGCAAGCCGCTGATTCACGATTAGATGGTTGGTAAAGGCGCTCAGAAAAGCCTCTGGACTGGCCTCCAAAAGGGGTCCGGCCTTGGGGCCGCCCGTGTTATTGATCAAAATGTGGGCGTCGCCCCAGGCATGGAGCTCGGCCGCCACGGAGGCCGAAAGTTCTTCGGGTTGAGCGTTGTCGACACTAATCCAGCGATGCTTCTGGCCCAAGGGGGTCGGCAAGGATGCGGCCGCCGAGGCAAGCGCCTCTGCACCGCGTGCTAAAATCAATACTTCGGCGCCCTGGGCCGCCAAGGCCTCGGCTACCGCCCGGCCAATTCCTTGTGATCCGCCACCTACGATGGCGCGTTTCCCTGCGAGGTTGTGCTGCATGAGGCTAAAGGTAACGCGGGTGAATCAGCAAATGAAG